>CAZAGK010000078.1:0-16637 GCA_964484775.1 uncultured Gemmatimonas sp. | reverse complement strand
GGGAAGGCCGAGAAGGTCGAGGTGACGATCGGCGCCCGTGATGATGAGACGGAGAACGTGGAAGTGCTCACCGGGCTCGCCAAGGGCGACACGGTGCTGGTGGGACGCGCGCAGGGGATCACGGTCGGCGCGCCGGTGAAGGTCAACGCGCCGTCGGACAAGCCGTCCGCGAAGAACTAGGAGGCACAGGTGTTCATCTCGGATTTCGCCATCAAGCGCCCCATCGTCACCATCGTCTCGATGGTGGCGCTGGTGGTGTTCGGCGTGTTCTCCCTCGCGCAGCTGCAGACGGACGAGTTCCCGGACGTGCAGCAGCCGATCATCAACGTCGCCATCCCGTATCCGGGCGCGGCCCCTGACGTCGTCGAGCGCGAAGTGCTCGACCGCGTGGAGGAAGCGGTCAGCGGGATCAGCGGCGTGGACCGCATCAACGGCAGCGCCCAGGACGGCTTCGGCAACGTCACGGTGTTCTTCGTCTTCGAGAAGGACATCCAGCAGGCGAGCCAGGACATCCGCGACAAGATCAGCTCGATCCGCGACCAGCTCCCGCCCGAAATGAAGGAGCCGGTGCTCTCGCGCTTCGATCCGGGCGATCAGCCGATCGTGCAGCTCTCGCTCAACTCCTCGACGATCGACGCGCCGAGTCTCACGCGGCTCGCCGACCCGGGGATCACGAAGGAACTCCGCGGGATCGCCGGCGTGGCCGAGGCCACGGTGGTCGGTGGCGTGGAGCGCGAACTGACGGTGGAGATCAAGCCCGACGCCATGCAGGCGGCGGGGATCAGCGTCGGTCAGCTCGTGCAGTCGCTCCAGCAGCAGAACCTCGCGGTGCCGGTGGGACGCATCAACGGCAACCTCGATGAGCGCTCGATCCGTCTGCGCGGCAAGCTCGAGTCGCCGGCGGACTTCATGAACCTCGTGGTGGACCAGCGCGGCGGCCGGACGATCCGCTTGGGTGAGGTCGCCACCGCGCGCGACGGGACGGCGGAACCGCGCTCGGCCGCCGTGTACGGGCAGAGCCAGACCGGACAGCAGAGCGATGCCGTCGGCATCCTGATCAAGAAGTCGAAGGGGTACAGCACGTCGCAGGTGAGCGCCAAGGTGCTGGCGAAGGTCGAGGCGTTGCGTCCGACGCTGCCGCCGGGGGTGAAGCTCGACCTCATCCAGAACGCCGGCGACCGGGTGGAACGCTCGGTGGCCAACGTGGAGGAGACGCTGATCGAGGGCGCGCTCCTGACCGTGCTGGTGGTGTTCCTCTTCCTGAACTCGTGGCGCTCGACCGTCATCACCGGGTTGGCGCTGCCGGTGTCGGTGATGGCGAGCTTCATCGCCGTGTACGCGTTCGACTTCACGCTGAACACGATGTCGCTGCTCGGGCTCTCGCTCGCCATCGGCATATTGATCGACGACGCCATCGTGGTGCGCGAGAACATCGTGCGCCACATCGAGATGGGGAAGGACCATTTCCGGGCGTCGCACGAAGGGACGGACGAGATCGGCATGGCCGTGGCGGCCACGACCTTCTCGATCGTCGCGGTGTTCGTGCCGATCGCCTTCATGTACGGCACGGCCGGGCAGTGGTTCAAGCCGTTCGCGCTCACGATCGCGATGGCGGTGCTGGTGTCGTTGTTCGTGTCGTTCTCGCTCGACCCGATGCTCTCGGCGTACTGGCCGGACCCGGAGAAGGAGGAAGGGCAGCACGGCAACTGGATCTCGCGCCAGCTCGAGAAGTTCAACGCCTGGTTCGACCGGATGAGCGAGAAGTACACGCACGTCATCCGCTGGGCGCTGCGGCATCGCTGGAGCATGGTGGCGCTGGCGACGCTCTCGTTCATCGGGGCGATCGTGCTGCAGGCCAAGTACGGCGGGTTCGGCTTCGTGCCGGACAGCGATCGCAGTGAGGTGACGATGCAGGTGCAGACCCCGCCGGGGTCGAACCTCGAGTACACGCGTCTCAAGACGATGGAGGCCGCGCAGGCCGCCCTCGCGCACAAGGATCTCGTGAACTACAGCTTCGCGACGATCGGCGGGAGCGGAGCGGGGCAGGATCCGAGCGCCGCGCTCGGCTCGGTGGACCTGGGCAACATCTATGTGCGCATGCAGCCCAAGGCCACGCGCAACGTGTCGCAGAACGAGTTCGGCGCGCGGCTCCGCGCCGATGTGGCCAAGATCGGCGGTGCCAAGGTGTACGTGTACACCAGCGGCTTCGGCGGTGGACGCAAGCAGATCCAGGTCGAGATGCGCGGCAAGGACTCGCGCGTGTTGGGTGCGCTCGCGGACAGTGCCATGAAGTTGGTGGCGAAGGTCCCGAACACGGTGGACATCGGTCTCAGCACCAAGGGGCAGAAGCCGGAACTCGAGATCTCGCTGAACCGTCCGCTCGCCGGTTCGATGGGGGTGACGGTGGGGCAGATCGCGCAGGCCCTGCGTCCCGCCTTCGCCGGTGTGGATGCCGGCGACTGGGTCGATCCGGCGGGCGAGAACCGCAAGGTCCGCGTGCGGTTGGCGCCGGATGCACGCACCAAGCAGGCCGACATCGAACGGCTCCCGATCCTCGTCGGCGGTCAGAACGGCACGCGCAGTACGGTGATGCCGCTCGGGCAGATCGCGACGGTGAAGCAGGGGCTCGGCCCCGCGCTCATCTCGCATCTGGATCGCGACAACGTGGTGGTGGTGGAGGCCAACACGCAGGGACGCAGCATCGGTGAGGTGAACACCGACATCATGAAGGCGCTCAAGGATCTGCCGCTTCCTCCCGGCTATCGCATCACGGCCGGTGGCGAAGTGAAGGACCAGCAGGAGGTGTTCGGCCGCATCTTCGCCGCGCTCGGCGTGGCAGTGCTGCTGATGTACCTGATCCTCGTGATGCAGTTCGGCAGCTTCCTCGAGCCGATCGCGATCATGGTGTCGTTGCCGCTCTCGCTGATCGGCGTGGTGCTCGCGCTCATCCTCACCGGAGGGACGCTGAACATCATGTCGATGATCGGCGTGATCCTGCTGATGGGGATCGTGGCCAAGAACGCGATCCTGCTGATCGACTTCGCGAAATGGGGGCAGGAGAACGGATTGGCGCGTGAGGACGCGATCATCGAGGCGGGGCGTGTGCGTCTGCGTCCGATCATGATGACCACGCTGGCGCTGGTGGCCGGCATGATCCCGGTGGCGCTCGGCAACGGTGAGGGTGCGGACTTCCGCGCTCCGCTCGGCCGCGCGATCATCGGTGGCGTGATCACGAGCACCTTCCTGACGCTGCTCGTGATCCCGACGATCTATGAGATCCTCGACGATTGGCGCATCAAGATCACGGGGTTGTTCGATATCCCGGTGCGTCCGAACACCGAGGAGTACATGGTGCCGAAGGAACCGAAGAAGAAGCACGCGCACTGACGGAAGTCGGCGGATTTGCGACAGCCCCCCTCGCGGACGCGAGGGGGGCTGCTTCATTTTGGGGGATGCGCGGATCCCCTCCGGTCGGCCCACGTTTCTTGATACTGATCGCCACCGGGCTGGCGCTGTCGATCACTCCGGTTGATGCGGTATCAGCTCAGGGGCCGGTGCACCGGATCCAAGGGCGAGTGACGGCCGACAGTGGGAAGACACCGGTCGCGGGCGCAGATGTGATCGTGACGCGCGGGCCGGACCGAAAGATATTCCAGGCCACCTCGGATTCCGCTGGGCTGTACCGCGTCGAGATCACGGAGGCGACGGGGGACTATCTCGTGTACGTGGCGGCGCCAGCCGCGGCGTCGATGGTCCCGTACCGCAGGCGGATCACCCTTACCGCGCCGCGGGACACGGTGATCGCCCTGGATGTCGCGCTTGTCCGGAGGACGGTACAAGCGCTGAATGCCGTGAAGGTGGTCGCGGCGGTACCCCAGCCGAGTCGAGGTGGAGACGACGCAACGATTGGGACCCGCGTCGGCGGAAACGACCAACAACTCTTCGGCGTCTTCGCGTCGGTGCCGGGTACAGGTCGGACCGATCTCACGACCATGCTCGGTACGTTGCCAGGGATCACCTCGGTGAATGGTGGGCTGAGCGTGGGCGGCGTACCGTCGTCGGGCAACTCGACCGTGTTGAACGGCATGGCGATGAACGGCGGTTCGATCCCGAGCGGCGCGCGGCGGACGATCGGGGCGGCCAGTGGTGTGTACGATCCATCGGCTGGCAACTTCAGCGGACTCGAACAGTCGGTCCTGATAAGTGGCGGCAGTCTCGATATCGGTCGAACGATCGGCCTCACCGCAGATGGAAGCGGGTTCGGAGGTGGTGATCCGCTCGGAATCCAGCGACGCGGCTCCCGCGTCACAGAACAACTCGCGGTGGGCGGCGAAGGGCCGTTCGCCGCATACCTAGCGCGTTACAATGGCGGCGTCGATGCGAGCTTTCGCGCCGATCCACTTGTGACGCTGTCGGCAGTTCCGGCGAGTGCGCTGTCGCGACTCAACCTCTCGGCGGATTCCGTCAACAAGCTCCGGATGACATTGACGTCGTTGGGGATCCCCGAACTCGCTCACGCCTCTTCACTCGACCCAGCGACACAACAAGTGACTGGGGTCTTGCGTCTCAATACGTCCGAGTGGAACTACGACAACGGGCGGGACGCCGCGAGCTCTGTCGGCATTCTCGCGATCGGCTCTAGCTCCTCGTCGATGCAGCAACCTGGGACGATGCGCTTCACGACCGCTGGAGCAAGGAGCACCTCCAACAATACCGGACTTCAGTTGTTCGGGACGTGGTACCTCAAGCGGAACGTCCTTCTGGAGACCAACGCCGGTTATAGCGCAGCTGAGCAACGTACAACTCCGCTCTCGACCTTGCCGGCAGCCAACATCCGGATCACCTCCGTGGATTCCACCGGTGCGCGCAGTGTCTCAACGATCGGGATCGGCGGATCAGGGGACGGCGCGTCATTCGCTCGGCAGAGTACCTGGCAATCGCGAACGGACATCCGGTTCTATCTGGAGCGCGCGCCTACGCATCGGTTCAAGGGGACTCTCGATATCCGGTTCGATAGCCGTGAGGAACGTAACGGGAGCGGGTCGACCGGGACCTTCCAATACAACTCTTTGGCCGAATTCTCGGCAAACAGGCCGAGTGGCTACGCCCTCACGCTTCGGAGCACAGAGCGACGCTCGAGCGCATGGACCGGGGCGCTTTCATTCAGCGATCGGTGGCGTCCGGCCACGCGACTCACGTTGCAGTACGGCATTCGGCTGGACGGCGGGAAGTTCGTCGATGGTCCGGCCTCGAACTCCGCGGTTGCGTCCGCCTTCGGGGTCGGAACCGACGCGCTTCCGTCGCACGTTGCCATCAGCCCGCGTCTTGCGTTCACTTGGCAGTTCAAGACGAAAGGAGGCAGCGCAGCGCAAATGTGGACGGAGTACGCGCAGGTCAACGTGCCAGCAACCTTCGTGCTGCGCGGTGGAATCGGCCAATTCGTCAGCGGACTGCCATACGAGCTTGCTTCAACGGCGTATGCGAACACCGGACTGACCGCGGCGTCGCTAAGGCTAAGCTGCCTGGATGCGGCTACCCCAACTCCGGACTGGACACGTTATGTGACCGGTGCGGCATCGGCACCGACGAGCTGCGCGGGCGGGGGCGGGGGTGTGCTCAGCGATGCCGCTCCACAGGTGATCGCGCTTGCTCGCGGATTTCGGGCACCTCGAAGCTGGCGCGGCAATTTGAATTGGGCGGTTGGAGGTATCGGCTGGAACGTCTCGTTGGACGGTGCTCTGTCGCTGAACGAGTCACAGACCGGGATTCTGGACCGCAACTTTGCAAATATCGTCGCCTTCAGAACCGCCGACGAGGGGCGCGCAGTCTACGTGCCAGCGACTGACATCGTCGCAGTTTCGGGCAGTGTTCCGGCGGGCCGCGCTCGCGTCAATCCCGCCTTCGGTTCAGTGCAGACGTACCAGAGCGACCTGCGTTCACGCGCGGTACAGTTCACGGCGTCCGTTCAGCGGTTCCTCCGGGGGAGCAAGGCGCACCCGATCTTCCTGGAGCTCGCTTACACCTACAGCGACATTCGCGCCCAGCAGCGCGGCTTCGACGGGGTGGTCTCAAACGCTCCGACGGACATTACGTGGGGGCGCAGCGATCTGGAGCAGAAGCACGCGCTCATCGCTCGTGGGAATGTGCGCGGCAATTGGATCAACACCGAGCTGTGGATGCGTTGGGGCTCGGGGCTGCCCTTCACCCCCCTGGTCGGCGGCGATGTGAATGGCGATGGTCGCGTGAATGACCCGGCATTTCTGTCCGATCCCGCAACGGTGACAGACGCGTCGTTCGCGCGCGACCTGCGAACCGTCCTCGGCCGTGTGAGTCCCGAAGTCCGGCGATGCGTGGAGCGACAGTTCGGCTCGATCGCGGCTCGCAACAGCTGCAGAGGTGGCTGGAGCGGCGATCTCAATGTGCGGCTGTCGATGGGACCAACGATCTCCAAGCGATTCCCAAGGATTCGAGACCTTTCACTGACGGTCACGAACGTCCTTGGAGGTCTGGATCACATGCTGAATGGCGAGACGCTGCGCGGATGGGGAACCTCGCTCGGAGCCGACCCCGTGCTCTTGGTACCCACGAGTTTCAACAGCGCGGCAAAGACGTTCACATACGCGGTGAACCCTGCGTTCGGCGATGCTCGTCGCGGGGTCGCGACGAGTGTGAGTCCTCTGCGCGTAGTCCTCGCATTCCAGATGAACCTCGCCCAGGGCTACGATGTGCAGGAGATGGAGCGAGCTCTGCGCCCGGGGCGGAACGGCGGTTCGGGAATCCGCGTCACCGAAGAGAAACTGTTCTGGCGCTATCGCACGAACGTCACCAGCCCATATCAGGATGTGCTAGACCTCAGCGATTCGCTCTTTCTTACGACAACGCAGTCGCGCGGACTTCTCGAGGCGCACGAGTCGTGGACAACGCGGGCGGATAGCGTCTGGCATGTGCTGGCCAAGCGTTTCGCGGAGATGCCTGCGGACTTCGACGCGGATCTTGCGCTGAAGATCCAGGAGAACACGAAGGCGGATGTCCTCGAAATGACGCGGATGGATCTGAAAGCCAAGCTCGGCGGAATCCTGACGCCGATGCAGGTTCAGTTGATCCCGTGGTGGGTCAGGAACTGGTTCGAATCGACGAAGCCCATCAAGGAGTGGCGCTAGACCGGTCAACGACCGCGAGCGCCGGATCCACGGCAATACCGACTGGCCGTCGCGGTCTGCCTATTTCCCCGGCCACTGACACACCACCGTGGGATCGGGCGGCCCTTCGCGCGTTCGCGTCAACGTCTTGGCCGACCGATTCTGGCACTCCACGCGCTTCGTGTACACGCGGTACTGCAGCACGATCTGCCCGTGCCCGTCCCGCGCCCCCGACGTGAACTGCGCGTTCGCGTCGCCCGTGACGTGGCTCGACCCGCCGCCGCCTCCTCCCTGATTGGGGAAGGCGCCCGCGCCACCGCCGAACCACCCGCCGCCGCCGCCCGAACCGGACATGCGGTACTTCTCGTCCGTCGTCCCGCCCGCGCCACCGATCCCGGCGGGACCGGTTCTGTTCTGGCTGTAGCAACGCTCCGCCTGCCCGCCGGCGCCCGGCGCTGTCTGCGTCCCCCCGTATCCGCCCACGTGTGCCGCGATGCAATCCGGATAGTCCGCCGCCGACATGCTATGCGGGCCCGCTGCAGCAGGCGCGCCCTCGAACCCGCCCGCTCCGCCGGCATAGGCGGCCATCTGCCCACGCATTGCGCCGACCGTGCCGCCCCCGCCGCCGCCGGCGACCAGGATGCGATCCGCCTCCCCGAAGGGCGCGACACGCATGTCGCTCGCGCCGCCGCCACCAGGGGACGCGAAGTTCGTGACGCCGCCGCGCCCGCCGCCGTTGTAGCCGCCTGCACCTCCCTCGCCCGACGCTCCCCCCGCACCCCCGACACGGATCTGCAGCGCCGTTCCCGGCGGCAGATCGAGCACCGCACGCACTCCTGCGCCGCGTCCGCCCTGCGTCGTGTCGAAGCGCTGTCCCTCGGCCATCGGTCCGTACACGATCCGCCCGCCCGCCGCTCCATACGCCTGCACCACGAGCGGGTCATGATCCGCACCGGCCGGGATCGTGAAGGTCTGCACGCTCCCGGTGTAGTCGCACGTTGCCGTGAAGTCGGTCCAGAAGGAGACACGCCCCGTAGGGGAGCGCGGCGTGAGGTCGGTGATCGCCCCGCCGTCCGCGGCGACGAGCGTGCAGGTGGTCGCCGGCCGCGGAGCGCTCGCGGGCTTCGCGTACGCCCTCGTCATCGCGGGGGTCTGCGCGGCGGCAGCGTTCGAGAGCACGGTGAACGCGACAGCCAGACGGATGATGCGCTTGCGCATGGGGGCGTGGGTATGGGGAGCACGGCAGCGAGCGCGGAAAGCTATGTGGCGCCACAGCGCGCCGCTCGTGGGTCAGTCCCCCGTCACCCGATTCCTTCCCCCTCGCTTGCTCTCGTACAACCGCTGATCCGCCACCGCGATCAGCGAGGCCGGATCCACCGGACTCGCCGAGGTCGGGCGTACCGTCGCGACGCCGAAGCTCGCGGTGATCGGGATCGCCACGCCGCCCACCTCGATCCGCAGCGCCTCCGTGGCCGCGCGGAGCTTCTCCGACACGATCAGCGCGCCATCGTGCGCCGTCTCGGGGAGCACGATCAGGAACTCCTCGCCACCGTAGCGCACCGCCCAGTCCACCTGGCGGCGCACGAGATCGGTGAGCAGTTGACCGAAGGCCCGCAGCACCCGATCGCCCACGGCGTGCCCGTGCGCATCGTTCACCAGCTTGAAGTGGTCCAGGTCGGCGATGGCCAGCGAGAGCGGATGCCCGAACCGACGCGCGCGCTCGAGCTCGTCGGCGAGCTTCTGATCGAGGAACCGACGATTGGGGAGCCCGGTCAACGAGTCGGTGAGCGAAAGACGCGTCGCCGTCTGCTCCGCCGCCCGCAACCGCTGCTCGAGATCGGCGATCCGGCGCCCTGACTTCATCCGCGCGAGCAACTCGGCCTGATCGACCGGTTTGGTGAGATAGTCGTCCGCGCCGGCGTCGAGCCCGGCGAGCACCGACTCCCGACTGTCGCGTCCGGTGAGGAGCACCGTGAAGACGTACCCTGGCCAGTTCCCATCCCGCACCGCGCGCACGAGGCCCAAGCCGTCGAGCTCGGGCATCTCCCAATCGGTGAGCAGGATCGGACAGAACTGCGTGCTCAGCGCTTCGAGCGCCTGGCGGCCATTGGTGACCGCCACGACTTCATAGCCGGCGTTCTCGAGCAGCCGCTGCGTGAAGAGGCGGGAGACCGGGTCATCCTCGGCCAGCAACACGCGCCATGTCCCCATGGGGGACGGATCGGCGGGTGCTGGGATCACGGGGGCGGGCTCGGCCATGAGGAAAGATGTGGGGGCCGAGGGTGGGACGGGAGGGCGGACCGGGAACTCGCGTGCTCGCCGGTGTCGCCTCCCTCACTTGCGACCCGCGAGAAGCGCCCGGATCTCACTCGGCGATCGCACCGCGACGGGTGAGCCCTTGAAGTCCTTCTGGTTCCGGGTGACGAGGAAATCCGCGCCGCACTTCAGGGCGGCTGCAACGTGGACCGCATCTTCATAGTCCGTAAGCCCGAGGGCCAAGGCCCGAGAGAAGTCCGCGCCCTCCAGCGGAACCACGGCAAGCAGCGCCAGCAGGTCCGAGATCGCGGTTGCGGCGCTTCGGCCATCCGCTGCGCGGCGCACGAGGTAGTGCAGGGTGGTGATCGCATGGGCGGCGATCGCACCTCTCGCGGAGCCACGATGGATCAACTCCAGGATCCGCGCTGCATCGTCGGCCCAGGGATCCCGCGCCAGCAGGAGGTCGAGCAGCACGTTCGTGTCGAGCAGTACCAGCGGTGCAGGCCGCGGCTTCATCGAACCCCGTATTTCTTGCCAAGATGCCGGAGATAGTTCTCTCGATCGACACGGCGTCCCGCGGCCACGCCGCGCAGTCTCCGCACGATGGGCGACAGCGGTTCGGTGTCACGGCCGACGGGAAGCGCCATCAGGAAATCCGCCACGAGGCGCGAGACGTTCGTGTCGTGCTCCGCACTGTATCGCTCTCCGCGCTCGATCGCTTGGGGCGGGAGCAGGAGATTCTTCGGTTTCTTCGCCGGACCGCTCATCGGATCATCCATGCGCATAGAGTCACAAGAAGTATGCGCACATTGATCGGAACGGTCAATCGCGAGCTCGGTCAGCAAGGATTGGAGCGGCGCCCGAGCGGAGGATTCGTTTCGCATGCTGGACATTGGATTCGCCCGACCACGCCAGCACAACCATTTTCCGCGTCGTCGCATCGATTCATTCTCGACTTCGGTCGTCCGTTGCCCCGGCTCCGCCTCGCACGCATCTTCCCCCGATCGCCTTCCGAGATTCTCTTCGCAGGAGCTCCCGTGACACCCCGACTTTCCGTCGCCCGTCTGCTCGCGCTCGCCCTGGCACTCGCCCCCGCTGCGCTCCGCGCACAGGCCGCGCAGGCCGCCCCGGTCGTGACCCTCACCCGCCTCGACTGCGGCACCAACGCTGCACCTACCGACGTCGGGCTTCGCTTCTCCGACAGCTATGCCTTCAGCGGGCTCAAGGTCCAGCTCACCTACAGCTGCTATCTGATCCGCCACGGCGACGAATATCTCGTCTGGGACACCGGCTTCCCGATGGGCACCGCGCCCACCGCGCCGAAGACCGCGATCACCGACCTGCTCGCGCAGCTCAAGGTCGCGCCGGCGCAGGTGAAGTTCGTGGCCATCAGCCACTACCACGGCGACCACGTGGGACAGGTGGGCACGCTCCCGCAGGCCACGCTGCTCATCGGCAAGGGCGACTGGGATGCGCTGAACGATCCCAAGTCGGCCGCTGCTTCGAGCGCTGCCAATTTCGCGCCGTGGATCAAGAACGGCGGCAAGGTCGAGCCGCTCGCCGCCGACAAGGACGTGTTCGGCGACGGAACCGTGGTGGTGCTCAACACCCCGGGGCACACCCCTGGGCATCACAGTCTCCTCGTGCGTCTCAAGGATGCCGGGAACTTCCTCATCACCGGCGATGTCGCGCACTTCCAGGAGAATCTCGAGAGCAGCGGCGTGCCGACCTTCAACACCGATCGTGCGGCCTCGCTCGCCTCGATGGACCGCTTCAAGCAGATCGCCAAGAACCTCAAGGCGACCATCATCATCCAGCACGATCAACGCGACGTGGCCAAGCTTCCCGCGTTCCCCGGGGCGGCGAAGTAGCGCAGTGCCCCGAACGAAAGAGGGCCCCTGCTCACCGAGCAGGGGCCCTTTCCGTTCAGCAGCTGTCCCTTACTTCGCCACCGTGAACGCCGCCGTCGCGCTCACCGTCCCCCACTCCACGCGCAGCGTGCCGCCCGCGGCGCTCGGGTCGATCGAGATCGTGAGCTGCTCCACCGGCGCCTTGGTCTTGCCGAGCGCCATCGGGGTGCGGCCGAGTTCGAGCGCGGCCGGATAGGGGATCCCCCACTGGCCGGGCTTGTCGAGCTTGCCGAGGATCAGCGTCCACCCCTTCTCGCCGGGCTCGGTGTTGATCGTGTAGCTCCCCGGGGCGAGCGTGACCGTGCCGAACTTGAGCGTCTTGTCGGTGGTGATCAGCGTCGCCTGGTCGGCGCCGGTGCGCCACGGCTTGCCCGCCGGCATCAGCGTGGCTTCGGCGCGTCCCTTGAGCGACGGGCGGCCGTATTCGAGGACGAGGGTCGCGCCGGCGACGGTCTGCGTCACCTTCACGTGAGGGCTGCCACCGCCGCCCTTCCCGGTCTCGGTCATGGTCTGGGCCTGCATGGTGCCGGCGACGATCGCCACCGCGGCGAACGCGAACAGCGACTTGGTGATGCTGCGCATGGAATCTCCTGCGAAGTCAGGGGGGAGTGTGAGGCCGCGCGGTCGTGCCCTGCACGCCGGCGCGCCGTTGATGCGAGGGAAGATAACCCCTCAGCGGGCAGAGAGGTCCAGAGGTCGTTCAGGCCATTGGAACAGATCGAACACCCGCCCCATGGCATACACCTGATCGACGAATTCGACGCCGAACGACCGCGCGAGCTTGAGCGACCGGGCGTTCTCGGGGTGGATCAGCGACACCGGGCGGATGCCGAGCCCCTCGCGCGAATGCTGCCAGATGGCGGCGGCCGCCTCGCGGGCATAGCCCTGTCCCCACGCCGCGCGGTCGAAGGTGTAGCCGAGTTCGTCGGTGATGGTGTCGGGCTCGCCGTCGGGGACGGCGCCGAGCATGTACCACCCCTTCCGCGCCACGGGACCCTCGGGGGAGGCGCGGAGTTCCAGGCGGGCCAACCCCGCACGGCCGATCAGGGCGCCGTCGGCTTTGCGGACGACCGCGAGTTGGCCGCGGCCGTAGCGCTCGTAGCTCGCCAGCGTCGTCTCGATGAACTTGGCCGATTCGTCGCGACTCCGCGGGAGCCCCGTGCCGATGAAGCGCGCCACATCGGCGTCGGCGTGGATATGGGCGTAGAAGTCGAGGTCCGCGCGGGCGATCGGGCGGAGGAGGAGGCGCTCGGTCTCGAGCGTGGTGGGGTAGGTCATGCGCGTGCGCCGAGCTCGGCGGCGCGCGCGCGGCGCAGCTGATCGGAGGACACGCGCACCACCGCCTGCGTGCCGCCGTCGGCGTCGAGGAACTCCACTTCGACACAATCGTCCGAGTGCCGGTGCACCACGGTCCCGATGTCGCCGCCGCGCAGCCGGTGCGACGGGATCGGCTCCAACAGGACCACGGGGTCGAGCTCACCGAAGGTCATCGACGTCTCCCAGCGTAGGCGGTGACGAATCGCGGGACGTATTCATCGGTGCGATAGACCCACACCGAGACGATCGGACCGAGTCGTCCGCGCGTCCCGTGAAGGATACCACGGACCTCGAACTTGATACCATACGGCGAGAAGTCGGTGGGTTCGGCGACCCCGCGTCGCGCATGACGGATGAGCGCATACGGGAGCAGGTCCCACTCCTCGGCGGTGAAGCCGAGTCGCTGGAAGTAGCGCGACTTGAGAGCGCCGAGCGGATGATGGGGGGCGAGGAGGTAGTGGCGGATCCTCGATTCGTCGACGATCGCATGGATGGCGTTCGGGAGTCGCATGGTGGGAAAGTCGCCCGCGACGACGTGGCGCCATCACCATTTCGTTGCACGCCGAGTCGATGCATTGCGGCCCCGGGTCCGCAAAAACGAAAGGCCGCGACATCGTCGCGGCCTTTCACGTTGCTGCGCGAGCACTGTTACGGCGTCGTCGCCGGACCCACCGGACCGACCCATCCCGGCGGCGGCGCGATGACCGAGTGCGAGGCGATCCACGCCTTCTGCGCTGCCGTCAGCACCGCGGCGATCGAGACGCGCAGCGCCTCGAAGCGCGCCGTCATCCGCGCGATGATCGGCTTGGAGAGGTTGAGGATCGCCCGGACTTCGGCGGCGCTCTTCCCCTCCTTCTTGGCGGCGGAGGCTTGGTCGTGGATCCCCTTGAGCGAGACGATGTCGGTGCGGTTCGCCGTCTCGAAGGTCGTGCGCAACGCGGCGATCTGCGACTTCTGCGTGGCGGTGAGCTTGAGCGAATCGGGGAACGCCGCACGAGAGGCGGTCGCGTTCACCGTGCCCGGCACCGGTGCGTTGAAGGGCTCGGTGGGGAGACCGCTCGTCGCGTTGAAGGTCAGGTTGGTGGGGTTCACCGCATCCAACTGCACCTGCGTGACCTCGGGCTGGACCGGCTCGGTGCTCTTCGAGCACGCGACGACCGTTCCGAGAATCAGTACCGCGGCTGCAAGGCGACGCTTCATGGATCACGATCTCCGGCGGGAAGTGGTGGGGCGAGCCGACCGCCCCTTCCGCGGGGCCATCACGATGTGACGAGCTGCTACGACATCATAACATACGATACAATGGGAATATTCGCGCCACCTGTTTAACTGGTTCAGGGGTTACTAATGGCGGGAGGCTTCCTGCAGCAGCTCCCAGGCCCGACGGATGTGCCGCTCCTCCGTCCCCAGATTCCCCAGCGCGACCCGGATCATGTAGGTCGGCCCTAACATCGTGTGGGATATGAAGATATCCCCACTCTCGTTCACCCGGTCCAGGATCCGCGCGTTCCGCGCATTGGCCTCCGGGACGCTTTCGCCGGCCCGCACACTCCGGAAACAGACGGTACTGAACGGATGCGGGGCCGCGACCTCCCAGCCGGGGGTCTCCCGCACCCACCCCGCGAACTGCGATGCCAGTGCGCAATGATGCCGGATCCGCGTCGCGATCCCCTCGGCGCCGAACGCCCGCAACACCATCCACAGCTTGAGCGAACGGAAACGACGGCCGAGTTGATAGCCGTAGTCCATATAGTTGACCACGACATCCTGTTCGGCGGTCTCCAGATACGCCGCCATCAGACTGAACGCCCGCTTGAGCACCGCCGGCTTCCGCACGAAGAACACCGAGCAGTCCATCGGCGTGAAGAGCCACTTGTGCGGATTCACGACGAAGGAGTCGGCGCGGTCCACGCCGTCGAGCAGATGGCGCAATTCGGGGACGGCGCCGGCGACTCCACCGTACGCACCGTCCACGTGCAGCCAGAGCTGCTCGCGCTGCGCGATGTCGGCGATCGCGGGAACGGGATCGACGCTCGTCATGCTGGTGGTGCCCACCGTCGCGACGATCGCGATGGGCTTGTAGCCCGCGGCACGGTCGGCGGCGATGGCGGCCTCGAGCAGCTCGGGGCGCATGCGGAAGTCGGCATCGGCCTTCACGCGCACGACGTTCTCGGAGCCGAGCCCCAAAGTCATGGCGGCCTTGTCGATGCTGTTGTGGGCCCACTCGGAGCAGTAGACGCGCATGCGGGGGAGGTCGCGCCCCGCGAGGCCGAGTCGGCGCACCTCGAGCGAGGCATCGGCTTCGCGCGCGGCCGCGAGGGCGTAGAGCGTGCTCGTGCTCGCGAGGTCGTTGACCATCCCGAACCACCCCGGCGTGAGGCCGAGGAGTTGGCGGAGCCAATCGGTGACGACCTGCTCCAACTCGGTAGCGGCGGGGCTCGTGCGCCAGAGCATCCCGTTCACATTCAGTGCCGCCATCAGGAACTCGGCGAGGATCCCCGGCGCGGTGGCGCTGTTGGCGAAATAGGCCATGAACCCCGGGTGGTTCCAGTGCGTGAGTCCGGGGAGGATGCTCTTCTCGAAGTCGGCGAGGATCGTCTCGAGCGACTCGCCGTGTTGCGGCGGTGCGGGTTCGAGGCGTGCGGTGGTGGCGCCGGGGACGAGCGGTGGCAGCACCGGATAGCGGGCGGGATCCTCGAGGTAGCGCGCGATCCAGTCGGCGAGCTTGTGCGCTTGGGCGCGGAATTCCTCGAGGGGGATGTCGTGGGTGTCGGGGGTGCTCATGTTGCGAAAGCTATGCGGCAGATTGCCCGCCGGAATCGGCAGCGATACGATGAAATCCGACGGGAGCGGCGTCCGAGCGCTATCGTGGAGGATGATGCAGCATCGCGAATGGCTCGACCAGGCGGTAGCGCGCGGCGTGATCTCCGCCGAGCAGCGGGAGGCGTTGCTGGCGATGGTGGTGCCGGAGCGGCGCACCGGGCTCTCGGCGGTGAACATCGCGTACGGCGTTGGGGCGCTCCTCGCGCTCTTCGCGATGGGGTGGTTCGTCGTCGATCGATGGGAGATGCTCGGCTCCGTCGGGGTGATGGTGGTGGCGTCGGGGTACGCGGCGCTCTTCCTGCTCGTGGCGCGGGTGCTTGGGCGCGAGGGGTTCGCGCTCGCGCGCGGCGTGGCGGTGTTCCTGGCGGTGGCCATCACCCCGCTCGCGGCGTGGGATGCCGGTGCGGCGGCGGGGCTCTGGTCGGAGACGTCGCTCAAGGTCTGCTCCGTGGTGCTGCCACCTTTCTTTCCCTGCGACAGCACGCCGGTGGCGCTCGAGCTCACGACGCTGCTCGCCGGCTTGTTCGCGTTGCGGAGCGTGCGGTTCGGCCCGCTGGCGATCCCTTTCGCGCTCGGATCGTTCGTGCTACCCATCCACCTGTTGCACTTGCTGCGCGAGCATCCGCCGACCCGCGTGGGCGACGCGTGGGGATGGATGTTCTCGGCCGGTCTCGCGCTGATCGCGGCGTACGCGGTCGAGCGGCGCACCTCGCATGGCGACACCGACCCGGACTACGGACGCTGGATGCAGCTCGTGGCCGCCGTCACGGTGGTGGCCGGGCTCGGGCAGATCGTCGGTGTGCACCATCTGACGCGGCATCTCGGCCCGCTCTTCGCGCTGATGGCGCTCACGGTGAGTGTGTATCTGCGGCGGATGGTGTGGGCGGTGGCGGGAGCGGTGATCCTCTTCGCGTATCTCGTCTGGCTCGCGACCGATGTCTTCAAACTGGGCCTCGCCTTCCCGCTGCTCTTGGTGGTCGCCGGGCTGGTGATCATCATCGGGACGGTCTGGGTCCAGCGCCGGCTGCCCACGTTGTTCACCCGCGACCTGCGCGACGCCAGCGGCCGGCCGCGGCTCCCCGGGGGGTGGGGCGGGGTGGTGCTCCCGTTCGCCCTCTCGACGGTGATGCTCCTGGCCGTCGTCCCGGGGCGACAGATCGTCGAGGACCGTGAGAACAGGGCTCGGGCCCGG
>CAZAGK010000077.1:0-16661 GCA_964484775.1 uncultured Gemmatimonas sp. | reverse complement strand
GCAGTTTCGTTCCGTAAGCTCACCCGTCGAACGTCCGCCGCGGTGCTCGGGGGCGAGCGCACGCGGCGGACGTTCGCATTTCCGGCCGTATCCCGGGGAGCGTGTCGCGCATGACCAAGAACCGTCTCGAAGCCTTCAGCGATGGTGTGATCGCGATCATCATCACGATCATGATCCTGGAGCTGAAGGTCCCGCACGGCGAGGATCTGGCCGCATTGCGCACGATGGTGACGCCGATGCTGATGTACGTGCTGAGCTTCGTGTACATCGCCATCTACTGGAACAACCATCATCACATGCTGCACGCCGCCGAGCGGGTGAACGGCGCGATCCTGTGGGCGAACATGCATCTGCTGTTCTGGCTCTCGCTCGTGCCGTTCGGCACGGCGTGGATGGGGGAGAGCCATCACGCCTCGCTCCCGACGGCGGTGTACGGGGTGATCCTCCTCGCCTGCGCGATCGCGTACACGGTGTTGCAGCGCACGATCGTGCGGCATCACGGGCCGGAGAGCAAGCTGGCGCAGGCCATCGGCAGCGACACGAAGGGGAAGATCTCCCTGCTGTGTTACGTACTGTCGATCATCACCGCCTTCTGGGAGCCGCTCGTCTCGCGTGTGTTGTTCGTCGCGGTGGCGCTGATCTGGCTCGTGCCCGATCCGCGGATCGAGCGGAAACTCCAACATGAGTCGTGAGATGACCATGCGTTATCGCGTTCTCGCATCGCTGACCGCACTGGCGCTGCTCGGCGGCACCGCCGGCGCCCAGGCCAGACCCACCGGCACCGTCATCGTGAACAACATGACGGACAGCACCGTCACCGTGGTGGATGTGGCGAGCCAGAAGGCGATCGCCACGCTGCGCACCGGCGAAGGGCCGCACGAGGTCGCCGTGTCGCACGATGGACGCTGGGCGGCGGTGAGCAACTACGGCATCCGCGGGAAGCCGGGGAACACCATCAGCGTGATCGATGTGGCCAAGGTCGCGGTGGTGCGCACCCTGACGCTCGACGGCTACGTGCGCCCGCACGGGATGGTCTTCCTCCCCGGCGACACCCTCATCGCCGCCACCTCCGAGACGATCGCGTCGGTGCTGATCGTGGACGTCCGCGATGGCCGAGTGCTCTCGGCGTATCCCACCAAGGGGCGCACGCCGCACATGGTGGGGATGACCGCCGACGGCACGCGGCTCGTCACGGGGAACATCACCGAGGGGACCATCTCGATCATCGACCGACTCGACCCGGCGGCGGTGCGTTCGGTGAAGGTCGCCCGTTCCCCCGAAGGGGTGGCCATCTCCCCCGACGGGCGCTTCGTCTGGGCGGGGAGCAACACCGACAGCGTGGTCGTGGTGGTGGACGCGTTGCGTGGTGTCCCGGTGGACACGCTCCGGAACTTCGGCTTCCCCTATCGCATCGCGATCTCGGCCGACAACCGCACCGCGGTGGTCACCGATCCCATGAAGGCGCAGGTCCGGATCTTCGACGCGGGGACCCGGAAGCAGCGCTTCCAGCTCGACATCCCGCGCGACAGCGTGGTGGCGGGCGCCGAGGTTCCGGGGTCGCCGGCACCGGAAGGGGTGGCGATCTCGCGCGACAGCCGGTGGGCCTTCGTGACGCTGCAGGGGCGGAACCGGGTGATCACGATCGACCTGGAGAAGGGGACGATCGTCGGGACGGCGGTGACGGGGCGGTGGTCGGATGGGGTGGGGTACTCGCCGATCAGGCGATAGGCCCCCTTCCCCTCCCCCACTACTATTAAGGAAGCGCGGCGAGCCCAGCGACCCGCGCCTCACGCTCCACCCTCATCCCGAGGCACCCCGCATGCGCATCACCAAAGTCGGCGTCGTTGGCGCCGGCGTCATGGGGCATGGCATCGCCGCCCTGTGCGCGTCCGCCGGACTCCCGGTCGTCCTGCTCGACATCCCGGGCTCCGACGACCCCGCGTCCCCTGATCGCTCCGCGCCCGCCAAGAACGGGCTCACCAAAGCGATCAAGAACAAGCCCGCGGCCTTCATGGACACCGCCGCCGCGGCACTCGTCACCACCGGCAACACCGCCGACCATCTCCATCTGCTGAGCGACTGCGACTGGATCGTCGAAGTCATCATCGAGCAGCCCAAGCCCAAGCAAGAGCTCTTCGCCAAGATCGAACAGCTCGCCCCGCACGCCATCGTGACCTCGAACACCTCGGGGATCCCGATGGCCATTTTGCTCGAGGGACGCACCGAACGCTTCCGCAAGCAGTTCTGTGGCACGCACTACTTCAATCCGCCGCGCTACATGCACCTGCTCGAGATCATCCCGACGCCGGAGACGGCGCCCGAGGTGCTCGACGCCGTGCGCCACTTCCAGGAGCGGATCCTCGGCAAGGGGATCGTCATCGCCAAGGATGTGCCGGGGTTCGTCGCCAATCGACTCGGCGTGCATGGCATGGTCGTGGCCGGACGCGCGATGATGCAGTACGACCTCACGATCTCGGAAGTGGACACGCTCACCGGCGCGCTGCTCGCGCGCGCCAAGACCGCGACCTTCCGCACCGGTGACCTCTCCGGCATCGATGTGCTCGTGCACGTCACCAAAGGGCTGAGCGAGACGACGGGCGAAGACCTCTCCCTCGCGCCGTGGATCCACGAGCTCGTGAAGTCGGGCCGACTCGGCGACAAGACCAAGGCCGGCTTCTACAACAAGAAGGGGAAGGACATCCTCACCCTGAACTGGAAGACGCTGGAGTACGAGGACCAGGGACGCTTCTCCTCTCCGGAGATCGAGGCCCTGCTCAAGCTCCCCGCCGCCCAGCGGGTGAACAAGGCCAAGGACCTTCCGGGGAAGCACGGCGATTTCCTCCGCACGATCCTCGTGGAGCAGTGCCACTACTGCCTCACTCTCACGCCGGAACTCGCCTACGATCTCGCTGCGGTCGACCGCGCGCTCGAGTGGGGCTACGGCTGGGAGATCGGCCCCTTCAAGGTGATGGACGCGCTCGGGCTCGACTGGTTGCGCGCGGAATTCACGAAGGCCGGGAAGGACGAGCCGGCGCTGCTCAAGAACGCCGGCACCGCGTTCTACGAAGGCACGGGTGATGCGATCACCCTGGCCACCGCGAGCGGACCGCGCGTCGCGCTGCCGAAGATCCCGGGGCAGATCATCCTCGCCAATACCCCGGTCGTCGACTCCAACAAGGAAGCCCGACTCCGCGACCTCGGCGACGGCGTGCTCTGCCTCGAGTTCTGCGGCAAGATGAACACGCTGGGACCTGGTGTGCTGGAGATGATCGCCAAGTCCATCGATCGGGTGGCCAGCGGCAACTACGCCGGCCTCGTGCTCGGCAATGACGACCCGCGCACCTTCTCCGCCGGAGCGAACCTCGGTGCCGCCGCAGGTGCTGCGGCCGCCGGTGACTGGAAGGCGATCGAAGCGAGCGTGAAGGGCTTCCAGGATGCGGTGATGTCGGTGCGCCGCGCGCCCTTCCCGGTCGTCAGCGCCCCCTTCGGGCTCTGCCTCGGCGGCGGCGTGGAGTTCTCGCTGCACTGCGATCGGATCCAGGCGCACGCCGAGTTGTATCTCGGACTCGTGGAAGTCGGCGTGGGGATCATCCCGAGCGGATGCGGCACCAAGGAGCTGCTGTTCCGCTTCGTCGGTGCGCTGCAGCCGTATGAGGAGGCCGATCCGTTCGAGGCCGCCAAGCGTGCCTTCAAGCTCATCGCCCTCGCCGCGACGAGCACCAGCGCGTTGGAGGCCCGCAAGATGGGCTTCCTCCGTCCGGTGGCCGATCGCATCTCCTTCAACCGCGACACCCTGATCAGCGACGCCAAGGCGCGTGTGCTCGACCTCGCGCACGACTACGTGGCCCCGGCCATGAAGACGATCCGCGTGGGCGGCCGCGAGTGGCTCGGCAACCTGGACTACGCGTTGTTCAGTTTCCAGGAAGCAGGTCAGGCCAGCGCGCACGACGTGCGCATCGGCCACGAGATCGCGTACGTGCTCTCCGGCGGCGATGGACCGCCGCGCGACGTCACCGAACAGGACATCATCGACCTTGAGCGTGAAGCGACCCTGAAGCTCCTCGGCACGGCTGAGACGCAGGCCCGCATCAAGTACATGCTCGAAACCGGCAAGCCGCTGAGGAACTGACCATGAACATCCGTGAAGTCGTCATCGTCAGCGCCGTCCGCACAGCGGTCGGGCGCGGCAAGAAGGACGGATCGCTCGCCAACACGCACCCCATCGATCTCTCGGCGGCGGTGCTCAAGGGCGTCGTCGATTCGGTGAAGCTCGACGCCACGCTGGTGGACGACGTCCTCTGGGGCTGCGCCATGCCGGAAGCGTCGCAGGGATTGAACGTCTCGCGTCTCGCGCTCCTGCGCGCCGGCTACCCGGTGAGCGTGAGCGGGGCGACCGTCAACCGCTTCTGCTCGAGCGGTCTGCAGACCGTCGCGATGGGCGCGCAGGCCATCATGAGCGGGATGGAGGACATCGTCGTCGCCGGTGGTGTGGAGATGATGAGCGCGGTGCCGATGTCCGGCTACCACACGCGCCTCCACCCCGAGATGACCGAATCCAACATCGGCATGGGTTTCACCGCGGAGCGGGTGGCCAAGCGATGGGGGATCACGCGCGAGATGCAGGACCAGTTCGCGCTCGAGAGTCAGCAGAAAGCCGCGGCTGCGCAGGCGCGCAACGCGTTCGATGGTCAGATCATCCCGGTGCCGATCCAGAAGGTCACCTGGAAGGGTGCCAAGAAGACGGTGGTCGATGCAACGTTCGCCGCCGACGAGATGGTGCGCGGCGCGACGACACTCGAAGGGCTCGCCAAGCTCCCGCCGGCGTTCAAGCCGGGCGGCACGGTCACGGCCGGCAACAGCAGCCCGCTCAGTGATGGCGCGGCGGCGGTGCTCATGATGAGCGCCGACAAGGCCAAGGCGCTCGGCCTCGCGCCCCTCGCGCGCTTCGTGACCTTCGCGGTCGCGGGCGTCGAGCCGGATGTGATGGGAATCGGCCCCGTGGCCGCCGTGCCCAAGGCGCTGGCGAAGGCCGGGCTCACGCTCGACCAGATCAAGCTGATCGAGCTCAACGAAGCCTTTGCCGCGCAGGGGCTCGCGGTGGTGAAGGACCTGGGGATCGACACCTCGCGCCTGAACGTGAACGGTGGTGCGATCGCGCTCGGTCACCCGTTGGGTGCTACTGGGGCCAAGCTCACCACGCAGCTCGTGCATGAGCTCCGTGCGCGCGGCGGCGGGCTCGGCATGGTCACCATGTGCGTCGGTGGTGGCATGGGAGCCGCGGGGATCTTCGAGGTGTTCGGAGCGTAGACGACCGCCCGTCGAACGCGGCAAAGCGGCCCCGGTCATCGCTGACCGGGGCCGCTCGTTCATCGAAGCGACGACGCCTACTTCTTGGCGGCAGCGTTCGCGTAGATGGCGATCTCCACGCGACGGTTGAGCGCGCGTCCGGCGTCGGTATCGTTCGCGCCGACAGGCTCCATCTCCCCTCGCCCGGCGGTCCGCAGTCGTGCGGACGAGACGCCCTGCGCGATCAGATAGTTCGCGGCGGCCTGCGCACGGCGCTGGGAGAGTCCCTGATTGCTGTCCGAGGTCCCGACCGCATCGGTGTGGCCGACGACCATCAGGTCGGTGTTCGGGTATCGGTCCAGGCTGGCGGCGAGGCTGCGGAGATTGGTCGCCGCCTCGGCCTTCACCTGATCCGAGTTGTTGTCGTACAGCAGTCCCGACGCGAAGGTGATCGCGATCCCTTCGCCGACGCGCGCGACCGTCGCGCCAGGGATGCTCTGCTTGAGCTCCTTGGCCTGCTGGTCCATCTGATTGCCGATGATGGTACCGGTCAGGCCACCGACTGCGGCCCCGATGATCGCACCACGCGCGGTCGACCCGGTCTGATTGCCGATGACGGCACCGATCGCGCCGCCGATCGCACCACCGGCCAGTGCGCCTTCCCCCTTCTTGTTGAACACCGAACAGCCGGTGCTTGCCATGACCGTGGCCAGGACGGCGACGCGGAGTGTGAGGGCGCGGGTGTTCGTGCGGTGACGGTACGAGGTCATGGTGTGCTCGATGGGAAGAGAGTGGGGGCGTACGGGACCTTCGAGAACGCGCGCTTCACGCCCGCTTCGCCGGCACCAGGAGCAGGGCGGCGCCGACTGCGATCGCGGCGACTCCCGCCCAGACGGGAACAGCGGCATAGCGGGTCTCCTTCACCGTCAGCGCGATCGGGCCGATCTGCGCGGCGGAGCTATCCCTGGTGTAGCTGAAGCCGCCGTAGACGAGCCCGGCTGCGCCGGCGACGATCAGGACGATCGCCAGGATCCTTGTCGGAATCATGACGTCTCCTCAGATGGGCTTTCGCCCTTGAATGATTCGGACCAGCATCACGACCACCGCGACGACCAGCAGGATGTGGATCAATCCTCCCAGCGTGTAGGACGTCACCATGCCGAGGAGCCAGAGCACGAGCAGGATCATTACCACGGTCATCAACATGTGCGGTCCTCGTTGTGGGGGAACGTCACCGGGCGTGCTCGTGCACGCCCGACGACGGTCCGTTGCGTGCTTACGGCTTCTTCACCGGCTCCGCCTGGAGGATCAGCGTGAAGATGCCGCGACGGTTCGGGGCGTTCTGCTCGATCCCGACCGCGCCCGGCATCGTGCGGCTCGAGGGCTGTGATTCGCCCTTCGAGTCGATCATGATGCGCGAGCCGTCCACGCCCTTGGCGATCAGGTACTCGCGGGCCGCTTCGGCACGCCGTACACCCAGCGCCAGGTTGTAGGCATCGGTGCCCATCGCATCGGTGTGACCCGTGATCTCGATCTTGAGCGTCGGGTTGTTCCGGAAGACGGTCACCTTGTCGTCGAGGATCGCCTTCGCGGCCGGGCTCAGGTCCGAACGGTCGAACTCGAACATGATGCGGTCGCTCATGGTGGTCTGATCGGCGGCGGACACGAGCGGCGCGATCGGACGACGGGCCAGCGAATCGCGCAGGGCGCGGTACGCCGCATCCTGCTCTCGCAGGCGGCGCGTCTCAGCCGCACTCACCGAATCATCGCGCTGCACGTAGGGGGCCGCGGCCGTCGTGGTATTGACGGTGCGGACCGACTCGACCGTACGGACGTCGACGTTCGGATGACGGTAGAAGCTGAGCATGACGTGGACCGCCTGTGCCGTCTTGCGGTCGTAGTTCGCGTACCAGTCGTTGATGTACTCGGCACGCAGCGCGGCGGTGTTGCTGAGGGCGACCTTCACCCCCGCCATGGCGTTGTAGCCGTAGGTGTGCATGAAGTTCGTCTCGTTGCTCGCTCCGGCGCCGGCGCCGATGAACATCGAGAAGGCGCCGCTCTTGATCGGCGTCGCCACCAGGCGCGCCGAGAGGGTGCCGAGGTTCACGTCGCGCAGCCCCAGGGTGCGCTGCACCTTCATCTCGCCCTTCTCGAACTCGATCGCCCAGCGCGGGTCGAGATAGACCCCCACATGGCCACCGACACCAACGCCACGATCGAGCGTGAGCGTCTTGTCGAACTTGCCTGCACTACCGAAGATTCCGAACTCCACCGTCCCGCGTTCCTGCGCCGCGGCCGGCACGGCGCACGCCAGCATGGCGGCGGCGATCGTAAAGGTCTTGATTGACATGTACATCTCCTGGATGACTTCGTGACCTGGGTCTCGTGCTGGCGGCCCGGGGTTCCGCGACGGTCGACGCCTCACCTGCCGAGGCGTTCCCTGGGGCCGGACATTCGTCTGGCCCCGGGGTGCGCCCGCGTTATGGCAGTGTGATGAAGCCGTTGGTGCCGAGGGTGACGGCCGCGTTCCTGGCCAGCGCGCGACCGATCAGCGTCGCGTTGTCATTGATGGTGATCGCGTTGAGCGCGAGGATGTTGCCCTGGAAGTGCGACAGCGTACCGAGGGTGGCATCGCTACCGAGCACCCAGAAGACGTTGTTCGCCTTGGCGCCATTGATCAGCACGATGTTGCCGGCCGTGGTCAGCGCGCTACCGGCCTGGAAGACGAACGTCGCGTTCTCATCGCCGCCGCCGTCGAGGGTCAGGGTGCCGGTGACGCCGAGCGAGCTGGCCGAGCACCAGACGCCGGCGGCCTTGGTGGTACCGCCAAGATTCGTGGTACCGACGGTGTTGGCCGCCGAGCACGGCAGCGCGGCGAGCGAATCGTGCGCCGAGATCAGATCGAGCTTCTGGTTGGCCGCGGTCGCGTTGCCGAGGTTCTGCGTGCCCGAGATCGTGCACGGACCCACGATCGTGGAACCGGCCGAGATCGCGACATCCGCGTTGATGACCGCACCGGTCACGCACGTCACCTGCGTCGCCGCGAAGATGCCGTTGACCGCCATGCGGCCCAGGCGATTCACCACGTTGACGACCGCCGTCTCGACGATCTGCGCGCTACCCGAGATCGTGCCGCTCGTCGCCGTGACGCCGTTGTTGTACGTCCCCGCGGTCGATCCCGCGGTGAACAGCCCCGTCAGGGTCACGGTGCCAGCCGTGGCGTTGGCGCTCCACGTCGGCGTGATCGTCACGACATTGCCCGCCGCGTCCTTGCCGACCGCGGTGAACTGCATCGTCGCGCCCGTGTTCATGTTCGCCGGGTTCGGCGTGACCGTGATGGTGGCGAGCGGACCGGCGGTGACCGTCACCGTTGACGTGCCGTTGACCGTGCCGACCGCCGCCTTGACGCTGTTGATGTACGTGCCCGGCGTGTTGCCGGCCGTGAAGACGCCCGTGCCGGCGTTGATGGTGCCACCGGTCGCCGCAGTCCAGACTGGAACGATCGTGACAACATTGCCGGCGAGATCACGACCGACGGCGGTGAATCCGAGAGTGCCGCCCACGATCAACGTGCCGGGGTTCGGCGTGACCGTGATCGTCGCGAGCTGACCATTGCTGACATTGATGACCGCGCTACCGGACAGCGTACCGACCGTGGCGGTCACGCCCGTCGGATAGGCGCCCGGCGTCGTGCCGGCGGTGAAGAGTCCCGCCGCATTGACCGTGCCGGCCGTCGCGTTCGCGGTCCAGACCGGGGTGATGGCGACCACATTGCCCGCCACATCGCGGCCCGTGGCCGTGAACTGCTGCGCGCCGTTGATCGCGACGCTCGCCGGATTCGGCGTGACGCTCACCGTGGCCAAGGGCCCCGGGGTCACGACGACCGTGGAGCGACCCGTCACCGTCCCGCTCGTCGCGGTGATGGTGTTGATGTACGCGCCCGGAACCGTTCCGGCGGTGAAGAGACCGGTCGATGTGATGACGCCGCCGCCGTTGGCGACGGTCCACGTCGGCGTGATCACCACCACGTTGCCAGCGATGTCACGACCGACGGCGCTGTAGGTGCGCGTGCCGTTGATCGCGAGCGTATCCGGGTTCGGCGTGACCGTGATGGTCGCCAGCGACCCGGTGCCGACCACGACGGTCGCGCGTCCCGAGATCGTGCCGCTCGTCGCGGTCACGGTGTTCGTATAGGTCCCCGGCACGGTGCCGGCGGTGAACAGGCCACCGACCGCGGTGATCGTTCCGCCACCAGCGACCACCGACCAGGTCGGGGTCACCGCGACCGAGTTGCCGCTCGCGTCAAAGCCGTTCGCCGTGAACTGCTGCGCGCCACCGATCGCCACCGCGGCCGGATTCGGCGTCACGGTGATGCTCGCCAGCGCGCCCGATGTCACCGTCGCGCCGGCCGTCCCGGAGATCGTGCCGCTCGTCGCTTTCACCGTCCCGGCGTAGACGCCCGGAACCGTGCCCGCAGTGAAGATGCCAGAGCTCGCGACCGAACCGCCACCGGCGGCCACCGACCAGGTCGGCGTGATCACGACGGTGTTGCCGTTCGCGTCCTTGCCGACCGCCGTGTACAGCTGCGTGGTGCCGATCGTCATCGTGGCCGTCGACGGGCTCACGGTGATGCTCGCCAGCGCGCCCGGCGTGACCGTCACGGTGGCGAGCCCCTTCAGATTGTTGTTGCTCGCCTGCACGGTGTTCGTATAGGTCCCCGCGACGATGCCGGCGGTGAACAACCCGCTCTGATCGAGCGTGCCGCCGCCCGCGACCAGCGACCAGGTCGGGATGAACGGCACGACATTGCCGGACGCATCACGTCCCACCGCCGTGAACTGTTGCGTACCCTGCACGCCGACCGTTGCCGGCGTCGGGGTCACGGTGATCGAGGCCAACGGACCGGCGACGACCGTGATGGTCGCGCTTCCCTTGATCGTACCGACCGTGGCGACCACGGTGCTCGCGAACACACCGGGCGTTGCGCCGGCCGCGAAGATCCCGCTGCCGGCGTTGACCGTACCACCACTCGCCGCGATGCTCCACGTCGGGTTGATGGGGATGACGCGATCCTCGGCGTCATAACCGACGGCGACCATCTGCTGCGAGGCCAGCGCCGACACCGTGGCGTTCGGGGTGACGACGATCTTGGCGAGCGAGCCCGGCGCGGTCACACCGTGCACATCGCATGCGGCGGTGAGCATGCCGGCAACGGCTACGGCGATCAGCGCGCGCCACGTCGTACTGGTGCGTGCGGCCATGCGCCGAACATGTGACTTCAGATTGTTGATCATACGGAACTCCTCTGCATGCTGCGTGAGAGCGTGACTCGGGACAGCGTTCCCTATCGCGCCGAAACGTCCAACTTCTGCGCCAGCGTCAGCACGATCACCGACCCAGCGGGTACGACCACATCGCGATAGGCATAGCGTACGGCCACCGCCGTTCCGGCGATCGCACCGACGGCTCCGCCGATCGTCGTGCTTCTGGTGTCCTTCCCGATCGCCTGACCGACGGCGGCCCCGATCGCGGTGCCCGCACCGACGCGCGCAGCCTCATCCGTCGTGATGCCGCGGCCGACGAAGGTGTGCGGGATGTCGCCGAGCGACGCATCGAGCGGATAGCTCTGGTCGAACGTGGTGATCGACTGCGCGGCGAGCGCGAGGCGCCCCTCGGGACGGACCTGCGCGCTGCCGGGTTCGAGCTGCACGATCCGCAACAGGACCACTGACCCCGCCGGGATCGCGATCCGCCCGGCGCCGTCGAGGATGTTCCCGCTCACTGTGGTCCGCACGGTCTCATCCGGCTTGTTGGTCCGCGAGGAGAGCGCGTCGGTCATGACGACTTCGATGCGGGTACCGGCGGGCAGCGAGCGGGTCGGCGAAGCGGCGAGTCGCTCCTTGGCGCTCGTCACTTCGCGGGCGCCACCCTTCTCTGCCGCGCCGTTCGCGGGCAGATCGTTGGCCGGCGCGTTCTTCTCGCATGCGGCGAGGGTGACCACCAGCAGGCCGAGCGCGAATGCGCGGCGGCGGAACATCGGGTTCGAAGGTTTCTTGGGCATACCGGATGGTAGGCCTCGCCACCGCTCGCACGTATCGCTCGATGGGATGAAAGAGTGATTAGCTCGCTCCCCTCCGAACGGACGGGTGTGCACCCCGACGCGACGAGTCCCTCACGGTGCTCGTGCACCATGAGGGACCGGAGGGACCGCGCGGCCGCCGAAGGCTAGCCCTGACTCTCGCGATGCGAGTAGGCCGCGATCTGCAATCGCGTATGAAGCGCGAGCTTCTCCATCACGTTGCGCACATGACTCTTCACCGTATGCGTCGCGATGTTCAATCGATGCGCGATCTCCTTGTTGCTCAGCCCTTCTCCGATGAGATCGATCACCTCGCGCTCGCGGCGCGTCATGCGGACGTCGTCCATGCCGAGGGCCTGTCCACGGACGGCGGTCTCCTTGGCGATCTGGGAGAACAGCGTCTCGGTCATCCGCGGTGGCAGCACCTTGGCGCCCGAGGCCACCGCACGGATCGTCGTGATGAACTCCTCGAGCGTCGTGTCCTTGAGCACGAACCCCGAGACCCCGGCACTGACGTACTCGACGATCTCCTCGTTGACCGGGATGAGGTCCATCAGGATGATGTGCGCCTCGGGCATGGCGTCCTTGAGGAGCGCCGCGAGCTGCAGACTGTCCTGGTCGCGGAGCCCCACATCGAGCAGCAGGACCTGCGGATGTACCTGGGCGAGGAAGGCGGTGTCGGCGACCGCGGTGGACACGACCGTCAGGTCGGCGAACTGGCCCAGCAGGGCCGTCAAGGCTTCCCGCACCAGTCGATTGTCATCGATGATGGCGAGAGTGATCTTCGGGGCAGGTGCGGCGCGTTTCGAGTTGGGCAGTGTATCCTCCTCTCCGGAATCTACCGAGACCGGGGAGGCCGACAATCCCCCGAAAGGATGAGCAGACATGCCACGATCGGCACTGGCTCAGAGGCGCCCGCTTCGCCGTGCGGGTCCGCGCGGATGCGACGACGGCGCGCGACCGCGCGGCTCTACCTCAATCGTGCGATACCGTCCGCCGAGGTGACTCCGTACTCTCCCGTATCGGCCGGAGACCTCCACCGGCGCGTATATGGTATGCGGTCGGCTCTCGTGCCCTCACGATGAGAACGCCGCGTCGTCGCCCCGCCACGACGCTCGGCCGGGGAGCGGCACTGATGATGGCATCTCGGGAGGTCGTGTGCACCGTTCGCTCGACCGCTCCTCCGGAGCGTTCACCCTGCTTCCCGCACTCCGGGAAGCACCGGTCGCGCAGCAACTGCTGCTCGACATCTTCGACACGGTGCGCGACCCGCTGCTGGTGCTCGACGCCGACCTGCGCATCGCGCAGGCGAACCTCGCCTACTATCGCACGTTCCGCGTCCAACCTGCCGAGACGATCGGCAAGGTCCTCTTCGCGATCGGTGACGGACAGTGGGACATCTCGCGCCTGCGGGAACTGCTGATCGATCAGCCGATCTACAAGGCGCAGATCTACGACTTCGACGTCGATCACGTCTTCCCCGTGATCGGCCGCAAGATCATGATGCTGAACGCCCGGGTCGTCACGCAGGATCCGGACGAGCCGCGAGTCATCCTCCTCTCGATCGACGACATCACCGCACGCCGGCTCGCGGATGTGAAGCTCGCGGAACAGCACATCGAACTGCAGCGGTCAAACACCGCACTCGACGAGTTCGCCTCGGTCGCCTCGCACGATCTGCAGGAGCCGCTCCGGAAGATCCTGTCCTTCGGTGAACGGTTGCTCCATGCCGCGGGCCCCTCGCTGTCGGGCGATGCGTTGCACTCGCTCGACCGGATGCTGAACGCGTCAGCGCGGATGCGCACCCTGATCCTCGACTTGTTGGCTTACTCGCAGGTCGCCTCGCGCGCGCAGACGTTCACGTCGGTCGACCTCGGAGCGATCGCGCACGACGTCCTCATCGATCTGGAGACCGTGATCACCGACGCCGGGGCCGTGATCGAGCTCGGGGCGCTGCCCGTGATCGAGGCGGACGGCCCGCAGATGCGTCAGCTCCTGCAGAATCTGATCGGCAACTCCATCAAGTATCGGCGGGCCGGCGTCACCCCCACGGTCCGTATCGGAGTCGATGCCCCGCACGGCACTCGCTGCACGGTGACGATCAGCGACAACGGCATCGGCTTCAATCAGTCGTACGCGGAGAAGATCTTCCGCCTCTACGAGCGCCTCCACAGCCGTGCGCAGTACCAGGGATCGGGGATCGGCTTGGCCATTTGCCGCCGGATCGTCGAACAGCACGGCGGGACCATTCACGCCTCAGGTATCGTCGGACAGGGTGCCACGTTCACATTCACCTTGCCGATCACGCAGTCCGCAACCGGAACACTCCCATGATGCTCGACCGACACAAGATCCCGATCACCATTCTCATCGCCGACGACGACGAGGACGATCGGATGCTCACGCGGCAGGCGCTCGAGGATGCCCACATCGCCAATGCACTCCGCTTCGTGGAGGACGGTGAGCAGCTGCTCGACTACCTCTACCAACGCGGAGAGTACGCGGGCGAGACGGGCAAGGCGCCGCGCCCGGGGCTCATCCTGCTCGACCTGAACATGCCCAAGCTCGACGGGCGCGACGCGCTGCGCCTCATCAAGGCAGATCCCGATCTGAAGGACATCCCGGTAGTGGTGCTCTCCACCTCGAGCCTCGACGAGGACATCGTCCGCTCCTACCAACTCGGCGTGAACTCCTTCATCACCAAGCCGGTCACCTTCTCGGGGCTGGTGGAAGCGATGAACGTCCTGGGACGCTACTGGCTCGAGATCGTCGAGCTCCCCCCCGCGCACGAGTAGCCACGGATGACGACGACGGCCGAGACCGCCGAACGGATCGCCGATACCGAACGCCGCACCCAATCACCGGTCTCGGTGGTGATCGTCACGCTCATGGTGATCGCGACGCTGCGACTCGGGCAGGCGGTGGTCCTTCCGATCGTGATCGCGCTGCTGCTCACCCTGACCCTCTCGGCGCCGGTCCGCTGGCTCCAGAGTCATCGGATCGCCGAGCGATTCGCCGCCGGGATCGTCGTCTTCGGCGCGCTCGGGATCGGACTCGGAGCGGTCGCGCTCGTGAGCGCGCCGGCGATGCAGTGGATCGAGAGCGCCCCGCAGACGGCGCAGAAGCTCGAATCGAAGTTGCAGGCGATCGTGCGCCCGCTCACGAATCTCCAGCGCTATGCGGACCGGATGCAGCGCGCCACGGGCCCGACCGCCGCCGATGCCCCGCGCACGGTGCAGATCGCGACCCCCGGGCTCTTCGCGCGCTTCTCCGTCGAGACGTTGGCCGCGGTCCCGGTCATCCTCTCGGTGGTCTTCCTGACCTACTTTCTGCTCGCCAACGGCCCGCTCTTCCGCCGCAAGCTCGCCGGACTGTTGCCGGGGCGACAGGAGCTCAAGCGTCGCGAGCACCTGCTCTCGCAGATCGAGCTCGCCGCGTCGCACTTCCTGGTCACGGTGGTGGTGGTGAATGCGGCGGTCGGCATCCTGACGGCGCTCGCACTCTGGGCCGTCGGCGTCCCCAGCCCGCTCCTCTGGGGCGGCGTCGCTGCGATCCTCAACTTCGTCCCCTATCTCGGCCCGATCGTCACGGCGACGATCATCGCGCTCGCGGCACTGGTCGGCGTCGATCAGCCGAGCCGCGCGATCATCGCGCCGGTGGTGTTCCTGCTGATCCATCTGACGGAGACGAACTTCGTCACGCCGATGCTGCTCGGACGGCATCTCCCCGTGAACACCGTCGCGATCTTCATCGGGCTGCTGTTCTTCGGCTGGCTCTGGGGGATCCCCGGTGCGGTGCTCGCGGTGCCGCTGACCGTGGTCGTGAAGCTCGTCTGCGATCATGTCCCGGCACTGGCCGCGGTCGGTGAGCTGCTGGACAACTGAGGTACGGCGCTCCCGGATACGACGAAGCCGCCTCGAGACTCGAGGCGGCTTCGTTCGTTGCGGAGCGGAGCTTAGTTCAGGTAGCTCCAGAGCCCGATCAGACCGACCACGGCACCGGACACCATGATGATGTTGCCCGAGCTGCCACCGACTACGGAACCGATCAGCAGCGCGGCACCGCCGACGATCATCAGCGCGGGGCTACGACCGTTGGTCTGCGGAGCCGGTGCGACGAGCGGCACGGCTGCGGCGTTCAGGCGCACACCGACCGACTGGCTCGAGCGCGTCGGGGCGAACGAGGGAGCGGACTCGGCGACGAGCGGCGTCGCGGTCGGCGCGACGATCGACGGCGTGGCATTGGACGACACGAAGTTCGTGGGGACTCCCTGCGCGGCCATCGGGACGGCCAGGAACAGGACGGCGACGGCCGTGGTGACGCTGCGAATGTGGGACACGGAAACCTCGGGATTCGGGACTCTGCTGCGAGTTGAATGGATACCCGTTCGAGGGTCGTGTCACCATCGCACGATGGGCGTAGTCCCTCCGACTACCGCGGTAGGATGTCCGTCCGGGCGCAGCACGCCTGTTCAATACAATCGCACAAGCTGATCCCTCAATCCGCGAACACCGTCGCGAACAACTCCGGCAGATCGACCGTGAAACTCGCCCCCCCCACAGCGTCCCGCCACTCCAACACACCGGTCACGATCTCGGCCGCCTCGTACCCCGGCCGCCACCGCTCCACCGCGCGCGTGTCGATGTTCACCATCCAGTAGTCCTCGACCCCTGTGCGCATGTACAACTCGCGCTTCTTCCCGCGGTCCTGACGCACCGAGCCGGGGGACAGCACCTCGATCACGAGCGCCATCCGCTGGACCGCCGTCCACCCCTGCTCGCGCAATGTCTTACGCTCCAGACGCGTCACGAAGAGGTCCGGCTGCACCAGCGTATCCGGCTCGAGCTGGATGTCCGCCGGCGAGAGTCGCAACTGCAGTCCCGCACGCCCTTTGAAGTGGGCGTGGAGGAGCGCATATAGCTCCCCGACCACCGCCTGATGCAGATCGCGCGGCGACGGGGTCACGAACAACTCCCCATGGATGCACTCGTACCGCTCCCGTCCATACGGGAGCGCCTGCACATCCTCGGGACGCCAGTACTTCCGTGCCGTCTCGGCCATGACCATAGCGTACGCTCGGCGAGGGGACTTTCGCAACTCGGCATTCGCCAACCTCGCGCCGCTGCCGGCGAACACCCGCATCATCGCATTGCCGAATGCACCATTCGGTCGCATCGTTCTCTCAATGCTCAGCCGTGTGCTCCTCCTGCTGGCCGCTCTCGCTCTCGCCGCCTGCGGCGGCGAGAGCACTCCGGTCGCTCCACAGCTCAAAGCCGCCGAGACCGCGGGATCGCTC
>CAZAGK010000076.1:0-17322 GCA_964484775.1 uncultured Gemmatimonas sp. | reverse complement strand
GCGCGCTCGTCCTCTTCGCGGCTCTCCTGAAATCACGGCACGCGCCGGTGGACGCGCCGGACGTACGGATCGCGTACTACAACGCGCCGCTCCTCGCCTTGCTGAGCGTGGGGCTCGCGGTCGTGCTGGCGCGATGCTCGGAACGCACGGAGTGGTCGCGTTGGCGGCGGCCGATCGTGGCGGGGGCGGTCGTGATCGCCGCCTGCAACCTGGCCGCGGTCCCGCGCCTCTCCCAGCGCATCGCCTCGGGCTCCGACGCCGGATACATTCCGGTGACGGTCGCGCTCACCGAGTGCATCGAGACGCCGCGACGATCGCCCTTCGACGCCTGGCCCCGCGACGTCGCGTGGCTCGGTCGGTATCGACGGCTCTGTGAACGGTATCGCGCACTCCGGTGAACCCTCTGGCTGCACTCGACTCCGCACCTTCAGGTCCTCACGCCCCCTCCTCGCCTGCCATGTCCTCGCCGTTCCCGTCGTCCACCAGTCGCATGCGCGGCCTCACCCCGATGCCGCTGGAGAGCCTCGTCCTCTCCGTGCTCATCCCGGTGTACAACGAGCGCAACACGATCGAGGTGATCCTCGATCAGGTGCACTCGGTCCCGGTGCGCAAGCAGATCATCTGCGTCGATGACTGTTCCACCGACGGGACGCGCGACATCCTGCAGCGCCTCAAGGACGCCGGACGGATCGACACCCTCGTCTTCCACGAGCGGAACCGCGGCAAGGGTTCCGCCATCCGCACCGCCCTCGCGGCCAGCACCGGCAACGTCGTGATCGTGCAGGACGCCGACCTCGAGTACGATCCGGCCGACTGGCCGGCGATGCTCGATCCCATCCTCGAGGGACGCGCCGATGCCGTCTTCGGCTCGCGCTTCCTCGGCGGGCCGCACCGCGTGCTCTACTTCTGGCACTCGGTCGGGAACTGGTGCCTGACGACCTTCAGCAACATGCTGACGAACCTCAACCTCACCGACATGGAGACGTGCTACAAGGCGATCGCGGGCGACCTCGCCCGCTCGCTCACGCTCACGTCGGAGCGGTTCGGGTTCGAACCGGAGGTCACGGCGCAGCTGGCCAAGCGGCGCGCGCGGATCTTCGAGGTGCCGATCTCCTACTCCGGGCGCACCTATGCCGAAGGGAAGAAGATCGGGTGGCGCGACGGTGTCGCCGCCATCGGCCACATCATCCGCTTCAACCTCTTCGCGTGAATCAGCTCTGGGGCGGCACGTCGTCGCGCGCGGTGGGCGCTGACGACCCGATCGACTGGCGCCCCTTCGCGCTGCTGATCGCCTGCCTCGCGCTCGCGTCGTCGGTCACCGGCCTCCCCAACGGTTTCGCCTACGACGATCGCTGGATCATCGTCGAGAACAGTCGGGTGCACGCGCTCCGCGCCCCGTGGCACTACTTCACCGAGACGTACTGGCCCAACAGTCGCGGCGCCGCGCTGTATCGCCCGATGGTGATCCTGATGTACGCCCTCCAGTGGGTGGTGGGGGCGGGGCGCCCGCTGGTGTTCCACCTCGTCAACATCACGCTGTACGTCGCGGTCTGCGTCACGATGTACTGGCTCGCGCTGCAGCTGCTGCCGCGCGTCGCGGCGACCATCGCCGCCGCGCTGTTCGCCATGCACCCGGTGCATGTCGAGGCGGTGGGGAACGTCGTGGGGCAGGCGGAGCTCTGGTCGGCACTCTTCGTGCTCCTCGCCACCGCGGTCTACGTGCGCGAGCGTCGCGAGGGGCTGCCCCTCGCCCGAGGCCCGGCACTCCTCGTCGCCACGCTCTACTTCGTCGGGATGTTCTTCAAGGAGCACGTGATCGTGCTCCCGGCGCTGCTCGTGGCCGCGGAGTTCACCTGCGTGCACGATCCCCGGCCCTGGCGTGAGCGGCTCGACGAATCGTTCGCGTTCCTCCTCCGTCTCGCGCTGCTGGCGACGATCTTCCTCGCCATCCGGACCTCGATCCTCTCCGACGTCGCCGGCGACGTGCCGCACGCGGCGCTCCAGCACCTCGACATGGCCCAGCGCTCGGTGCTGATGCTCGGCCTGGTGCCCGAGTTCGGACGTCTGCTGCTCTGGCCGGCACGACTCTACGCCGACTATTCCCCGCAGCTCGTGCACGTCCACACGAGCTGGCACGTGGAGCTGATCCCGGGGATCCTCCTGCTCGGCTGCAGTGCGCTGCTCGCGGTGGTCTGCGTCCGCCGCGCGCCGCTCGTCACCTTCGGCCTCGCGTGGATCGCCGTCTGCCTGATCCCGGTCGCGAACATCCTGCTCCCGACCGGGATCCTGATCGCCGAACGCACGTTGCTGTTGCCGAGCGTGGGGGCGATGCTCGCGCTCGGAGTCGGCGGGGCCTGGGCGATCGCGCGCCTTCGTGTCGCGCCGCGTGCGACCAAGCTGGTCGCCGCAGGGGTGTTCGCGGCCCTGTTGATGGCCGGGACCGCCCACAGTGCCGAACGCCAGCGCAGCTGGAAGAGCAACGACCGGGTCTTCGAGACGCTCGCGCTCGACGCGCCGCTCAACTTCCGCAGCCACTACTCGCTCGGCGGACTCCTGTTCGAGCAGCATCGGCCGCTGGAGGCGGAGCGGGAGTGGCGGACCGCCATCGCGCTCCTGCCGACCTACCATGGCGTCCGGGTCGATCTGGCGCACAAGTATCGTGAGGCGCATGTCTGTCAGGCGGCCGTTCCCGAGTATCAGGCCGCGCTGGCGATCGAGCCGGAGCAGCCGTTGGCGCGGGCGGGGCTGGTCTCCTGTCACCTGGAGCTCGCCCAGTGGCACGCCGCCCGGACGCAGGCCCGGATCGCCATCGCCGACGGGATGTACCGCCGAGCCTTCGACTTCATGATCGAGGTCGCCGACAGCGCGCTCGTGGCGACCGATTCGGGCGATGCGACGGTCCGTTGGACCGGGAAACACCGTACCAAGCGCCCCTGACGCACTCTCGCACTTTGCAACGCCCCCCGCGAAACGCTCCAATTTCCGGGGCGTGGGGGCTGTCGCTATAGAGCTAAGTGTATGCAGGAAAAGTGTTTAGCTGTATGTACTCGCGCTGGTATGACAAATGCTGTATGTTCTGGCGGGGCAAACTACGGCTGTAACATTCTGCGACGCCGCTCGTCTTCTCCAAGTTGGAATCCCTACCACCGTTCAACGGAGTGTTCGCAATGCTTACGAAGCGTAAGGGCTTTACCCTGATCGAGCTGCTCATCGTCGTCGTGATCATCGGCATCCTGGCCGCGATCGCGATCCCGAAGTTCGCGAACACGAAGGAGAAGGCGTATCTCGCCTCGATGAAGTCGGATCTGCGCAACCTGATCACCGCGCAGGAAGCCTACTTCTCGGACAACAACAGCACCTACGCGTCGAGCACCACCGCCCTCGGCACCGCCTACAAGGCGTCGTCGGGCGTGACGGTCACGATCGGCGGCGTGTCGGCCACTGGTTGGGCCGCGACGGCCACCCACGGCTCGACCACGAAGACCTGCACGATCACCCTCGGTGGTTCGGCCACGGCGGAAGGCGAGCCGAGCTGCAGCTGATCTGAGCTGACGGCGCAGGACCAGGCGGGCCGGACGACATCGTCCGGCCCGCTTTGCGTTCGTTCGATCCATCACGCGATCGTCTGATGCGGGACGCGCGTGGTTCGGCGGCTATCGTCACGCCATGTCACGAACCACGCCGAGCGGGTTCACGCTCACCGAGGTCGTCGTCGCCCTGCTGATCGCGGCCACGGCCGCGCTCGCGCTCGCCACGACCGTGCTCGCCGAACGGCGGCTCCGGATCATCGCCGATGCCGAGCGTGAGGGCGCGCGCGGGGCACGCGAGCACCTCGAGTTCTTCACGGCCACCCGATGCGGCGCCGACAGCAGCGGGGCCGCGCGCGCCGCCTGGGGCGACAGCTGGTGGAGCGCCACCGCGGTTCCCGATGGGTGGATCCTGCGCGACAGCGTCCGCCCCCTGCGGGCCGCGCGCGCCGTCGGGGTGACCGCGGTCGCCGCCTGTGCCCCATGAACGCGCCGCGGATCCGGCGATGACTCGGCCCCGCCGCGGTTCGACGCTCGCCGAACTGATCGTCGCGCTCACCATCAGCACGGTGGTCGCGGGGCTCGCGGCGGCGGCGATGCTCGCGGCCGAACGCCGTCTTCGGAGCGGCAACGGCGCCAGCGATGCCTCGCGACTCGAGCAGGAGGTCGAGCTCCTGCTCCGGAGCGAGATCCGCGCCGCCCTCGGCGACAGTCTCGTGCTCCGCGGCGACACCGCGATCGAACTGCTCGCCCATGTCGGGAGCGCGCTCGTCTGCTCGGCGAGCGGTCGTGTCATCTCGCTCCCGCCGTCCTCGGTCTCGTCGGGCGTGAGCCTCAGTCGATGGCGGTACTCACCCGCTGCTGGCGACCTGCTCTACCTGTACGACACCGCCTCGATGGGGTGGCAGCGCCATGTGATCGACTCGGCGGCCACCCGGGTGGATGCCGCCGCCTGCGCACCGGCGACGGGCTTTCAAACCGTGACCGACAGTGTGCTGAGACGACCGGTCATGCGCCTCGTGCTCGCCTCCGCGCCGGCCCACCTGCCGATGATCGGGACCCCCGTGCGCGTGGTCCGCCGCGGTCGATGGGGGCTCGTGCGCGGGACCGACCGCAGCTGGGAGTTGGCGTATCGGAGTTGCGACAGCCCCGGGCATTGCGGCCCATCGCAGCCGGTGGCGGGACCCCTCGCCCCTCCGGCCGACAGCGGGTTGCGCTTCGCTCTCCCCGGACCGGGGCGAGCGTCGATCACGGTGCGATCGGCGAGTGGCCGGGCGGCGGGCCGCCCCCCGCTGCGCGCCGTGGTGCCGGCCATGACCGCGGGGGTCCCGTGAGGGCGCGCACCGGGATCGCACTGCCGATCGCGCTGGCCGCGGTGATCGTGGTGGCCATGCTCAGCGCGATGGCGCTCGACGCGGCGTTGCAGGACCTGCGACTGGCCCGGAGCGCGCGCGCCCAGGCGGTCGCCTTCGGACTGGTGGAGTCCGGGCTCTCGGGCGTTGTGGACCAGCCGACCGATTCGACGTGGCTCGGGTCGCCGCCGGGGTCGGTCCAACTCCGGCGCACGGTGGTCGGATCCGACACGTCGACGCTCACACTCACCCGGCTCGGCGGACGTCTGGTGCGGGTTTCCAGCACCGCCCGGAGCCGCGCCGCCGGCCGTCGCGGGGACGCCGGTGCCGCCCTTTTCCTTCAAATAGTTGCCGACAGCGGCGGGGGGCTCCGCCTGCGGCGACTTCCGGGATGGTGGTGGGCTCCCGACCCCTGAGGGGGGTGGGGGAGGCGATTGCGGGGCGGAATCCGTTACCTCCCGCCCCGGCCGCTCGTGTCATGGTGGCAGGGAGTCCGTCCGGGCGAGCGATTCGCCGGGGCGGGTGGTCGGTCGTCGTGACGGGTTGGTCCTGAGGCCGGGATTCCGGATCGGGGGCAACACGGATCTTCATCCCCTTCGCATGCAGCTCTTCGGTCGCAAGAAGACCACAGTGGGTCTCGATATCGGTTCCGGCCTCATCAAAGTGGCCGTGATCGATCACGGGAAGAAGGAACCCACGCTCACGAAGGTCGCCATCATGCCGCTCCTGGCCGATGCGATCGTCGAGGGGGAGATCATGGACCCCGGCATCGTGTCGGAGGCCATCTCCGCCGCGCTCGCGGCCGCCGGTGTCACGACCAAGCAGGTCGTCGTCGCCGTCGGTGGGCGCGACGTCATCATCAAGAAGATCCAGATCGAGCGCGTCAAGGAACATCAGGCGCGCGAACTGATGCGCTGGGAAGCGGAACAGCACGTGCCCTTCGACATGGAATCGGTGGAGCTGGACTTCCAGATCCTCGATCCCGAAGGGACCGACCCCGAGATGAACGTCCTGCTCGTGGCCGCCAAGCGCGAGCTGGTGGAGTCCAAGATGCGCGTCCTCACCGATGCCGGCCTCGAGCCCTCGGTCGTGGACGTCGACGCCTTCGCGCTGCACAACGCCTTCGAGCTGAATCACCCCGATGCGCTGAGCGGGCTCGTCGGCCTGCTCAACATCGGACACGAAGTCACGAACATCAACATCCTCGACGACGGCGTCCCGATCCTCACGCGCGACATCACCGTGGGGACCCGTCGTTTCCGCGAGGACCTGCAGCGCGAGCGCGGACTCTCGCTCGACGACGCGGCCGCACTGATCCAGGGCTACGATCGCTCCCCGCATCTCGACGCGGTGGTCGAGGGGCGCGGCGAGGAGATCGCGGTCGGGATCGAACGTGCGACGGCCTTCCTCGCCTCGAACTCGCGCAGCACCACGACGCTGCGCACGATCTACATCTGTGGCGGCGGGTCCCGGATCCCGGGGCTCGACGCATCGCTCGGCAATCGCCTGCGCATCAGCGTGGAGCACGCGAACCCGCTCGGCAGTCTGAACATCGCCGATGGGGCGCTCGACGGTCTCGTGACCGACGAAGTCGCGCCGCTCCTGATGCTCCCCATCGGACTGGCCCTGCGCCAGCCCGCGTGACCGTGAGCCCTCACCCATGACCACGGCGCGATGATCGAGATCAACCTGCTCCCCGGCGCGAAGCGCAAGCAGCCGTCGGCCGCCAAGATGGAGGTCGGTGCCGCGTTCCGCGAGATCGGCTCCCGCATCAGCGCGGACAAGCTGCTCGTGGGCTCGGTGTCCGTCTTCGTCGTCGGCCTGGTCGCCGTCGCCGGGATGTGGTACTTCCAGGGGAAGATCTACGACGAGGTGAAGGCGCGCGAGGCCAAGGCGCACACCGACTCGCTGCGGTTCGCGCAGGTGATCAAGCAGCGCGCGGTCGCCTCCGCCGTGCGGGACTCGGTGGTGCGCCAGCTGCGCATCGTGAACACCATCGACGGCTCGCGCTTCATCTGGCCGCACATCCTCGACGAGGTCAGCCGCGCGCTGCCGAGCTACACCTGGCTCATCTCGATCCAGCAGACGAGCGCCGTCGCGTCGCTCACGCCGGAGATCGATGCCGGGCTGTTCACCGGTGCCGACCCCGGCAAGATCGCCGCCGAAGCCGACAGCGCGCTCAAGGTGGCGCAGGTGCTGCGCCTCAAGATCATCGGCCAGACGGTGGACGTGCAGGCCATCACGCGCTTCTGGAAGCAACTCGAGGCCTCGCCCTTCCTCCAGGACGTGCAACTCGTGAAGACCGAGCTCGTGACGCTGCAGCCGATGTCGAAGGAGGCCACGCAGTTCACGCTCGAGATGCGCTATCAGCAGCCCGATTCGTCGATCATCCGACGCACGCCCTTCCGCGCCTCGGAGCGAGAGTAATGGCCTTCGGACTCCCGACCGATCCGCGCGGGCAGCGGCTCTTCTTCATCGGCTTCCTCGGCATCGCTGCCGCGGGGGGCTACTGGTACGGTCTCTTCGAGCCCAAGCGCGTCGAGATCCACGAGATCCGCGTGCGACTCGACACCGTGGACAGTCTGAACAAGCTCGCCAAGGCGGAGATCGCCAAGGGGAACACCAAGGAGATCAATGCGACGACGGACCGGAGTCGCGCCGATCTCGCGAAGCTCCGCACCCTCGTGCCCGTGGGCGCCGAGGTCTCGGCGCTCATCGACCAGATCTCCAACTCGGCGCGCCGTGCGAACCTCGATATCGGCACGGTCGAACCGATGCCGGTGATCGAAGGCGAACTCTTCGACACGCATCGCTACCGCATGCGCCTCACCGGCCCGTATCACGATATCGCCACGGTGCTCGCCAACATCGGCTCGCTCCCGCGCATCGTCTCGCCGGTGAACCTGCAGCTGACGATCCCCACGTTGGGGCCGACGGTGAAGGTCGTCCCCGGGAAGCAGACGCTCGTGGCGACCTTCGAGCTCCAGACCGCCGTCGTCCGGACCGCGCCCCCGAAAGCCAAGCCCAAGCCGAAACGCGCCGCCGCCGGTGCCCCCGTGAAGGAGGGAGGCGAATGAACGCCACACTCCGTCACCTCGGGCTGAGCGGGGCGATGCTGCTCGTCCCGGCGTTCGTCCAGGCACAGGACGCCAAGGCCAAGCCCGCGAAGGAGGCCGCCAAGGACACGGCCGCCGTCGTCATCATGCGCGAGAGCTTCAGCTACTCCGCCGATGGGCGCCGCGATCCGTTCGTGTCGCTGATGGCCACCGGCGAGATCCGCCCGCTCCTCACCGACCTCGCGCTGATCGGCGTGATCTACGACACCGAGTCGCCGCGGCGCTCCGTCGCGATCCTCACCGACGGGTCGACCGGTCAGACGTATCGCGTGGCGGTCGGCGCGACGCTGGGACGCATGAAGGTCTCGCGGATCGGGCAGCAGGACATCGTCTTCGCCGTCGATGAGTTCGGATTCAGCCGGCAGCAGACGCTGGTGATCGACAAGACACCCAAGAAGGACGCGAAGGGCAATACCACAAGGAGACCGCAATGAGGCGAGTCCATAACGTCGCGGCGCTGACGGCCGCGTGCCTGCTCACGGCGATCGGCGCCCATCGGGCCGAGGCTGCCGGGGTCACGGGCACCGCCGCCCGGCGCGACATGCGTGCGACACGCGAGAAGGCGTCGGAGAACGCGCCCGGGAGCGTCACGGCGATCACGGTCACGCCGGGATCCGGGCGTGCCGAGGTCGTGATCGCGGTCGAAGGGCAGATCGAGGTCTTCGATTTCACGCTCGAAGCGCCGCGCCGCATCGTCGTCGATCTCCGCGGGGCGACGCTCGGCGTCGCCGCCCGTCTGTACGACAAGGTCGCGCGCGGCGGGATCACCAACGTCCGGCTCGCGCAGTACAAGCCGGGGGTGGTGCGCGTCGTGCTCGACCTCGATGGCGAGCGCGAGTACACCGTGGTCCGCGGCGAGAAGGACGTCCGCATCTCCGTCGCGGGACCTGATCGCTTCTCCCCGTGGGGGATCGGAGCCGGCGTCGCAGCGGCCCCGGCATCGACCGCACTCTCTGCCCCCATCGCGTCAGCGCCGGTGGACGTCGCCGCCGCACCGCGCGGCGCGGCGGATCGCCAGGCGCCGACCGCCATGCGCAAGCCGGTCAACGCCCGCAATCCCGAGGAGCCGGCGCAGCAGTCGCAGGAGCGCCGCATCACGGTGAACTTCCAGGAGACCCACATCCGCGACGTGATCACCAGCTTCGCGCAGTTCAGCGGGCGCACGATCGTCGTCGGCAAGCAGGTCGAAGGGTTCGTCACCGCCGACATCAAGAACCAGCCGTGGGATCTCGCCCTCAAGAGCATCCTCTCGTCGCAGCAGCTCGCGGCGGTCGAGGAAGCCTCGGGGATCATCACGGTCGACAGTTACACGAACATCGCCGATCGCCAGCGCGTCGAGCCGGTGCAGACGCAGGTGATCCAGGTGAACTACGCCAAGGCCGAGACCATGGCCGGCACCGTGCGTGCGCTGCTGGGCGCCGGGTGCGGTGGTGGCGGTGCCAAGACGAATCCCGATGACGCCGAACCGGCTCCGGGCGGCGCCCGCGGTGCCGCGGCCGTCGGTCAGGCCAACGCCGCCGCCGATGCCGCCAACGCGCGCAACGGCGGTGGCGTGACCACCACCTGCAGCTCGCGCGGCGTGGTGAGCTTCGACGAGAAGACCAACTCGGTGCTCGTCACCGAGACGCCGGGACGCCTCGCCGACATCGCGAACTACATCCGCGATCTCGACGTGCGCACCCCGCAGGTCGCGATCAAGGCCAAGATCATCGCCGTCGATCGCACCGGCACCGAGCAGCTCGGCATCTCCTATGACCTCGGCTCGGCCAACACCTTCAGCAACCAGCTGATCCCGCGCCTCAACGGGGACAGCCCGATCCCGGGCGACTTCCGCGTCAACATCTCCGGCGACGGACTCGCCGGCGTGGCCAACGCGAGCCGCTCCTACAAGGCGACGTCGTCGTTGTCGCTGATCTACAACATGACGCTCGGCGGATTCAACCTCACCTCCTTCCTCGACGCGCTGAGCGAGCAGCAGCTCTCCGACGTCCAGGCCGAGCCGAGCACGACCACGGTGGACAACCGCGAGGCGGAGCTGTTCGCCGGCACGCAGATCGCGTACCTGCTCACGCCGCCCACGGTCTCCGGACAGCTCACGCAGTCCGGCCCGCAGCAGCAGAAACAGGACGTCGGCATCACGCTCCGCGTGACCCCGCACGTCACCGCCAACCGCCAGGTGCTGATGACGGTGTACGCCGAGCAGCAGTCGCTCGCCGGCGTCACAGTCGCCGGGCCGAACATCAACAAGCGCTTCAGCCGCAACGAGGTGCTCGTCGCCGATGGCGAGACCGCGGTGATCGGCGGACTCACGCAGACGCAGGTCTCGCGCAACAAGAAGGGGATCCCCTTCCTGATGAGCCTCCCGATGATCGGGCGCCTCTTCTCCGAGACCGACACCATCGAGCGGAAGCAGGACCTGCTCATCCTCATCACGCCGCGCATCATCGACGAAGGAGAGATCGTGCGCCCCACCAAGACGCCATGATCCGTTTCGTCACCGCCGGGGAGTCGCACGGCAAAGCACTGGTGAGCCTCATCGAGGGAGTCCCGTCGGGGCTCCCTCTGCTCGCTTCTGACGTGGACGCGCAGCTCGCCCGCCGGCAGCAGGGCTACGGCCGGGGACGGCGCATGCAGATCGAGACCGACCGCGTCGAGTTCCTCTCCGGCGTCCGCGCGGGCGAGACGATGGGTTCGCCCATCGCGATGATGATCCGCAACAGCGACTGGAAGAACTGGGAGGCGATCATGGACGCCGCCCCGCGGGACGAGGACGCGACCCCGGAAGGGCGGAAGCGACAGGTGACGCGCGTGCGTCCGGGGCATGCGGACCTGACCGGCGTCCTCAAGTACGATCGCGACGATGCCCGCGACATCCTGGAGCGCGCGTCCGCGCGCGAGACGACGGCGCGCGTCGCGGCCGGCGCCGTGGCGCGCCGACTGCTCGCGGAGTTCGGCGTGCGCATCGGCTCGCATCTCGTGCACCTGGGCGGCGTGGACGCCGAACGCCCCGCCGCGATGCCGGAGGACGTCAACGCCGCGGCCGATGGCTCCCCGCTCCGCACCCTCGACCCGAAGGCCGAGGCCGAGATGATCGCCCGCATCGATCGCGCCAAGGCGGAAGGGAACACCCTCGGCGGCATCTGCGAGGTGGTCGTCGACGGACTGCCGGTGGGACTGGGCTCGCACATCAGCTGGGATCGCAAGCTCGACGGCCGCTTGGGCGCCGCGCTGATGAGCATCCCCGCGGTGAAGGGGGTCGAGTTCGGACTCGGCTTCGACACCGCGCGCCGCACCGGCGCCGAGGTGCACGACGAGATCGCGATGTCGCCGGGGTCGCCGCGCACGGGGAACGTGCGGCGCCTGACGAACCGTGCCGGCGGGCTCGAGGGCGGGATGACCAGCGGCGAGCCGCTCGTCATCAAGGTCGCGATGAAGCCGATCAGCACGCTGATGCGTCCGCTGCACACGATCGACACCAGGACGGCGGCGCCCGCCGAGGCGGTGGTGGAGCGCAGCGATGTGACGGCGGTCCCGGCGATGGGGGTGATCGCCGAGGCGATGACCGCCCTGGTGCTGGCGGATGCCTTCGTCGAGAAGTTCGGCGGTGACTCGGTGGGCGAGCTGCGCCGCAACTACGACAGCTACCTCGCGCACATCGCGAGTCGTCTTGCCTGACACGCCCACGCCCGCGCTGTTGCCGCATCTCGTCCTCGTGGGGCTGCCGGGGAGCGGGAAGAGCACGGTGGGGCGTGCGGTGGCGGAGCGGCTCGGCCGTCCCTTCCTCGACTTCGATCTGGAGATCCAGCGTCGGGAAGGGGCACCCGTGGCGCAACTATTCGCGGAACATGGCGAGCCCTGGTTCCGCGATCAGGAGCGGGCGCTGACGCGCGAGCTCGCCTCGGCCAGCGGGATGGTGCTTGCGCCCGGGGGCGGGTGGATGGCGAACCCTAGGTGTTACGAGGCGCTGAAGGACCGTGCGCTGATCGTGTATCTCAAGGTTCGACCCGAGAAGGCGCTGACCCGAATGGGAGCCGAAAAGTCGCTCCGCCCGTTGTTGAGTCGCCCCGATCCGCTGGCCGAACTTCGCAAATTGGAAGCGGCCCGTGAGAGCCTTTATCTGCAAGCGAATCATACAGTTAGCACTGAAATGATGTCGCTCGCCGAGGTCGTGGATACAATAGTAGTGCTTGCGGGGGGCTGAACCCCGGACTACCATAGGTCTTTCGTAGGGTAGAAGCACAACTATAGAGTGTCCGCCCCAATACGAGGTCCGCCGCCAGACGGTCTCCGCACGGGGCTCTTCATACGATCCATGGCGACCAAGAAGAAAGCGGCAACCACGAAGAAGAAGACGGCGACCAAGAAGGTCGCGGCCACCAAGAAGGCGGTGGCCAAGCGCCGTGCGAAGGCGCCCGAGGCGGAGCCGATCGAGGAAGAGGTCGAGGCTGGTGTACCCAGTGGCAAGGCGCTCGTCATCGTGGAGTCGCCGGCCAAGGCCAAGACCATCGGCAAGTACCTGGGCTCCAGTTACGCCGTGAAGGCGACGGTCGGCCACATCCGCGATCTCCCCACGAAGACGCTGGGGATCGATCTCGAGGACGGGTTCGAGCCCGACTACGTGACCATCCCGGGGAAGGAGAAGACCGTCGCCGAACTGAAAGCGGCGGCCAAGGTCTCCCGCGCCGTGTTCATCGCCACCGACCCTGACCGCGAGGGTGAGGCGATCGCGTGGCACGTGCACAGCCAGATCAAGGGGAAGAACGCGCCGCCGATCAAGCGCGTGCTGTTCCACGAGATCACGAAGGATGCGGTGAACCGCGCCATCGATCGCGCCGGCGACATCGATCAGCAGAAGGTCGATGCGCAGCAGGCGCGTCGCGTGCTGGACCGCCTCGTGGGCTACAAGGCGAGCCCGGTACTCTGGAAGACGGTCAAGAAGGGGCTGAGCGCGGGACGCGTGCAGACGGTGGCGCTGCGCATTCTCGTCGAACGTGAGCGCGAGATCCGCGCGTTCAATCCGGTCGAATACTGGACGATCGCCGCCGCGCTCTCGCACGACGGGCAGGCGTTCACCGCCAAGCTGCATCACCTCGACGGCAACAAGCCGATCATCCCGAACGGCGACATGGCGCGTGCCATCGTCGCCGATGTGGCCACGCGCAACATCTTCGACGTCACCGACATCAAGCGTCGCGAGCGTCGCAAGAATCCCGCCGAACCCTTCAAGACCTCGACGCTGCAGCAGGAAGCGGCCAAGAAGCTCGGCTTCGGCTCCAAGCGCACCATGCGTCTGGCGCAGAACCTCTACGAAGGCATCGAGCTCGGCAAGGCGGAGGGGTCGGTCGGTCTCATCACGTACATGCGTACCGACTCCACCCGCATCTCCGAGACGGCGGTGGCGGCGGCGCGCGAGTACCTGCTCACGCAGTACCCCGAGGCCTTCCTCGCGAAGTCGCCGATGCTCTACGGAGCGGCGGGCGATACCAACGCGCAGGACGCGCACGAAGGCATCCGTCCCACCGATCCGGTGCGCACGCCGGACTCGGTGCAGAAGTACCTGACGCCGGAGCAGTTCAAGCTCTATCAGCTCATCTGGCAGCGCTTCATGGCGAGCCAGATGGCGCCGGCGGTGTTCGACACGACCACGGTCGATTTCGATTTCGCCGGGGCGGCGCATCGCTATCTGTTCCGCGCCACCGGCTCGGTGATCAAGTTCCAGGGCTTCCTCTCGCTGTACAAGGAAGCGCGCGAAGAGGGCGACTCCAAGGCGCTCGAGGACGAGCAGGCGCTCCCCGCGATCGAGGAAGGGGAGAAGGTCCCGGTCAAGGAAGTGAAGCCGACGCAGCACTTCACCGAGCCCCCGCCACGGTACTCGGAAGCGAGCCTCGTGAAGGAGCTCGAACGGCTCGGCATCGGACGCCCGTCCACCTACGCCAGCATCATCAGCACGCTCACCGAGCGGCACTACGCCGAACTCGAGCAGCGCCGCTTCTTCCCCACGCCGCTCGGCGAGAGCGTGGAGAAGGTGATGGTCAAGCAGTTCCCCAACGAGTTCGATGTGAGCTTCACCGCCCGCATGGAACGCGAACTCGACAAGGTCGAGGGCGGGGAGATGCCCTGGGCCGACGTGCTCTCCGAGTTCTGGGGCCCGTTCGACACCGCGCTCAGCTCGGTGAACTACGAAGGGCTGATCCACGCCGCGCACGATCTCAGTGCGCTCGAGAACGAGAAGTGCCCCCTCGACGGCGGGAAGCTCGTGGCCAAGGGCGGGTTCTTCGGACCGTTCATCGCCTGCGAGAACCATCCCAAGACCTGCAAGTACACGCGCCCGCTCAAGGGCGAGCGGCAGCCGCCGGTGCTCACGGAGTATCCGTGCCCGTTGTGCGGCAAGATGATGGTCGTGCGGCGCGGCCGCAGCGGCGAGTTCCTCGGGTGCAGCACCTTCCCGAAGTGCCGCGGCACGCGCTCGATGCCGACCGGGGTGAAGTGCCCCAAGGACGGCGGCGATATCGCGGCGCGCCGTTCCAAGAAGCGCGGCAAGGCGTTCTACGGCTGCGAGAACTACCCGACCTGCGACTTCGTCTGTTGGGACAAGCCGGTGAACGAGACCTGTCCGGAGTGTGGATTCATTGGCGCCGAAGCCAAGTCGAACAAGACACGAGGCAGCTACCGCAAGTGTCTCAAGTGCGCCAATGAGTGGAGCGTGGCCGACCCGGCCGAAGCAGAGACCGAGGGTGCCGCGCAGTAGCGGCGGCACCCGACACACCATCCGATAAATGCTCGCGAAGTTTTTTTGCGCCGCTCCGGCGGCGCGAGGTCTCGCTCGGCGTTCGCGCAATTGTCACGATCTGGTCACGGGCGTGTTGCTCGCCGGCTCGCTGCTCCTGTGCGCGCGCACCGCTGACGCGCAGGGACGACTCGCGGCACCGGTGCGCGACACCACACTCGTCGCCCTCGACGACGACGGGCTGCGTCTCCACTCGCCCGACGGCCGCCGCCAGCTCAAGCTGCGCGGCTTCGTCCTCATCGACGGGCGCTACGTGCCGAGCGATCGCACCGATCAGCTCCCCAACGGCTTCGCGATCCGACTGTCGCGGCTGATCATCGATCTGAATGTGAATCCGTGGGTCGCGTTCCGCATGATGCCCGATCTGTACGTGAACGGCGGCACACCGGCGATGGCCGACGCCTTCGTGGACATGTACTTCTCCAAGCGCTGGTGGCTGCGCGTCGGCAAGCAGAAGACCGCCTTCGGCTGGGAGCGCCTGCAGTCCGAGACCGACATGGCCTTCGCGGAACGCTCGATCGCCAGCATGCTCGGGTCGAATCGCGATCTCGGGGCTGTTCTGACGGCCGACCTCGACAATGGACGCGGGGAAGTGGCCGTCGGGCTGTTCAACGGCGTCGCCGACGGCGGGGCCAACGGTGACGGCGACGGCAATGACGCCAAGGATCTCGAGGCGCGCGTCCTGCTGCGCCCGGTGATGCGCCCCGGCGGGCAGGGATGGACCGTCGGCGCAGCGGCGACGCACGGCATCATGCGCGCGGCGGGGACGAACAGCGGGCTCCCGCGCTTCTCCACGGTGGCGGGGAGCCCCTTCTTCACCTATCGCGAGGCGGCGGGCTCCATCGCCGACGGTGAGCGCGATCGATTCGACGCGTTCACGTTCGTCCATTTCGGGACGATGGGTTTCTACGGCGAGGCCTATCGCGATCAGCAGATGGTGCGTCGCACCACCACGCTCGCACGCGTCACCACCACCGGCTACATCGGTACCGTGGACTGGGTGCTCACCGGCGAGAAGTCCATTCAGGGGGGCGTGACCCCGGCCAGACCCTTCGACCCCGACAAGGGGCAGTGGGGTGCGTTCCAGCTCGCGGCGCGGGTCGCGCATGTCGGGATCGGCGACCAGGCCTTCCCGGCGCTCGCCGATTCCGCCGTCGCCGCCAGATCGGCCACCGAACTCGGCGTCGATCTGAACTGGCACATCACGCGGCTCACCAAGGCGCAGCTCGAGTACACCAACACGAGCTTCCGCGCCGGGGCCGCGACCGGGAACCGCGCCGCCGAGCAGTTCGCCCTGCTGCGACTCCAGCTGTTCTTCTGACCCCCGGCGCTCCGCGCGTCGGTGCGCTATCATCCGGCATGACGTCGTCGAAGGAAATCCATATCGTCGGGGGCGGGCTCGCCGGGAGCGAGGCCGCCTGGCAGCTCGCCGAGCGCGGGCATCGCGTGGTGCTGCACGAGATGCGCCCCGTGCGCGGCACCGAAGCGCACAAGACGGATCGGCTCGCCGAACTGGTGTGCTCCAACACCTTCAAGAGCACCGAGGTCACCAACGCGCACGGGCTGCTCAAGGCCGAGATGCGCGTACTCGGCTCCGTCATCCTCACGGCCGCTGACGAGGCGCGCGTCGCCGCGGGGAGCGCGCTCGCCGTCGATCGCGATGTCTTCAGCGCGGCCGTGCACGACCGGATCCTCGCCCACACGAACATCACCGTGATGCGCGAGGAGCTGACGACGCTCCCCTCTCCGGGGATCATCGCCACCGGCCCCCTCACCAGCGACGGGCTCGCCACCGCCATCCGCGAGCGGCTCGGCGTGGAATCGCTCGCCTTCTACGACGCCATCGCGCCGATCATCGCCGAGGAGTCGCTGGACCATTCGATCGTCTACCGTGCCTCGCGCTACGGGAAGGAGACGATGGAAGGGGCCGATGAGGGGGGCGCGTACCTGAACTGCCCGATGAACAAGGCGCAGTACGAGGCGTTCATGGACGCGCTCGCGACCGCCGATCAGTTCACGAGTCACGAGTTCGACAAGGTGCCGTACTTTGAAGGGTGCATGCCGATCGAGGAGATGGCGCGCCGGGGGCGGGAGTCGCTGCGCTTCGGTCCCATGAAGCCGGTGGGGCTCGACGATCCGCGCACGGGACGCTGGCCCTACGCCGTGGTGCAGCTCCGCAAGGAGGATCGCGCGGGGCGCATGTGGAACATCGTCGGCTTCCAGACCCGCCTGCGCATCCCCGAGCAGCAGCGCGTGCTCAAGATGGTGCCGGGGCTCGAGAACGCCGAGTTCCTGCGCTTCGGGAGCATCCACCGGAACTCGTACGTGAACTCGCCGGCGAGTCTCACGCCGCATCTGAGTCTGCGCGACGATCCGCAGGTGCTGTTCGCGGGACAGATCACGGGTGTCGAGGGCTACACCGAGAGCACCGCGACCGGGATCATGGCGGCGATGAATCTCGACCGCATGCTGCGTAGGCTCGATCCCGTGATCCCGCCCCCGACGACGATGCTCGGCGCGCTCTATCGCTATCTGCGCGA
>CAZAGK010000075.1:0-17760 GCA_964484775.1 uncultured Gemmatimonas sp. | reverse complement strand
GAAGGGGAAGCAGAGGACGTTGTTGATCTGGTTCGGGTAGTCGCTGCGTCCGGTGGCGATGATCGCGTCGTCGCGGACCTCGCGCACCTCGTGCGGGAGGATCTCCGGCACCGGGTTGGCGAGGGCGAAGATGATCGGGCTGGGTGCCATCTTGGCGACCATCGCACCGTTCACCGCACCGGCGGCGGAGAGTCCGACGAAGACGTCGGCGCCGACCAGCGCGTCGGCCAGCGTGCGGCACTCCGTCTCGCGCTCGAAGCGCTTCTTGTACGGATCCATGTGCTTCTCGCCGCGCCCGACGTAGATCACCCCTTCGCGGTCGCACATGAGCACGTTCTCGCGCTTCACGCCGAGGGCGATGTAGTGATTGGCGGTGGAGATCGCCGCCGCGCCGGCACCCGAGAAGACGACCTTGATCTGGGCGATGTCCTTCCCCGATACCTCGAGCGCGTTCAACAGGGCGGCGCCGGAGATGATGGCGGTGCCGTGCTGGTCGTCGTGGAAGACGGGGATCTTCAGCGTGCTCTTGAGGGTCTCCTCGATGATGAAGCAATCGGGAGCCTTGATGTCCTCGAGGTTGATGCCGCCGACGGTGGGCTCGAGGAGCTGACAGAACTTGATGACGTCCTGCGGATCCTCGGAGCCGACCTCGAGATCGAACACGTCGATGTCGGCGAACTGCTTGAAGAGGTTCCCCTTGCCTTCCATGACCGGCTTGCCGGCCAGTGCGCCGATATTGCCGAGTCCGAGGACCGCGGTGCCGTTGGTGACCACGGCGACGAGGTTCCCCTTGGCGGTGTACTTGTAGGCGTCCTCGGGGGTCGCCTTGATCTCAAGGCAGGGCTCGGCGACGCCGGGCGAGTACGCGAGGGAGAGGTCACGCGCATTCCCAAGGGGCTTGGTGGGAACGACGGCGATCTTCCCAGGCCGTCCGCGCGAATGATAGTCGAGAGCGTCTTGGCGTTTCATGAGCCCGGAAAGATACTCGAAATACCGGGAGAACGTGAGTTACGCTTCGGGATTTATTCGGGTGTCGGCGGCCCTGGAAGCCGTTGAACAACCACGCACCCTCGGGGTATCATTGCCCCGATGCGACCGCTCCGGAACTCCGTCCGCCTGCTGTATGTGCTGTTCGCCATCCTCCAGATGGCGACGCCGGCGTTGGCGTCGATCGCGGACGCGCGGTTGCTGGCGCGGAACGACCGGCTCGCGAGCCAGTCGCACATCGAGGACCACACCCGCCGGAGCTGCGCGGCCGTCCACACGGACGACTGCGCCCTCTGTCAGCTCCTCTCGGGGCTCGCTCCGGAACCGCAGCTCCCGGCCGAGCTTCCGACTGCCGCCCGTGAGGGCTGCGTCGCTGGCGAGCAGGTGCAGCTGGCCGTCGATGCGGCAGGGCGGCGACTCACCCGCAGTCGGGCACCGCCGATCGCGTGACCGGCGGGCCGCGTGACGTCGCCGCGGCCCCGATCCTCTCACTGACGATCGCCCGTGCGCCCCCTCCGACCGGAGGGTCGCGCGCTCTCGGGCATATCACATCCGGAGTCCCTCGTGTCCTACCGCATCCTGTTGCGCGCCATCGGCGCGCTCCTCGTGTTGTGCTTCGTCGCGCCATCCCGTGCCACCGCCTCGGTCCTGACACCTGCCGTCGTAGGCACGGTCAAAGACTCCGCCGGCCGCGCCCTCCCCAACGCGCAGGTCTCGATCGTCGCGCTGGGCCGCGTCGTGAGCACCGATGAGAACGGCGCCTTCGCCCTTCGCGGACTTCCCGCAGGGAGCTACCATCTGACCGCGACGCTGGTCGGGTATCGCCCCGCCCACGCCGACGTGAAGGTCGCCGAGACCGGCCCCGACGTGCGGGTCGCCCTCGTGCTCCGCGAGTCCCCGCTGCGTCTCTCCAGCGTGATGGTGACCGCCTCCCCGACCGGCGGCGACGACGAGAGCCTCACGCAGGCGGCCACCGAACTCTCCGGCAAGGCGCTGAACCGCTCGCTCGGCGCGACCATCGCCCAGACGCTCAGCGCGGAGCCGGGGATGGCCATGCGCTTCAGCGGCCCGGCGGCGAATGCCCCGGTGATCCGCGGTCTCCAGGGCGACCGGATCCTCGTGCTGCAGGACGGTGAACGCGCCGGCGATCTCGCCTCGGCGGCTCCGGACCACGCGGTGTCGATCGATCCGCTCGGTGCACAGCGCATCGAGGTCGTGCGCGGTCCGGCCTCGCTTCTCTACGGCAACAATGCGCTCGGGGGCGTGGTGAATGTGATCACGAACGACATCCCGACCAGCGTCCCGTCGCACCTGGAGGGGACGTTCGCGAGTACGGCGGAGACGGTCACCCCCGGCGGGGCGATGTACGGTTCACTGACCGCGCCGCTCGCCGGCAACTGGGCCTATACGGTGCGAGGTGGGGTGCGCAGCGCCGGTGACCTGCGCGTCGGTGGCGGGGGTGCGCTCGCACGCACGCAGGCCCGCTCATGGAACGCCACCGCAGGCCTCGGCTTCCAGGGCGACAAGGCGAACGGGGGATTCGTGCTCCGTGCGTACGACTTCAACTACGGACTCCCGAATGAGGTCGGATCGCCGGAGGAGGGGACGCACATCGCGGGTCACAAGTACGTGCTCTCGGGGAAGACGCAGCTCCAGACCGGGAACCCGTCGTTCCCGACCCTCGACCTCGATGCCACCGCGCAGCAGTACACGCACGATGAACTCGCACCCGATGGCGCCGTGAACACCCGCTTCGATCTGAAGACGCAGACGGCGAACGTGCAGTTGCGGACGGCGTTCGGCCGCGCGCGCGGCGTGATCGGGGTGCAGGGATTGTTCAAGCAGTATGCCTCGACCGGCGATGAGGCGCTCACGCCCGCGGCGAACAGCACCTCCGGCGGCGTCTTCCTGTACCAGGATCTCCCGCTCGGCGGAACGGCGGGTGACGACGACGCGCGCGTGCCGCGACTCCAGATGGGCGGTCGCTTCGACGACTACTCGATCGCGTCGAAGGCGGGAGATCCCAAGTTCGGTCCGGCTCGCACCATCAACACGAGCGCGGCGTCGGGATCGATCGGTGTGAGTCTGCCGCTGAGCGAGATCGCGACGTTCAGCGTGAGTGCCGCCCGCGGCTTCCGCGCCCCGACCGTGGAGGAGCTCTTCTCCAATGCGTTCCACGATGCCGCCGGGACCTACGACAAGGGGAATCCGAATCTCAAGCCGGAACAGAACGCCGGCTTCGACGCGATCCTCCGCGTCAAGACGGGAAGCGTGACCGCCTCGATCGCGGGCTATCGGAACAAGGTCAGCAACTTCGTGGTGCCGAGCATCGTGAAGGACACGCTGGTCGATGGCGAGCTGCAGCCGTTGAACAACTTCTCGCAGGGGGACGCGACGCTGACCGGCCTCGAGGGCTCGATCGAGTCGATCCTCACGCCGCATGTCGTCGGAGGGTTGATGGGCGACATGGTCCGTGGCACCTTCGCGGCGGGTGGTGACCTGCCGTTCATCCCCGCGGCCCGGATCGGCGCCTCGATGCGCTACGACAACGCCGGCTGGACGCTGAGCGGCGACGTGAAGCACGCCTTCGCGCAGGACAAGGTGAGCGGTGGAACGGTGGACGTTCCCACCAAGGCGTACACGGTGGCGAACATGAGCGCCGGATACCAGGTGATCGTCGGTGGGCACGTGCACTCGGTCACCGTGCGCGTGGACAACCTCGCCGATGTCCGCTACTACGATGCGTCGAGCCGGATCAAGAGCTTCGCCCCGAATCCGGGACGCAACGCGGCGCTCGTGTACAAGGTACTGTTCTGAGCGGCTCCTTCGGGCACGCGAACGGGGGGCGGACCGACCGGTCCGCCCCCCGTTCCACACCCTTCCGCGTGGAGGCGGCTAGCGCTTCTGCAGCGACCGCACGCCCCACGCCATCAACGCCAGCGCCGTGCTCGTCGCGATGATCGCGGGCCCCGACGGCAGGTCGAACGGCACCGAGAGCCCGAAGCCGACCACCGACGCGAGCAGGCCGCTCACGATCGCCACGGTGAAGATCCCCGACATGCTGCGCGCGATCAGCAATCCCGTCACCGCCGGCAGGACGAGGAAGTTGAAGACGAGCATCACCCCCGCGAACTGCATCGCGAAGGCGATCACCAGGCCGAGAGTCCCGTACAACAGCAGGTTCCAACGCGTGACGTTGTAGCCCAGCGTGCGCGCGGTCTCGCGATCGAACGAGACGAAGAGGAACTCCTTGTAGAACACGAAGTGCACGAGCAGCACCGGGATCGTGACCCCGAGCAGGACCAGGGTGTCGGCCTGCGTGATGCCGAGGATGTTCCCCTGCAGGAAGATGTCGTGTGCCTCGCCGCTCTTTGCCTTCGCGATGAGCAGGATCCCCGCCGCCGCCGCGCCGGCGTAGGTCACGCCGATCGTGGCGTCGGGAGGCACGCCCGACTTCGTGCCACCGCCCGCGCCGAAGAAGAGGGCGCCGAGCATCGTCACCAGCAGGGAGACGGCGACGGGATGGCCGGTGAGCGCTCCGCCGACGCCGAGTCCGCCCAGGAAGAGGGCGAGACCGATCCCGGCCGAGCTGAGCTGCGCGAGCGCGGCGCCGACGAACACGATCCGGCGCAGCACCACGTAGACGCCGAGGACCGAGCAGGCCAGCGCGATCACGAGCGCCCCGTAGAGCGCTTCGCGGAAGATCAGGATCGTGCTAAGCATGCGTGTGCTTCCCCTGCGTGGTGCCGCGTCGCGCGACGACGACCCGATGTCCGTCGAAGGTCTCGACGTCCACCGGGATCTTGTACATCGCCGACAGCGTCTCCTCGGTCATGATCTCGTCCACGCGTCCGATGCGGAAGCCGCCTTCGAGCACGAGCGCGATCCGCTCGACGTAGTTGGCCACCTCGTTCAGCGCATGGCTCACCATCAATACCGTGAGATTGTCCTGCTCATGCAGTTCGCGCACGAGGCTCAGGATCTGTGTCGTCGCCACGAGGTCCATCCCCTCGGTGGGTTCGTCGAGCACCAGGACCGTCGGCTCCCCGACCAGGGCGCGCGCGATGAGCGTCCGCTGCTTCTGGCCTCCCGAGAGCGAGCGCAGCTGCTGCTCGGCCAGGTGCGGGATCCCGACGTGCTCGAGCGCGGCCATCGCGCGGTCGCGGTCGTCCTTCGAGGGACGGCGTCCGAGCCCGATGCGGTCGTAGCGCCCCATCATGACCACTTCCACGACCTTCAGCGGATACACCGAGTCCACCGACTCGCGCTGCGGCACGTAGCCGAACCGCAGACCGGGCCGCACGGTGACGGTACCGGAGAGCGGCTGCAGCGAGCCCAGGATGTTGCGGAGCATCGTCGTCTTGCCCGCGCCGTTCGGTCCGACGAGTCCGAGGAAATCGCCCTCGGGGATCTCGTAGCTGATGTCGGTCAGGATCTTCTTCGATCCATAGCCGAGCGTCGCGCGGTCGAAGGTGACGAGCGCGCTCATCGCACCGCCGCGGCCAGGTCGGCCACGTTGTGCTGCATCAGCTGCAGATAGTTGGTGATGCCGGGGATGCCGCCGACCGAGGGCGGCAGGACCAGAACCGTCGCTCCGGTCTGGCGCGCGACGAGATCCGCCATCTTCCGGTCGTAGAAGGGCTCCATGATGATCACCTTCGCCCCCGACGCCTTCACCGCCTGCACCACCTGCAGCAGATGCGAGGGAGAGGGCGGCACGCCGGGCTTCGGCTCCATGTAGGCCACGATCCGCATGCCGGTGTACTCGGCGAAGTAGTTCCAGCTCGTGTGCCACGCGACCACGGGCTTCCCCTTGATCTGCGCGAGCTGCGCCTGCCAGCCCTTCTCGGCGGCTCCGAGCTTCTCTTCGAACGCCTTCTCGTTGGTGGTGAAGACGGCCGCGTCCTTCGGGTCGAGCTCGCTGAACTTGGCGAGGAAGAGCCGCGCCATCTTGCGGCCGTTCTCGGGGTCGAGCCAATAGTGCGGATTCCCGAGCGGGTGCACATCGCCCATCGAGCGGTCCACGTTGCCGCGTGGAACGTCGATCACTGGCATCGCGCGCGAGACGTCGAGGTAGCCCGCGCCGCCGAGCTGGATCTTGGGGTTGCGCGCGCCGTCCAGCAGAAGGGGCATCCATCCGATCTCGAGATCGAGCCCCACGAACGCCCACACATCGGCGTTGCGGAGCTGGAGCACGAAGCTCGGCTTGGCCTCGATGAAGTGCGGATCCTGGAACCCCTCGCCGATGTGCGAGGCCTTGATCCGGTCCCCGCCCACCGCGGTGGCGATGTCGTAGAGGTCGGTCGTGCTCGTCACGACCTTCAACTGCGCCTGTGCCGCGACGGGCAGGGCGAGAGCGAAGGTTGCGATGGTGATGAAACGTTGGAGCGTCATGCGTATGACTCCTCGACCGTTCGGTCGATGCGGCGACTCAGAAGGGATGCGGCTTGTGCGGGCCGACGGCGAAGGTGGCCTGCAGGAGCAGTCGGTTCACCCCCGCGAGTCCCGCCTGGTTCACGCGTTCGTACGAGGCTTCGAGCTTGGAGAACTCGCTCGGGAACCACTCGAGCACCGCCGATCCGGCCGTGAGATTGGCGCCCGCGGCGAGCGGGTCCTGCACGGTGTCGTATCGACCGCCGAGATAGAGCCGCTGCGACAGCTGCCAGCGCGCGAAGGCATAGCCTCCCGAGTAGTCGCGCGTGGGGCCGGCGTACGCGCGGACGAATCCGGGCGCGGGAGCGAAGGTCGGCGCCGGGAGCGGCAGGGCAGGGTTCTTCTCGTTGATCTGCTGCATCCACTCGGCCTGCAGGATGAACGACTTGTACAGCCCCTGCTGCAGCGGCTTCCATCGATAGGTGAAGTCCACGCCCACGACGGACTGCCGCGCGTTCACGGCGTTGGCCGTCACGCCGTCGGTGGTCGGGTAGGCCATCAGCAACGGCTGCTCGCGACGTCCCGAGATCGCGCTCGCGGAGAGCTCGATGTTCGCGTCCTGCGAGAGATCCCAGTAGTTGCGGAGTCGCGCCGAGACCCCCATGCCGTCGAGCGCACGGTTCACCGGTTCGGTGCTGGTGAGACTGTCCACCCGCTCTCCCACGCGGTCGGTGACGCTCACGATGAGTTCCTGATAGAACCCGAACGGGGCGAAGACGCGGCTCAGCGTGGCACCCGTCCCCTTGAGCCCATCGGGACTGAGGAAGCGCTGGATCGCCCACGGGTACTCGATCGTGTGCAGGTCATGCCGGTGCGTCGTGTTCTCCTTGCCGAACGGCATGAGGAACCGACCGATCATCGACTGGAAGCCGTTCGGCAGGGCAGTGGTCGTCAGGTAGGCCTGCTCGATCGAGACCTTCTCCTCGTCGCTGAAGCCGAGGAAGATGTCGCCGCGGAAGTACGGGTCGACGACCGACTGCACCGCGATCTCGACCTCGCGGATCGCGAGACGCGAGTTGTCGGCCTGGGTGCTGCGCTTGGGCGACAGGTCGCCGATCAGGTCGCCGACGGCGCTGAAGTCGGGGAGCATGCGCGGGTTCGTGCTGCCCTGGGCACCGCCGCTGGCCGGACGCGGCGCGGGCGCCGCGGCGTTCATCTTCTCGAGCTCCTTCATGAGCGCGATCGAATCGGCCACGGCCTGCGCCCGGGCGACGGAGTCGCTCGCGGGTGGCTTGGGTGGGGTGGTCGGCTGCTGGGCCGCCGCGGGAGCGGCGAGTCCGGCGAGCAGACACACCCCGAGAAGGGTATTCCGCATGACCTTCGGTGTTGAATGGACCTGAGTGGGGCGGCTGCGATGAGGCGGCACGCCGGCGACGACCGGGGACTCCCGGTCACATCGGTCAGGTCAGCGTCGGAGGCGCTCGAGGGGTGCGCGCGCGCAGCTGGGTGGCGCGGAGCGGACGCGGCACATTGCGCACCATCGCCGCCGGCGCGATCACCGGTTCGATCGTGAAGGTCGCGCGGGGCGGAACGGCCGCCTGCTGCAACTGCACCGAACAGACGGCGCAGGTGGCGCTGTCGTGGGCGAAGGGATGCCGGTTCCCATGCTGTTCGGCGTGCGTGTCGAGGCGGACCTCGCTCACCGGTTCGAACAGCTCCGAGCCCGCGATCAGCGCATGCAGCACCAGCAGCGCCGCGACGGACACGCGGCGACGCCAGAGCTTGAGCGACTTGGGCCAGGAGAGGACGTACATATACGTAAGGACACTACGTGCGAGGTTAGCCAAACGCTAGCAGGGCCGACGTCGGCCTGGCACGGGACGCCCGTTCCCGCCCGTCGAACCGGGCGGTCGTACGTGGCTACGAGACGCTCTTCCGGCGCGGGGGCGCGGACCGCTTGGGAGCCGATAGACTCCGCAACAGCGTCAGCGTTCGCCGGTCGTTGGTGACCATGTCGTCCCCCTTGGGGGTCTCGAGCACCTTGGGGATCCCGGCGAGACGGGGGTCGGTCATGATCACGCCGAACGCCCCCTCGCCGATCAATCCTACCCCGATCAGCTCGTGGCGGTCCTTGTGCGATCCCAGCGGCACCTTCGAGTCGTTCAGGTGCAGCAGTCCGAGCTGGTCGAGTCCCAGGACGTCGTCGAACCGGGTGAAGACGCCGGCGCAGTCGTTCGTGAGATCGTAGCCGGCGGCGAAGACGTGCGCAGTGTCGAGGCACACTCCCACGCGCTTCCGGAGCGCGCCCGGGATGAGGCTCAACAGCTGCGCCATCTCCTCGAAGGTCGATCCGATCACCGTCCCCTGGCCGGCGGTCAGCTCCATCAGCAGACGGGTCGGTCCCTGCTCCTGTTCGAGCGCCTGGACGATCCCGTCGGCGTTGCGGGCGATCCCGCTCGCGCGATCATCCATATAGTTGCCGGGATGCGAGACGAGCGCGTCGAGTCCGAGCGCATGACAGCGCCGCAGCTCAGCGGCGAAACTGACGATGCTCTTCTCGCGCAGCACCGGATCGGGCGAGGCGAGATTGATCAGGTAGCTGTCGTGCGCGTTCGTGAATCGGACCCCGCTGCCGGCGACCGCCGCCTTGAATGCCGCCGCGGTCTCGGGCTCCACGTCGTGTTCCGCCCACCGGTTCGCCTGCTTGGTGAAGATCTGCATCGCCGTGGCACCGATGTCGTCGGCACGGGCCGGGGCATTGATCACCCCGCCGGCGGTGGAGATGTGGGCACCCAGAGGGGCGTCCTTGGGCGCGACCGCAGGGACGGCCGCCGAGGCTTTACGAGGGGTCATGATCGGGAGAGGTGACCGTAGCGATGGTTATCGACGACCGCGGAGCCATTCGAGCGGGTCCACCGCGCGGCCATTCGGGCGGATCTCGAAGTGCAGATGTGCGTCGAGGTCGGGGTCGGTCTTGCCCACCGTCCCCACGACCTGCCCCTTCGCGATCTTCTCGCCCTTCGTCACGCTGATCCGTCCGAGCGAGGCGTACACCGAATAGTCGCCGCCGCCATGCTGGATGAACACCGTCGGGCCGTAGGTCCCGAAGCTCTCCGAGACGAGCGCCACCACGCCGGGTGAGACGGCCTTCACCGGTGTCCCGACCGCTGCCGCGATCCCCACGCCGTTCCAGCGGATGGTCGTGTTGTTCGGATTCACCGCCTTCCCGAACCGATAGATGATGTTGCCGTCCACCGGCCAGTCCAGACGTCCCAGATCGGAGGTCCGCAGCGTGCTCGCCGCCGGCGCGCTCGCGCCCGGGCGCGCCTCGGCACGCTTGCGTTCGGCTTCGAGGGTGGCGAGCGTCGCCGTGATCCGTGCCTCGTCGCGCGCGATCTGCTTGAGCCGTTCCTCCGTGGCCTGCTGACGCGCCTGCGCTTGGGCAAGACTCCGCGAACGCTGCTTCTCGAGCCCTTCGAGTCGCGACTCCTCGGCCGCCTTGTCCTGTCGTGAGGTCTCCACGTCGCTGCGCAGACGCACCAACGTCTCGCGCTGGCTCGCGATCTGCTCCCCGAGCTTCTCCACGCGATGCACCAGCGCGCGGTCGCGCATGGCCACGAGATGCAGATACTTGTAGCGTGCCACGAGCGCGCCGAACGACTGCGCCGAGAGGAGCGCTTCCACGCTGTACAGCGGGCCGCGCTTGTAGATCTCGCGCACCCGATGCTGGAGGATGGCCTTCTTGACGGCAGCTTCGTCCTGGGCCCAGACGAGGCGCGTGGTCGTCGCGCGCTCCTCCTCACCCAGAGCGCCGAGCTGACTGTCGAGCGAGCGCACCACGCGGGCGGTGGCGTCGCGTTGGCGCTCGATGTTGGTGCGTTCCTCGGCGAGATCGTGCACGGTGGACTGCAGCTCGCGCATGCGGCGTTCGAGGTCGGCCCGCTCGGCCTTGATCCGGTCGAGCTCCTCACGCTGCGTGCGCAGCCGCTCCGCCGCCGGCGGCTGCTGTTGCGCGGCCAGCGGAGTCGCCGCGCCCACGGCGGACGCCGCCACCGCGCAGCGGAGCACGAGCCGGCGGATCGGGCTCACACGCTCCGGAGGTGGCGGCTGACGCTCACGGCGCTCCCGACGAGCCCGAGCAGCGCGCCGGCGATGACGCCGAGCACCACGAGGCGCACGTCGAAGAACTGCGCCGTGATCACGAAGCGCGTGATGAGCGAGTAGGAGACCCAGGTCAGCAGCAGGGCGAGCAGCCCGCCGAGCGTCCCCTTCACGAGCCCGTCGATCAGGAAGGGGCTGCGGATGAAACCGTCGGTCGCGCCGACGAGCCGCATGATCGAGATCTCCCGCGCCCGGGCCAGCACGGCCATGCGGATGGTGGAGCCGATGATGATCACCGCGACGCCGGCGAAGGCGAACCCGAGGACGAGCCCCGCGAGCGTCGCGATGTTGCGGATGCGATAGAGCTTCTGCACCCACTCCTCGCCATACCGCACGTCGTCCGTGAAGTCGTAGCTCTTGAGGCGTTCGGCCACGGCCTTGACCGTGTTCGGGTCGCGGTATCCGGGCTTGAGGCGCACGTCGAGCGAGGCAGGGAGGATCCCCGCTTCGAACACGTCGCTGAACTCGCCGAGCTCGCGCCGGGCGCGCTCGAGCGCCTGCTCGCTGGTCACGAGCACCACCGACTGCACTTCGGGGAAGGCCCCGATGTCACCGGCCGCCGCGCTGGTGGCCTCGGCGGAGGTGCCGTCCGCCACGAAGGCGCGGATCTCGACGCGATCCTCGACCTGTGCGAGCGCCGACCGGATGTTCAGCGCCACCAGCCCGAAGAGCCCGAAGGCGTAGAGCGAGAAGGCGATCGTCGTGATGCTCAGCAGGCTCAGCACCGGCGAGCGGCGGAACCCGTTGAGTGCTTCGCGGAGCGCGAGGTTCATGCGCCCGCTCCCGGCACCGTGGGCGCTGCGACCGGCGCTGCCGAATCGAACACGAGCGCGCCGTGGTTGAGCTCGAGCGTCCGGCACTCGGCGCGCTTCACGAGATCCAGGTCGTGCGTGGCCATCAGTACCGTGGTGCCGCCCGCGTTGATGTCGCGCAGCAGCTGGAAGATGCCGCGCGTGGCGCGTTCGTCGAGGTTTCCGGTGGGTTCGTCGGCGATCACCAGCACGGGATCGTTGGCGAGCGCCCGGGCGATGGCGACGCGCTGCTGCTCGCCGCCCGAGAGTTCCGGCGGGAAGGCCGTCGCCTTGGAAGCGAGGCCGACCTGCGTGAGCAGTCGGGCGACCTTGGGGCCGATGCTGGCCGGCGGGGCGCCCGTGACCTCGAGGGCGAAGGCGATGTTCGCCTCGACGGTGCGATCCTCGAGCAACCGGAAGTCCTGGAAGATCACGCCGAGCTTTCGACGCAACTTGGGCACGTCCCCGCCGCGGATGGCGACCGAGCTGCTCCCGGCGACGCGGACCTCACCGTCGGTAGGGCGCTCGTCGAGGTAGCACAGCTTGAGGATCGTGCTCTTGCCGGCCCCGCTGGGACCGATCAGGAACACGAACTCGCCGCGCTGGACATGGAACGAGACCTCGTGCAACGCGACTCCCGTGCGCGGGAACTCCTTGGTGACGCGGGTGAACCGTATCATCCGTTACTTGAGTGCCTGCTCGAGGTCGGCGATCAGGTCGTCGGCATCTTCGATGCCCACACTGATGCGCAGGAAACCGTCGGGGATCCCGATCTTCGCCCGCGCGTCCGAGGTCATGCGCGCATGGGAGGTGTAGCGGGGCTCGATGATCACCGAGTCCACGCCACCGAGGCTCGCGGCGTGGGTGAAGATCCGCAGACGCTTGAGGAACTTCTCCGTGGCGCGCGCGCCGCCGGTCAGCTCGATGGCCAGCATCCCGCCGAATCCGTCGAGCGTGCTGCTGGCGATGGCATGATCGGGATGCGAGGCGAGTCCGGGGTAGTGCACCTTCCGCACGGCCTTGGACGCGTCGCACCACTCGGCGATGCGCTGCGCGTTCGCGTTCTGGCGCTGGACGCGCACGTCGAGCGTCTTGAGTCCGCGCTCCAGCAGCCAGCAGGCGAACGGATCCGGTGCCGCACCCCAGACCATCATCTTCTGCCGGACTTCCTGGATGTACGAGTCGGTCCCGAGCACCACGCCGCCGAGCACGTCATGGTGCCCGTTGAGGTACTTGGTGGCGGAGTGGATCACCACATCGGCGCCATGCTCGATCGGCCGGAAGTTCACCGGGCTCGCGAAGGTCGAGTCGACGACGAGCGCGAGCCCGTTCTCGTGCGTGAGCGCCGAGACGGGACGGAAGTCGATCACGCGGGTGGTGGGGTTCACCGGCGACTCGAGGAAGATCGCGCGCGTCGTCTTGCGCATCTTCTTGCGCCACTCACGCGGCTCGAACGGATTCACCAGCGTCACGTCGATGCCGAGGCTGGTGAACTCCTCGGTGAAGAGCCGGTGCGTGCCGCCGTAGATGAAGGAGCTCGAGAGGAGGTGATCGCCCGGGCGGAGCAGGGCCATCATGGCGCAGGCGGTGGCGCCCATCCCGCTTCCGAGGAGCAGCGCCGCCTCGGCGCCCTCGAGCATCGCGAGCCGCTTCTGGACCCGCTCGACGTTCGGCGTGTTGCCATAGCGCGTGTAGCGGAGGCCCTCGGCGGTGCCGATCTCCTGCACGAAGTTCACCGACTGCACGAGCGGCGGCACGACCGGATCGCCGGCGCGCCGGGGGTCGGCGGCGCCGTGGATCGCGAGGGTCGAGATGGCGAGCGGGTCCTTCTTTCTGCTCATCCGGAGGATCTCCTCAGGCCAGCGAGGGAGGAAGCACCGGCCGGTCGGCCGTTGCCTTCACCAGACGATCGATCTCGGTAAGGGTGACGCCCGCAAGGTCGCGGACAACCACGCCGCCTCGCGGGACGGCGTCATCGATGACCACGGGAGCCAGATCGTGACGTCGCGGGCCATAGACCCACACGAACTCCCCGTCGACCAGCGCCCGCAGTGCGGCTTCGTCGGCACGGAGCCGCACCAGCGGACCGCGCTCGGGGTCTCCCTTCCGCGTCGCGATGTACCCGATGACCTGCAGCGGGGGATTGAACGCCATTATTGGATGGTGCCGATCGGCGCGTAGCCCTCATCCGACTGACGGACGAGTCGGCGGGTATGCAACGCCTCGAGGATGCGCCCGACCTCGTCGAGCTCGCGGCCCGCGCGCGACGCCAGCGCCTGCACCGAGCTGCTCCCCGAGGCGTACACGAGCTCCCAGGTGGTCCGCTCGTCGTCGTTCACCGCGCCTACGAGCCGCGCCCCGCCATCGGCGAAGTGGACGACCATCGCCAGCCCGTGATGATGCAGGACGTCCTCGATCGCGGCCAGATGATGGTCGGTGATGCCGTGGAAGATCACCATCGAGCAGTTGCGGCCCGGGGCACCCGAGGGGGGATCGAGCAACAGCTTGGCGACGATCTCGTCCGCGCAGGAGAAGTCCATCACCCCGATCTGCGAGAAGTCGAGGGTGGCGATCTCGTCCGCCGGCAGGGCGGCGAGCTCCAGCTCGATGCAGCGACGGACGGCCGCTCCGGTGGACCGCGTCACCAGGTTGGTGTACGGCAGATTCGCGGAGTTCCGCATCACGGTCCCGACGTCGATACGTGTCACTTCGTGGGCCCCACGATGTTGCCCGGGATGATCACGCGCAGCTGCGCGCCCGGGAATTGCGGCATGTGCTCCTGGAGCGGGACGCCGTCGTCCCACGTGGGGATCACGCCGATGCATGCGGTCCCGCTTCGGATCGTGAGCTTGCCGTCACGCCGATTGATATAGCCTCGCGTTCCCTTGAGCCCCTGGCCGCGCCCGGGCTCGGAGAAACGACTCACGCCCTGGATCAGCGCCGTCTCGAGCGCGAGCCCGTCGCCCCACCGATCGGTGATCGGACGGCGGTTCCCGCTCTCGAGCGAGCGGCGGAAGCCGATCCCCGGGTCGCAGACGACGATCTCCGCGACCCACCGTCCGGCGAGCCGCTTCCGATACTGATACGCGTGCGCCATCACCCAGCCGGGGCGCCCGGCGTGCTCGACGATGTTCTGGCAGGTCTCCGACAGCGCCATCGTGAACCCCATCTGGGCGCGGGGCTCGAGACCCAGCTTCGTGGTCAGGATGTGACGGGCGCGATCCGAGATCCCTTCCACCACCGTGTGCACGTCGGAGGCGGCCGCGATCGGGGTGATGCCGAGGAGCTTGTCGCCGTCGTCGTTGGGCCGGACGCGGGGGACGCTCCCCTGGATGTCGAACAGCTCCTCCGCGAAGCGGAAGAACCCGGCGCGGCTCCAGTACCCGGCGACGTTGCCGTCGAGCGGGGGGAGGAAGGTCGGCTTGGCCAGGCGCGTCTGCGCCAGCGTCAGCATCGCGGTGAGCCCGTACGGGGTCCCGAAGGTGCAGTGCCGGGCGTCCACGATCACCTTGGCGTCCTCCGGCTGCGCGGCCAGCTGTTCGAGCACCTGCTCGAAGCTCTGGTCGTCCAGCGATGCGGGCACGGTGATGACAGCGGTCACAGGCGGTGCAACTCTCCCCGAAGATAGTGGGCCAATCCGGTAGCGCCGCGATGCTCCACGTTGCGCGCCGCCGCGGCGAGCGCACGCTGCATCGCCACAGACATAATATCACCGGCGACGAGTCGCGAGAAATATGTCGCGCCCCACACGTCGCCGCACCCTGTCGGGTCGCCGCCGTCAGGGGCTTGCGCGAGCGACGGTGGCACCAGTGCCGTCCGGACCGCGCCGAACGACGGACTGGCCGTCGCGTGGCGCGACACTGTCACGTCCGAGAGCCGCTCGAACCCCGGCGCCGCGAAATACACCACACCGCGCGCGCCCAACGTCACCACGAGATTCTGGACCCCCGCCCCAAGCGCCGTCGCCGCCAACGCCATGGGATCACTGGCCATCATCGCCAACTCGTCCTCGTTCACCTGCAGGATGTCGAAGCAGCGACACCACGCGGCGACATCGGCGAGCGGCTGATAGGTCCGGAGCCCGTCGGGTTGCACCGCGAGGACCAGCGAGTGCAGATCGCAATAGATGGGCCCGGCGTAGTGCGTCCGGATCAGCTGCGCCGTCTCGAGGTCGAGCTCGAACCCGCTGATGAGGTTCACGTACAGCGCGTCGAGGTCCTTGAGCAGCGGGGCGAGCCCGGCCCAGCTCCATCCCGGGACCCCGCCGGTGAGCACCTCGCTCCGCCGCTCGGCGTCCCGATAGAACAACTCCACCCGATTGTTGCGATACGGGACCTCGATGGGCTGCGCGTCCGGCGCGACGTGGCGCAGCGACCGCAGGAACTCCCGCGCCTGCGGGGCGAGATCGTCGCCCACCTTCACGAGCGGCACGAGCTCCCAATCGTCGGGGAGGGCCGCATCGCAGGCGCTCAGCGCATAGGTGATCCCACCCCACTCCTCGATGGGGGCTTGTCGTGCATCACGCCCGTGGATCACATCCCAGACGAAGGTGCCGATCACTCCGAGGCGTCGGCGCCGACCCGACGCCGTCACGCCTCGACGGGATGCTGCGCCAGGAATGTCGCGACCGCGCCCACCGTGCCCGCGTTACCGCCGAGCTCACCCGGCACGATCCGGCAGGCCTCGACGCTCGGCTTGAACGCGCGTCGGCGCACCTCCGCTCGCAGCGGACGGAAGAGATCCTCCCCGGCCTGCGCCACGCCACCCGCCAGCACCACGACCTCGGGATTGAACACGTTCAGCAGGTTCGCGATCCCGGTGCCGAGGAAGCGCGCCGTCTCGCGCACGACCTCTCGGGCCACATCGTCGCCCTTGGCGGACGCGTCGTAGACCATCTGCGCCGTGATCTTGGCGAGATCGCCGCCGCACATCGCGGTCAACTGTGAATCCTCACCGCCGGCCATTCGCTCGCGCGCGCGCTCGGCGGTCGCAGGCCCGGAGGCGTATGCTTCGAGGCAGCCATAGTTGCCGCACTTGCAGCGGCGTCCGTTGGCGTCGAGCGTCGTGTGCCCGATCTCTCCGGCCGCGTCGCTCGAGCCGTGGAAGAGCTTGCCGTTCAGGATCAGCCCGCCGCCGATCCCGGTGCCGATCGTCATGCCGACGACGTTGTTCGCGCCGCGCGCCGCACCGATCCACCACTCGGCGAGCGTCGCGCAGTTGGCGTCGTTGTCGAGCACGGCCGGGAGCTTCACCACGTCCGACACGCGATCGCGGAGCGGGAAATCGGTCCAGCCGAGGTTCGGCGTGGTGATCACCAAGCCCTGTTCGCGGTCGAGCGGTCCGGGAGATCCGATCCCGACACCGACGAAATCGCTGCGCTTCGCACCGGTCTCGGCGATCGTCTGTGCGATCACCGATTCGATGCTGTCGGTGATGCGCTTGACCACCGCATCGGCGCCCTCGACGGCGAGCGTGGGGACGGCGCGCATGGCGAGCTGGCGCTTGCCGTCGGCGGGCATGGCGCCGACGGAGATCTTGGTGCCACCAAGATCGACGCCGACGACGTAGGTGGATGAGCGGCGGGGCATGTGAGGAAAGATGGGGGGACTACGCCGACTCCGCGACCAACGCCGCGAATGTCCGTTCAATATCGCTGATTCCGAGGTCGCGCATGCACCGGAAGTGCCCCTTCGGGCAGACTTTCGGCCCGTGCGCATGGCAGGGGCGGCAGTCGAGCCCCTCGACACCGGCGGTCAGGTGACGCGGCGCGAGCGGCCCGAAGCCGAACGCCGGCACCGTCGGTCCGAAGATCGTGAGCGTCGGGGTCCCGACCGCGGAGGCGAGATGCTGTGGCGCCGAGTCGTTGGTGATCAGCGCCGCGCCGCGCCGGATCAGCTCGGCCGAGGCGAGCAGGGTGAGCCGGCCGGTGGCGTCGAGCACATGATCCGCGCCTGCGGCCTTCACGATCGCTGCCGACAGCGCCGCGTCGTCGCGCCCGCCGATCACCACCAGCCGATACCGATCGGCGAGCTTCGCCGCGAGCTCCGCGTAGTAGGGCCAGCGCTTGGTCCCCCAGATGCTCCCGGGCGCCAGTGCGACCCACGGCGCGTCGCCGAACGGTCCGTCACGGAGGAGCTGGTCGACCATCGCGCGCTCGTCCTCGCCGGGATACAACCGCGGACGGATGCGCTCCGGGTCCCCGACGGGTTCGGCGTCACCCACGGCGAGCCGCCAGAGCCGCTCCGCGTGGTGCTGCGAGCGGTCGTAGCGGACGCGCTTGGTATAGAACGCGCGACCGGCCGACGTGTCGAAGCCCACCGCCTCGGCGGCGCCGGCGACGCGCGCGAGCACGGCGCTCCGCAGAGAGCCCTGGGCCAGATATGCGGCGTCGATGCGGCGCGGCGTGCCGTCGGCGCGCGTGCGCAACGACCGCCCGAATCGCCAGAGT
>CAZAGK010000074.1:0-17796 GCA_964484775.1 uncultured Gemmatimonas sp. | reverse complement strand
GGATCCGGTCCACCAGCAGGAACGGATAGCGGTGCGGCAGGATCTTCATCAGTTCTTCGGCTTCGATCACCCGATTCTCCAATTGCCCCTCCCGGCGACTCTGCGCCAGCATCTCACGCACCAGCGTCACCGTGCCTCGGTGACTCGGCTTCGTTGCAGTGATCTTCCCTCGCACACGACGTCCCGCGAGCGCGAGGTCTCCCACGACATCCAATGCCTTGTGTCGCACGAACTCGTCCGGCCAGCGGAGCGTGTTCCCGACCACACCGTTCTCGTCGAGCGCGACCGCGTTGTCGGTGCTCGCGCCCTGGATCAGCCCCTTGGCGCGCAGCGCCTCGACCTCATGGAAGAAGCCGAATGTCCGCGCCCCCGCAAGCTCTTTGGCGAAGACGGGCGCCGTGATCTTCCACGACCCCTTCTGCTCACCGACCAGCTTGTGCGGGAAATCGATGGTGACATCGATCTGCAGACTCTCCGCCGGCTCCACCACGTAGACGCTCTCCCCGCTCACGACGCGCAGCGTCTCCCGGAGCCGGATATCGAGCACTTCGCCGCGCTGTTCGCGCGCGCCCGCCGCCAGCAACGCCTCCAGGAAGGGGCGCGCGCTCCCGTCGAGGATCGGCGGCTCGGCGGCATCCATCTCGATCACCAGGTCGTCGATCCCCGCGCCGGCCACCGCGGCCAGCACATGCTCGACCGTGTGGAGCGCCTGGTCGCCCTGGCCGAGCTGCGTGCGGCGCTCGCTCTCGATCGCGTGCTCGACGAGCGCCGGCGTCTCCGGCTTCCCCTCGAGGTCCACGCGACGGAACCGGATCCCCGACTCCGGCGCGGCCGGTACGAAGGCGAGCGTGCACTGACGCCCGAGGTGCAGCCCGACCCCCGAGAGTTCGGTACGGGTCTCGATCGTGCGGCGGCTCATCGCGGCTTCGCTGCGTCGAGCAGCGCCTCGATCTCCTTCATCCGCGCCGCGAGGCGATGCAGCGCCGCGTCCTTGCGCAGCTCCTCGCGATGCGGGCGCGCCGGCGTCCCCGACCAGGTCTCGCCGGCGGGCACGTCGCGATACACCGCGGCCCGCGCCGCCATCCGCGCGCCATTGCCGATCTCGAGATGCCCCGCCGAACCCGACTGCCCGGCGAAGATCACCCCGTCGCCGATGTGGGTGCTGCCGGAGATCCCCACATGCGCCATGAACAGGCAGAGCCGTCCGACGCGCACGTTGTGACCGAGATGCACGAGGTTGTCGAGCTTCGTCCCCTGACCGACCACCGTGTCGTCGATGCTGCCGCGGTCCACGGTGCTGTTGGCCCCGATCTCGACGTCGTCGCCGATCACGCAGCGCCCCACGTGCGGGATCTTCTGGTGCGCCCCGCCCTGGAACACGTAGCCGAATCCGTCGCTGCCGATCCGCGCACCACTGTGCAGGATCACGCGTGCGCCGATCACCGAACCGGGATAGAGCGTGACGTGCGGATGCAGGCGGGATTTGGCGCCGACACTCACACCATCGCCGACCACGCACCCTGCGCCGATCCACGCACCGTCCGCGATCTCCGCGCCGGCGCCGATCACGCTGAGCGCATCCACGCGGGCACCGGCGGCGACGCGCGCCGTCGGATCCACGACCGCTGAGGGGTGGATGCCGGGGACGAACTCCGGCTCGGGATGGAAGGTCGGCAGCAACGAGAGCATCGCCTCGTGCGGCTTGGCCACGATCACCCGGCTCACACACTTGCCGGGCGCATCCGCCAGCTCGGGGGCGATCAGGACCACCCCCGCCGCGCTGTTCTCGAACAGCGTCCCGTACCCGACCTTCGCGTAGAACGACACGTGCGAGGCGTCCGCGCGGTCCAACGGGGCGATCCCATGCACGACATGGTCGGGATCACCCGATACAACGCCACCGACCGCCGCAGCGATCGCTGCGGCGGTCATCGAGGGAGCGGGTCGGGCCGTCATGCGGAGGGGGTTTCCGCGGAACGTCCGGGCGCCGTCGCCCTAGGGGGCCTTAGTTCGGCTTCTTGACGCCGGCCGGCGCGGGGACGGGCTTCTTGTCGTCCTTCTTCGCGTCACCGGCCTTCGGGGCCGGCATCGTGCGAAGCTTCGCGATCACGCGGTCCGAGATGTCGAGGTTCTTGTCCGCCGCGACGATCCCCGAGGCGTTGGCCACGTCGAACAGGAAGGTGTAGTTCCCTTCGACGCGCACATCCTCGAGCACCAGCTTGATCTGGTCGAGGATCGGGGCCATGAGCTCGTTCTGACGGTTCTGCATCGCCGTCTCCATGTCCTGCGCGCGCTGCTGCATGTCCGCCTGGCGCTGACCGAGCGTCTTCTCGCGCGCGTCACGCTGCGCCTGCGTCAGCGTCGGCATGACCTTCTTGTACTCGTCGATCGCCGCCTGCAGCGAGTCGGACATCTTCTTCGCCTTCTCCTGCATCAGCGTCGCTTCCTTCTGAAGCAGCGCCTCGGCGTCCGGACGACCCGGGGCCGCCTCGAGGATATTGCGCGTGTTGACGTACGCGATCTTGAGCGGAGCGGTCTGAGCGCTGAGCGGCGCCACAGCGGCCAGCGCAAGGAGGATGGCGGCGTTGCGCGCCCGGGCAAGGAAAGACATGGAAACTCCCATTAGTAGAAGAACTGGCCCAGCTTGAAGTGGATCTGCCATTTCGGGTCGGGACGACCATTCTCGTCCACCCGGTCGAAGCCATACGCCCAGTCGAGCCCGAGGGGGCCGAGCGGGGAGATCACCGAGGCGCCGATGCCGGCGCTCCGGAACAGGCGGGACGGATTGAAGTCCCGCGGATGCTGCCACACGTTGCCGGCCTCGAAGAAGACGTCGGCATAGAACTGCGACGACACGCGCAACCCGACCTCGGCCGTCGCGCTGAAGAACGCGTTGCCGAACGACTGGCGCACGGCGTTGTTCGTGCCCGTCGACGGATTGTAGCCCAGCGGCGTGATCGAGAACTCCGGATAGCCGCGCAACGGTTCGCCGTACTGCACGCCGCCGAGCGCGAACTCCTGGTTCGAGAAGAACGGTCCGGCGTTGCCGAAGACCATGCCGTTCCGCTGCGTCAGCCCGGCCACGATCTTGAGCGGCTGCGTCCCCGGCTTGTCGCCACCGATGCGCATGAGCGTCGTGAACGACTTGAACTCGGTGGTATAGCGCTGGAAGCTCGCCGTGCCGCCGAGGATGCCGCCGTTGAACGCCGCCGTGATGCTCGAGAGCGTCCCTTCCGACGGGAACGGCACCTCGGAGCGCGTGTCGCGCGTGAGATCCAGGCTCAGCGTGGAGCGGAGACAGCCGGCGCAGTTGTTGGTCGTGATCGTGCCGAACAGACCGTCACTCGCATAGCGCACCGATTCCAATCCGTACGACACGCCGACGCGCGAAAAGCGCGAGTTGAAGAACGGGAAGGCGAGGCGCACCGAACCACCGGTACGCGTCGTCTGGCCGAGGTCGGCGATCGTGTAGCGCGACTGCGAGTTGTACGCCGTGATCGTCCCCGCCAACCGCGACTGGTTGATGGCCGGATCCGTGTACGAGAGCTGGAAGTCGTTGATGTAGCGGCCGTACTGCCAGTTGAGCGACCCCTTCTTGCACTTGCCGAAGAGGTTCGGCTGATCGAGGCCGATGAAGCCGCCGAGTCCCGTCCCCTGCCCCATCGAGGCGCCGAAGCTGACGTTGCCGGTCCGCTTCTCCTTCACGTGGAAGATGATGTCCACGTCGCCCTGGTCGTTCGCCGGACGCGTCTCCGGGAACGCGAGCGGGGTCTCGAAGAAGCCGAGGTTCCCGATGCTCTGATAGCTGCGGAGGAGGCGGTCCTGGCTGAACACGTCACCCGGGATCAGCACGAGCTGGTCGCGGATGCAGTTCTCGACCGTGTAGTCGTTGCCGACGATGTCGATGCGGTTGATGATCGCCGGCGACCCTTCCTGGATGTCCCAGCGGAGGCGCACCTTCCCCGAGTCCCCGGGGATGCGGTCGAGCACCGGACGCACCTGCGCGTACAGGTAGCCCTCGTTGTAGTACGCGGTGCGCACCTTCTGCGTCGCTTCGTCCCACACCGACTTGTCGAACGTCCCCGTGTTCACCGGCTTGCGGCGCACGAGGCTGTTCAACCGCTGCGGGAGCGAGGGCGCCTGATTCGTGAAGGGATAGAAGCGGTTGATGTCCTCGGAGTTGAACCGCTTGTTCCCGGTCACCTCGAAGCCGCCGATCTTGTACTGCTTCCCTTCGTCCACCGCGATCTCGACCATCGCCTTGCCGCGCGCCCGGTCCACGATCAGCGTGTCCTTGAGCAGCTGGAAGTCGATGTAGCCCTTGCGGGCGTACAGGTTCGGGAGCGAGTCGCCGAGGTCCTGCGCGTACTTGTCGGCGTCGAACTCCCCGCCGCGCCACCAGAAGAACCCCTCGGGCTTGGTCTTCAGCGCCGCGACGATCTCCTTGGCCGGGACGTTCTTGTTCCCCGTGACCTTGAACCCGCTGACGCTGAGCTTGCGCCCCTCATCGATCCGGAACAGCACCGAGATGTGGTTGTCGGCGACGACCGTGGTCTCGGGACGGATGCGGGCCAGATAATAGCCGTTTGCCTGATAGACCGAGTCCATCCGCTGCACGGCCCGCGCCACCAGCGCGGGATCCACCGGGCGGCCGATCAGCAGTTCGACCTTGTCCTTGATGTCCTTGGACGGGACCGCCGACATCCCCGCCACATCCACGAAGTCGAGCAACGGACGCTCGGCCACCGTGATGAGGATGAAAGCCGTCTGGGTCGCCGCCGCGCCAGCCACCTTGCAGTCGATCTTGACGTCGTCGAACTGACCGCCGGCGAAGATGTTCCGCATGGCACGCTGGATGGTCGGCGCGTTCAGCGCCGTCCCCGTCGTGATTCCTGCATCGAGCAGCACGGTCGCAGAGGGGACGCGCTTGTTGCCGGTCACGACCACCGAATCGGGAGTCGCGCACCGGCCCACGTCGTCCTGCGCCCGCAACGGCGCTCCGGCCACACAGACGGCCAAAGCGGTCAGCAAAAGTTTGCGCATAAGCTCGGAAATATACAATTAGGGGCCGAAAGGGTGTAACCCCTTCCGGCCCCGCAAGTTCCGGTCATTTCGGGTACCCTGCCGGGGGGTCGTGCGGGGCCCGGAGCCCCCTCCCCCGACCGGGCGCCGGATCGTCCCCGGCGCCCGTCGCGTCCGTCAGCTCTTGGGGCTGCTGGCCGGAACCTTGAACTCGAGCTTCGAGCCGTCCGCGGCGACATCCACGTCGATCTCGTCCCCCTTGCTGAACTCCGCCAGGAGGATCTTCTCCGAGAGCGGATCCTCGATCCACTTCTGGATCGCCCGCTTCAACGGACGCGCCCCGTACGCCTGATCGAAGCCGTGCTTCACCAGGAAGTCGGTCGCCCCATCCGACATCTTGAGCGACAGTTCCTCGTCGCCCAGCCGCTTCTGCACGTCCTTGAGCAGGATCCCCACGATCTGGGCGATATGCTCCTTGGCGAGCGGATGGAAGACGATCACGTCGTCCAGACGGTTCAGGAACTCGGGGTTGAACACATGCTGGAGCTCCTCCCGGACCTTCTCCGACATGCGGTCGAAGTTCCCCGCCGTGTCAGCCGACCCGAAGCCCAGCGTGCGGCTCTTGGTGATGTCCTTGGCGCCGACGTTCGACGTCATGATCACCACGGTGTTCTTGAAGTCGATCACGCGACCGTAGTTGTCGGTCAGGTGCCCTTCGTCCAGCACCTGCAGCAGGATGTTGAACACATCCGGATGCGCCTTCTCGATCTCGTCGAGCAGCACCACGCTGTACGGCTTGCGGCGGATCGCCTTGGTCAGCGTCCCCGAATCCTCGTAGCCCACATAGCCCGGCGGGGCGCCGATCAGGCGCGACACGGAGAACTTCTCCATGTACTCGCTCATGTCCACGCGGATCAGCGCCGATTCATCGGCGAAGAGGAACTTGGCCAACGCCCGCGCCAGCTCCGTCTTGCCGACCCCCGTCGGGCCGCAGAAGATGAACGAGCCGATCGGACGCTTGGGGTCCTTCAACCCCGCACGGCTGCGACGGATCGACCGGGCGATCGCCTTGATCGCCTCCTCCTGCGCCACGACCTGCTTGTGCAGCTCCTCTTCCATGCGCAGGAGGCGCGCCGTCTCCGCTTCCTGCAACCGCGTGACGGGGATCCCCGTCCAACGGCTCACGATGAAGGCGATCTCCTCCTCGCCGAGTACCGGGCGGAACGACTGCCGCTTCTTCTCCCACTCTTCCTGGCGGTTGCGGATCTCCCCCTGCAGTTCACGCTCGGTGTCGCGCAACGCCGCGGCCTGCTCGAAGTTCTGGTCGCGGATCGCCGCGTCCTTCTCTCCGATCAGCTTCTCGAGCTTGACCTTCAGGTCCGAGACCTCCGGCGGCGGCACCTGCGCCGCAAGGCGTGCGCGCGCACCGGCTTCATCGATCACGTCGATGGCCTTGTCCGGCAGGAACCGATCCGTGATGTAGCGCTCCGACAGCTTGCTCGCGATGGCGAGCGTCTCGTCGGGGATCGTCACGCGATGGTGATCCTCGTACTTCTTGCGGAGCCCCTTCAGGATCTCGACCGTCTCCTCCACCGAAGGCGGCTCGACCACGACCGTCTGGAAGCGACGCTCGAGGGCGCCGTCCTTCTCGATGTACTTGCGGTACTCGTTCAGCGTGGAAGCACCGACGCACTGCAGCTCGCCGCGCGCGAGCGCCGGCTTGAGCATGTTGCTCGCGTCGATCGCCCCCTCGGCCGCACCGGCACCCACGAGCGTGTGCAGCTCGTCGATGAAGAGGATCACGTTCTTGTTCTGCGCGATCTCGTTCATCACCGCCTTCAGCCGTTCCTCGAACTGGCCGCGGTACTTCGTGCCGGCGATCACCGCCGCCATGTCGAGCGAGAGCACGCGGTTGTCGCGGAGCGAGTCCGGGCAGTCGCCGTTGGCGATCAGCTGGGCCAGCCCTTCGACGATCGCCGTCTTGCCCACCCCCGGCTCACCGATGAGCACGGGGTTGTTCTTCTTGCGGCGCGTGAGCACCTCCATCACGCGCTCGATCTCCTTGGCGCGCCCGATCGTGGGATCGAGCTGTCCCTCGGCGGCGAGCGTCGTGAGGTCACGGCAGAAATGATCGAGCGCGGGGGTCTTGGACTTCTTCTCCCCCTTTGCGGCGGCCGGGGCCGGCGTGCCGGGCGCGGGAGCGCCGGCGGCGCCACCCTGCGGCATCTCGGTGCCGAGCAGACGCAGCGTCTCGGTGCGCGCGGCCTCGAGGTTCACCCCGCAGTCGGTCAGCGCCTGCGCCGCGATCCCCTTCTCCTCGCGGAGGAGGCCGAGGAGCAGATGCTCGGTGCCGACGTAGCTGTGATTGAGCTCGCGGGCCTCGCCCATGGCGAGCTCGAGCACCTTCTTGGCACGCGACGTGTACGGCAGATCGGGGCCGGTCGCCTGCGCGGCTTTGCCGCGCTTGACCGTCTCCTCGATCTTCGTCTGGATGTCGTCGAGATCGACGTTCAGGTTCTGGAGGACGGCTGCCGCCACGCCCTCGCCCTCACGGATCAGCCCGAGCAGGATATGCTCGGTGCCGACGTACTCGTGATGCAGACGCGCTGCTTCCTCGCGCGCCATGGCCAGGACCTTCCGGACGCGCTCCGTGAAGTTGTAGCCGTTCATCGTCTCTCCACTCCGTGGGAACCGGTCATGCGGGGTCGCCGACCGATCCGGTCTCGTCCGCGAGCACCCGTCGCACGTACTTCGCACGTGCCAAGTTGGCCTCGCTCTCCGTCAGCGTCCGCCCTGCTGCATGGGCGAGGTGCGCCGACTGGCTGAAAATCAGGAGCTTGTTGAGGGTATATACACTGAGCCCTGCGATCAGTTGCAGTCCCACCGCCAACCGTACACCACTCAGCAGATTCATGGCCTCGTCGGCCGGAAGGCTGCGCGCGTGCCGCAGCGTCCCGTAGGCGCGCCATAGCTTGTCTTCGATAATATAACCGGCATCGCGTAGCAGGACACGTCGGGCCTGGGTCTCCTGCTCCACCACCCGCTGGACCACCCGTTCCAGGTGCTCCACGAGCTCCTCTTCCGACCGCCCGAGGGTGGTCTGGTTCGAGATCTGGAAGAAGTTCCCGATCACCTCGCTCCCCTCGCCGTACAGCCCGCGATAGGTCAGCCCCATCTGCTGGAGCCCCTGGAGCACCTTGCTGATCTCCTGCGTAAGCACCAGCCCGGGAAGGTGGATGAGCACCGAGGCGCGCATCCCAGTCCCGGTGTTCGTGGGGCACGAGGTCAGGAAGCCGAACTCGGGATGGAACGCATACGGCAGGATCGCCCCGAGGTCGCGGTCGAGTCGGGTCGCGGCGCGGAACGCCCCGTCCAGGTCGAACCCGGACCGGAACGACTGCAGCCGCAGATGATCCTCCTCGTTCACCATCACCCCGGCCTCGTGCGACACCAGCACCGCCGCCGCGCTCTTCACCTCGTTGGCCCCGTCCAACCCGGCCAACTCCTTGCTCACCAGATGGCGCTCGTGCAACAGCTGCCGCTCGGTGACGTTCATCTCGTCCATGCGCAGCACCGCCGCCCCGCCCAGGCTCGGCACCTGCGGCAGCGCGTCCCGCACCTGCGCCAGGAGTCGCAGACGCTCGCCATCGCGGGCACGCGCCGTGAAGGCGTACCCGGCGACATTGCGCGCGAAGCGGATGCGCGAGGACAGCACGATGTCCGCGTGCTCGCCGCTCGCGGCCAGCCACGGGACGCCGCCGTCGGGAAGGAGCGAGAGATCGAGCGTCATTCGAGGGTCCGGATCTGATCGCGCAGCGACGCCGCCGTCTCGAACTCCTCGCGGGAGATCGCGTCATGCAGCTGCTGACGCAGATGACTCAGCGCCGCATCCTGCGACAACGCCTCGCCCGTGGGTGGCGTGTACGGACGCCCCACATGCTTCACATTCCCCTGCACCCGGCGCAGCAGGTCGCGCAGGCTCTGCTCGAAGGCGCCATAGCACTGGGCGCACCCCAGACGGCCGCTCGCGCGGAAATCACGCAGCGAGGTGCCGCAGTACGAGCACCGCGCCGCATCGCCCGGCATCGCCGACACCTGATTCTGCACCGACGACAGGAAGTCCCCGATCGGCGACTGTTTGGGCATCGCGATCGTCGTGGGCAACCCTCGCTCCGCCGCGCACTTCTCGCAGAGATGCACCTGCTGCACCGCATCCCCGACGAGATGGGTGAGATTGAGCACGGCGTCGCGTTCCTGGCATTGCTGACACAGCATCAGACGGCTCCTGCGTTACCCGAAGTATCGCTCAAATGCCCGTCTTCCAATAGCAGGACCCGGCCGGCGCGTGACGCCAATGACCGGTTATGGGTGACGACCACGAGCCCCAACGCCAACTCGCTCGCCAGCTCGCCGAACAGCGCGTGCAGCGACTCGGCGTTGTGGTGATCCAGGTTCCCGGAAGGCTCGTCGGCCAGCAGGAGCGCCGGGGCCATCGCCAGGGCCCTCGCGACCGCCGTGCGCTGCTGTTCGCCGCCCGAGAGCTCCGATGGGCGATGATGCAGCCGGTGAGACAGCCCGACCCGCTCCAGCAGCCCCTCGGCGCGCGACCGGGCCTCGCCCAACGGGCGATCCGCGATCCGCATGGGCATCATCACGTTCTCCAACGCCGAGAATTCCTTGAGCAGGTGATGGAACTGGAACACGAAACCGACTTGCCGGTTACGGAGCTGTCCGAGCGCTTCGTCCGAGAGTTCCGACACCGACTCCCCACCGATACGAACGATTCCCGACGTGGGACGTTCCAGCGCCCCCAGCACATGCAGCAGCGTGCTCTTCCCCGCACCGCTTGCGCCGATGATCGCCACCATCTCGCCGCGCGCCACGCTGAGCGTCACGCCGTTGAGGACGCGCACCTCGGAACCGTCGCCGCCGCGGTAGGTCTTCACCACATCCGTCGCGGCGAGGATCGGCGGACCGTGCTCGGTCAGATCGCTCATGGGCGCCGTCATTCGCTGCGGATCGCTTCGATCGGGTACAACCGCGACGCCTGCAGCGCCGGATACACCGTCGCGATCGCGGCCACGGCGACCCCCATCAGGCTGATCACCGCCACATCGACACTCTGCATGCGCACCGGCAGATGATCGATGAAATAGATCGTCGGGTCGAGCGCGATCAGATGGTACCGGTCGAGTCCGACCCCCACCGCGACGCCGAGGAGGAGTCCGAGCCCCGTGCCGACGACGCCGATCACGAGTCCCTGCACGAGGAAGATCCGCAGCACCGACGCGGACTTGAGTCCCATCGCCTTGAGGATCCCGACCTCGCGCGTCTTGTCGCGCACCACCATGGTCAGGGTGCTCACGATGTTGAGCGCCGCGACCGTGATGATCAGCATCAGGATCAGCCCCATCCCCGCCTTCTCGAGCTTGAGCGCCCGGAAGAGCGACTGATTCTGCGCCTCCCAGGTGACGGTGCGGTACGGGAATCCGAGGCGATCCTCCAGTCGTGCGGCGACCATGGCGGCCGCCGTACGATCGGTCGTCTTGACCTCGATCCCCGTGACGGCGCTGCCGATCCCCGCCATCTCCCGCGCCAGATCGATGTCGAGGAACACGTACGAGTTGTCGTACTCGTACAACCCGGTGTCGAAGGTCCCCGTCACCTCGACCGCGAACACCTGCGGGAGGTACCCGCCCGTGATAGGGTTCGGCGTGGCACCGGCGGAGGTCATCAGCGTGAGCGACGAACCCACCGCCACGTGCAGCCGCTCCGCGAGCAGTCGGCCGAGCACGGCGCCGCGACGCTTCCCGTCGGCGGTCATGAAACGGAAGTCGCCCGTGACCGCGTGCTCACGGATGCTCGTCACGGGACCCGCGCTGCGAGGCCCCTTCGCCCCCTTCACGATCCCCATCGCGATGGTGTCGCCGGCCGGCACGATCCCCGAGACGGAGACCGCCTCCAGATAGGTGGAGTTGCCGCTGCGCATCAGCCCCTGCGTCAGCACGAAGGGCGCGGCGGCCACGACTCCGCTCTCCTTGCGCACGCTGTCCACGATCTGCCGCCACGCTTGGATCCGCAGATCGTCGCCGTAGCCGAGCACGCGGACATCGGGGCTCCCCACGAGGATCTTCTCCCGCAGGTCGTACTGCAGCCCGTTCATGACGCCCATGATCACGATCAGCGCACCGACGCCCACCATCAGGCCACCGATCGCGATGACCGTGATGAACGACAGCAGCCGCGAGCCGCGTCGGCTGCGCAGATAGCGCATGGCGATCGCCAGCTCGAGGCGGGACATCAGAAGATCTCGGGACGCATCGTCGGAAAGAGGATCGCGTCGCGGATATGGGCCGTCGCCGTGAGATACATGAACAGACGGTCGAGCCCGATCCCCACGCCGCCCATCGGCGGCATGCCGTACTCCATGGCACGCAGGTAGTCCTCGTCCACCCCGGTGGCCTCTTCGTCACCGGCGGCGCGCAGCTTGGCCTGCGCGTCGAACCGCCCACGCTGGTCGATGGGGTCGTTCAACTCGGAGAAGGCGTTGGCCATCTCCTTCCCCTTCGCGAACAGCTCGAAGCGCTCCGTGAGCTCGGGGTTCCCGCGCTTCGGCTTGGCGAGCGGCGAGAGCTCCAGCGGATAATCGATCACGAAGGTCGGACGATCGATCTTCGACTCCACGTGGTGCTGGAACAGCTCGTCGAGCAGCTTGGGGCGCGACAACGTGTTCGCCTTCGGCACGCCGATCTGTTCGGCGGCCTTGATCAGCTGTCCGTGGTCGAGGGCCATGACGTTGGGTACCCCGACACCAGCACTCAGTGCCGGCACCCACTCGATGCGCGGGAAGGGCCCGGCGAAGACGGCCTCGTCGCGCGCGGGCGCATCGGCGGCGACATCCGTTCCCCCGAGCGCCGTTCGCACGGCGGTCGCGGCGGCGATCAGCAGCGACTCCACCACGTCCATCATCTCGGTGTAGTCGGCGTACGCCTGATAGAACTCGAGCATCGTGAACTCGGGATTGTGCGTGCGATCGATCCCCTCGTTCCGGAAGTCGTGCCCGATCTCGTACACCCGCTCGAAGCCGCCCACGACGAGACGCTTCAGATAGAGCTCGTCGGCGATGCGCAGGTACAGCGGCATGTCGAGCGCGTTGTGGTGCGTCACGAACGGCTTGGCCGCCGCGCCACCGTACAACGGCTGCAGCACCGGGGTCTCGACCTCGAGGAAGTCGCGACCGTCGAGGAAGGTGCGGATCGCCGTGGTCATGCGCGAACGCGCCGCGAAGAGCGCGCGCACTTCCGGATGCACCGCGAGATCGGCGTAGCGCTGGCGCGACCGCATCTCGCCGTCGCTGAACGCCGAGTGACGGACCGTCTTGCCGTCGACGACCTCTTCCTTGCCGAACGGGAGCGGGCGGAGCGCCTTGGCCAGCATCTCGACCTGCTCCACCCGCACCGTCACCTCGCCGGTGCGCGTGCGGAAGAGCGGCCCCGTCACGCCGATATGGTCACCGAGGTCGAACAGCTCGAGCACGCCGAACCGCTCCTCGCCCAGGATGTCCTTCTTGAAGTAGAGCTGGATGCGCCCCGTGGCATCGGCGAGATGGGCGAAGATCGTCTTGCCGTGACCGCGCCACGCGACGATGCGACCGGCGACGCGGACCGTCTCCCCTTCCTCCTGCCCCTCGGGGAGCAGCGTCACCGCCTGCGCCGCCTGATGCGAGCGATCGAACCCGTAGGCGAACGGCGGCACGCCACGCGCCACGAGCGCGTCGAGCTTCTCGCGCCGCGCCTTCATCACGAAGTTGAGGTCGTCCCGCGACTGTGTTCCGCCCTGTTCCTCGCTCACGCATTCCCCCCGGTGGTCGCCGCGCCGAACTGCTTGAGATATTCCTCGATGAACGGATCGATCGCCCCGTCCATCACCTTCTGCACATCGCTGATCTTCAGTTCCGTGCGATGGTCGTTGACCATCGTGTACGGCTGGAACACGTAGCTGCGGATCTGGCTGCCGAACGTCACGTCCTGCTTGTTGGCGTCGAGCTTGGCCTTCACCGCCTGCTGCTTCTCGAGTTCCTTCTGATACAGCTTGTTCTTGAGCTGCTTCATGGCCGTCGCGCGGTTCTTCCCCTGGCTGCGCTCCTGCTGACAGGTCACGATGATCCCCGACGGGATATGCGTGAGGCGCACCGCGGAGCTCGTCTTATTGACGTGCTGCCCGCCCGCACCGGAGGCCCGGAAGACATCCATCTTGATGTCCTCGTCGCGCACTTCGATGTTGATCTCGTTGTCCACCACGGGGTAGATGAAGATCGACGCGAAGCTCGTGTGGCGGCGCGCCTGCGAATCGAAGGGCGAGATGCGCACCAGACGATGCACTCCGGCCTCGGGACGCAGGAAGCCGTACGCGTAGAGCCCCTTGATCTCGAGCACCGCGCCCTTGATCCCCGCTTCTTCTCCCTCGGACATGTCGAGGATGTCCACCGTGAAGCCGCGGCGTTCCGCCCAGCGCGTGTACATGCGCATCAGCATCTGCGCCCAGTCCTGCGCCTCGGTGCCCCCCGCGCCGGCCGCGATCTCGACCTGCGCGTCGCGCCAGTCGTCCGGAGCCTGCAGCAGCGACTTCACCTTGAATCCGTCGATCTCCTCGCGGACCGCGACCGTCTCGCGGTCGAGCTCGGCGATCATCTCCGGATCGGGATCACCCTCGAGGAGGGTATCCATCTCCAGCGCGCTCGCCACGCGATTCGAGAGTCGGTCCCACGGCTCGATCCACGCCTTGAGCGCCTTGACGCTCGAGACGACCACTTTGGCCCGATCCTGATTGTTCCAGAAATCGCCGCCGGCCATTTCGGCCTCGGCGCTATTCAGCGCCGCCCGCTTGCCATCCAGGTCAAAGAAACCTCCGCAGCTCGGCGAGTCGAGACTCGTCGTGCTTGAGGGATTTCGTGCGCTCCGTGTCGGCCATTATGCACTTTTGGGTAAGAGTCGAGCCGTTCCCCGCCACTCGGTGAACGGCTCGCTGACACCCTATAATGATAGCGCGTGCGCAGAGGGCGCTCCAGTGCGGAGCGCCCTAGACCACCGACTAGAAGATCGTCTTCCCGCCGGCCAGGATCTCGTTCAGCGCGTCCTGGAAGTACGTGGTCGTCTCGGCCATCGTCGCCCCGACCTGATCGACGTACTCCTCGTAGCTCTTCTTGATCTCCTCGCGGAAGAGCTGCTTCAGGGTGCCGTTCCGGAGCCCTTCCTCACGCTTCGCCGGGAGGTAGGCGATCATGTCCGACACGAGGGCCCGCGCCAGGCGCTTGGCCTTGGTCGACGGGTCGTTGGTCAGGAACGGATTCACCACACGACCGGAGCCGGGGGTCGGCTTCCCCGATGCCGCAGGAACCGCCGGAATGCTCGGCTGGGTCGGCGCGGCAGGGGTGCGTGGCACTCCCACGGACGGCGCCGCTGCCGCCGCAGCGGGCGGGGCGACCGGAGGAACGACCGGCGTCCCCAGCGGGCGCGTGGGGATCGCGGGGGCGGCCACCCGGGGCACCGGTGCGACCGGCGTTCCGAAGCGTGGGGTCGGCACGGCCGGGCGTGCGGCCCCGGGGCGCGCGATCGGAGGCATCGCCGGGCGGGGCGCGACCGGGGTCGGGACAGCCGGCTGCGCGGCGACCGGGGTCGGGACGACAACCGCAGGAGCGACAGGGGTCGGCACCAGCGGTTGCGCGACCGCAGGGGTGGGCGCGATCGGCGGCGGTTCTGCGGCCAACGGTTCCCCGAACGGCCCCTCGTCCTCGAACTCCGGTTCCGGCGCCGCGGCGCTGTCGGAGTCGATCATCGCCTCGATCGATGCCCGTCGGACCGCCCCCGACCCGCGCACCGCACCCGAACTCCGCGGCGTCGGCGCTGCCGGAGTCGGCACTGCGGGCACCGCAGGGTTCATCAACGGCGTGGCGAAGGGATCCACCGCCCACCCTGCCCCTTGATCGAACGCCGCCACATGCTGCGGCGTGAGCGTCACCCCTTCGTTCCAGTCACTGTCCGGAACGTCGATCGCGCCGCCGCATTCCGAGCAGCGCGCGCGGATCCCGCCGAGCGGCACCTTGGCCGGATCGATGCGGAACACCGTGGTGCAGGTTGGGCACGATACGTTCACGACTCCCCTCCCTCGACATTCGAAGCTGACGGCGGGACCGATTGCTGCCCGTCCTGCGGCGTGTCGCCACGGCGATCCACCGAGAAGACCGATCCCGGCAACGACTTGGCGTAGCTCTTCATCTCGGTGGCGAGCTCACTCACCTGGGACGGGTGGGTGAAATGCCGCCGTTCGTTGGTCACCACGCCGATCGACACGGTCATCAGCGGCACCTTGTGCAGCTGACCGCGCCGGTCCTTCCCAAAATAATAGCCCGCCCGCCGATCCTGCTCCGAGTACTGGAACGGGACCAGCTGGTCGAAGGTCTGCACGATCTCGGTGCAGGTCTCGTTCAGACGCTCCAGCGGCATGATGAAGATGAAGTCATCGCCGCCGATATGCCCCACGAAGCCCGCTTCACCGCAGGTCCCCTTCACCACGTCGTGCAGGATCTTGGAGAGGATCCGGATCACCCGATCGCCGTCGTAGTAGCTGTAGCGGTCGTTGTATTCCTTGAAATGATCGAGATCGGCGTAGCAGACCGCGAACAGTTCCTGTCGGCCGAGTCGGGCCCCGATGTCCCCTTCGATCTCGATGGCGCCGGGGAGGCGGGTGGACGGATGCACGTGCACGTCGCGGTCGCTCCGGCGCAGCATGGCGTCCAGGCGCGCGCGGGTGACGAGATCGGCGAAGTCCGCGGTGAGCACCTCGTCGGCGCCCGCGGCGAACGCGGCCGGCACCGCATCGAGTTCGGCGACGAGCATCACCGACGGCACGATGCCGGTGAAGGAGTCGTGCTTCAACCGGCGACAGGCCTCGATGGCCGTGCTCTCCGCGATCGGGCCCTCGCGCGCGTCGAAGATCGCCATGCGCGGACGGCTCCGGAGTGCGGCGTCGAGCAGGTCATCGGCCTCGTGTACGCACACCTGCAGCATGTGCGCGTCCTCCAGCCATTGGATCACGGCTGGCGGGAGCGCGTCGAGCGCGCGGGCGAACACGAATGCCGTCGCGGCGCTACTCACCCGGCGGTCGGCGCCTCGATCGGCGTGGCCTCGTCGATCAGCATCACGGGGATCCCGTCGCGGACCGGATACCGGACGAGGCACTTCGGACAGTCGAGTCCGCGTCCCTCATCGGCGTCCGTGAGCGCGCCCTTGCACTTGGGGCAGACGAGGATCGCGCGGAGCTGGGGGTTGAGCGTCATGGCTTTCGTTCGTCGGGGAGATCGTAGCCGAGTCGTCGCAACGAGTTCGGGTTCCGCCTCCAGTTGGTCAGCACTTTCACCCACAGGTCGAGGTATACCGGCCCCCCGACGAGCGGTTCGATCTTGCGGCGCGCCTCCTTGCCGATCGCCTTGATCCGCGCACCACCGGCGCCGATCAGGATCTGCTTCTGGCTGTCGCGTTCCACATGCAGCACTGCTCGAATGTACACCGGGGAGCCGGTCTCCCGGAATTCCTCGATCTCGCAGGCCACGCTGTAGGGGACCTCGTCGTCCAGCTGTTCCAGGGCGCATTCACGGACCATCTCGGCCACGAAGAAGCGCATCTGCTGGGTGGAGACGTCCTCGGCGTCGTACAGGAAGGGGCTCTCGGGGAGCAGCTTCCGCACCGACTTGAGGAGGAACTTGATGCCCTCCCCCGTCCGGGCCGAGATCATGGCCGCCTCGGGGAACTCGGCCTTGAGGGCCTCGAGCCGTTCCGGGGTGAGGGCATCGACCTTGTTGAAGGCCAGGATGATGGGGGCGCGGAAGTCGCGGGCCCCGGTGCCGTTCACGGCGGTAGCGAGGTGTTCGGGCTGGAGTCCTTCGCTCGCGTCGATCAAGTGGACGATGACGTCGGCTTCTTCGAGGGCCTTTCGTGCGGCGCCGTGCATGGAGCGCTGCAGGTCGTACTTGGGCTCGAGGAGCCCTGGGGTGTCGAAGAGGACGATCTGGGAGTCGTCGTCGGAGATGATACCAACCACGCGGTCTCGGGTGGACTGCGGTTTGGGGCTGGTGATGGCGAGGTGCTGACCTACGAGCCTGTTGAGCAGGGTCGATTTGCCGGCGTTGGGTCTGCCGGCGACGGTGACGAAACCTGCGCGAGTGGTCATCGAGTGGAGACGAGTGGCGGGAGGTTGCGGAAACAGGTGATGCGGGGGTTGGGGGCGTGTAGAACGCACAAAACCCCAGCCTTTTGAGGGGCTGGGGTTTTGCATGCGGTCCTTGGGAGGACCAAAAGGTGCCGGCGACGGCCTACTCTCCCGCGATCTCTCAATCGGAGTACCATCGGCGCTGTAGGGCTTAACGATCGTGTTCGGAATGGGAACGAGTGTGGCCCCTACGCTCTAGTCGCCAGCGTATGTCAAAGTTGACTATGGGAATGGGTAATGATCGGAGTACTAAGAATCGTTTGGACGAGTCCAAATAGATCGTGCGAATGCTCTGCGGCGTTTGTATTCCAGCCCACCCTTGGAAGGGTGGGGAGTAGTCAAGCCTCACGGGCGATTAGGACCGCTGCGCTTGGAGATGATTGCTCATCTTCCACGTGCGGCCTATCGACGTAGTGGTCTCCTACGGCCCTTTAGGGAGCTCAAGGCTCCAGGGAGAATTCATCTTGGGGACGGCTTCCCACTTAGATGCTTTCAGCGGTTATCCGTTCC
>CAZAGK010000073.1:0-18475 GCA_964484775.1 uncultured Gemmatimonas sp. | reverse complement strand
CCAGCGACCTCCCGCTCGGGCGGGCGACGCTCGACACGATCGGCTGTGGTGGCGCGATCCAGGTCCCGATGGTGGCCGGCGCGATCGCGGTGGCGTACCAGCTGCCGGGCGTCGATACCTCGATCGTGCTCGACCGCGACGCGCTGGCGGCGATCTTCAGCGGCAGGGTACGGCGCTGGAACGATCCGCGGATCGCGCGTCTCAATCCGTCGGTCCGACTCCCTGACCGGCCGGTGCAGGTCGTGCACCGCGGAGCGGGGAGCGGCACCTCCGCCACCTTCGCGAACTATCTCGGCGCGAGCCCGCTCTGGCCTCGCGCCACGGGAAACGAACCCAACTGGCCGGTGGGAACGGCGGAAGAAGGGAACGAGGGAGTCGCCGCGCGCATCCGCCAAACGCCGGGCGCGATCGGCTACGTGGAGATCGCGTACGCACGCCAGTCGCTGCTGCGCACCGCGCGGATCGTCGATGCCAGCGGGAGCGCCACCTCGCCCTCGGCGGACGGGGTGCGCGCCGCCCTGGCGCTCCTCGACACCGCCACCCTCGAGCGGACCGGCGCGATGGTGAATCGTCCCGGCGCCGGCGCCTATCCGGTGGTCGCGATCTCCTGGTTGGTCATCCCGCGCCGCTACCCGGACGCCACCCGCCGCGAACGCATCGTCGCCTTCGTGCGCTGGGCCCTCCACGAAGGCGCCAAGGAGGCGGGATCGCTCGAGTACGTCCCGCTCCCGAACGGCATCGTCGTCCACTACGATTCACTGGTCGGCCAGATCGGAACGGGCCCCTGCTCCACCGCTCCTTCCCCATGACATGACCACGTTGCCTCCCCTCCGCCTCGCGACCACCGACGGCCCGAATCGCCCGCAGGGCGACGAGGGGGAGCAGCGCATCGCCGCGATCGATATCGGCTCGAATTCCATCCGCCAGATCGTCGCCGACGTGAGTCCGACCGGCGCCATCCGGATCGTGGACGAGATGAAGGCGGCGCCGCGCCTCGGCGCCGGCCTCTCCGAGACGGGCGCGCTCGGCGACGAACCCATGCGCATGGCGCTCGAGTGCCTGCAGCGCATGTCGACACTGGCCAAGCAGCTCGGGGCCAAGCGGGTGGAAGCGGTGGCCACGAGCGCCGTGCGCGACGCCACGAACGGCGCGCTCTTCCTCACGAAAGTCCGTCAGCAGACGGGGTTGAAGGTCCGTCTGCTCAACGGCTCGGAGGAGGCGCAGCTCGCGTATCGCTCCGCGCTCGCGCACTTCGAGCTCGGTCACGGTCGTTGCGTCGTCATGGACATCGGGGGTGGGTCGCTCGAGCTCGCGCTCGCGGCGGAAGGACTCGTGGAGCATCTCGTCTCGCTCCCCTTCGGCGCCCTCCGCTTGACCGAGCGCTTCCTGAGCAAGGGGAGCACGCCCAAGGCCATCAAGAAGCTCCGCAAGTACATCCGCGACGATATCCGCGCCGCACTCCCGGTGCGTGATTGGCGCGGCGCGGAGGTGATCGGCTCGGGCGGGACCTTCACGAACCTCGCGGGGATCTACCTCGCCCGCCAAGGGATGCGCGCCGCGCGCTCCGTGCATGGCACGCGGATCCCGCGTTCCGAGGTCGAGCATGTCCTGGAGATGCTGGCCGAGATGTCGGTCGAGGAACGGCTCGCCGTGCCGGGACTCAACGCGGGACGCGCGGACATCATCGTGGCCGGGCTCGCCGTCGCCGCCGAGGTGCTCGCGCGCGTCGAGCCCCGCGAGATCGGCGCCTCCGCCTACGGCATCCGCGAGGGACTGCTCCTCGATCTGGCCCGCGTGAAGCCGAGCATCGCCGACCCCGGCGAGGCCCGCGAACGCTCGGTCCGGGAGTTCGCCGAACGTTGTCACTACGAGGAACCGCACTCGCGGCAGGTCCAGCGGATCGCGCTGCAACTGTTCGACGCGGTCGGCATGCGGCTGGGTTGCGAGGCCGCCGACCGGCAGATCCTCGCCGATGCGGCGCTGCTGCACGACGTGGGCTACCACATCAACTATCAGAAGCACAACAAGCACTCGTACCATCTGATCCTGCACGCCGAACTGCTGGGGATGTCACCGACGGAGAAGGTGATCGTGGCGCATGTCGCGCGCTATCACCGCGGGTCGACGCCCGATCGCCGGAAGCATCAGGAGTACGCGGCCCTGCAGAAGGGGACGCGCGCGCGCATCAAGCGGCTCTCCGCGCTCCTGCGCATCGCCGACGGCCTCGACCGCGGGCATGTCGGCGCCGTGGACCGGATCAAGGTCCGGTGGATGGAGCGTGCGCTGCGCATCACGCCGGTGGCCGCACCTCGGGCGAAGTCACTGCGGCTCGAGCTCTGGGGGGCGGCGCGCAAGTCGTCGCTGCTCGCCGAGCTGATCGGCACACCGGTCGAGATCGTCGGCCCCGATGGTCGCGTGGTGCAGGACGCGACGATGGTCGAGTCGGTCGAGTAGCTGCTGCGCGGGGCGATGCGTCACGCCCCGCGGACGCTCAACCGTAGCGCGGTCCGACCGTCTCCCGAGCGCCGGAGGCGCGCGGCGGGGTCGCGTCCTTCCCCTGCCCCCACGACTCGAGCATCAGCTGGCGGTGCGTGGAGAGCTCCGGCACGCCCTGCACATGCCGCTGCGCGTAGCCCCCTTCGGCGCTCAGCTCCCAGGCCTGCCGGTTGTCGGCCAGGCAGGTCTCGAGCAATGCCCGGAGACGCGGATGCAGGGCCGGGTCCTCGATCGGCGTGGCCGCCTCGACGCGACGGTCGAAGTTGCGCGGCATCCAGTCGGCGGAGCTGATCCAGTACTCGCTCGCGCCATCGTTGCCGAAGTACCAGAGCCGCGAGTGCTCCAGGAACCGGCCGATGATGCTCGTCACGCGGATGCGCTCGCTCACGCCGCGGAGACCGGGACGCAGGCAGCAGATGCCGCGGATGATCAGGTCGATCTCCACCCCGGCCTCCGACGCCGCGTAGAGCGCGAGGATCGTCTCGGAGTCCACCAGGGCGTTCATCTTGGCGATGATCCGCGCCGGGCGTCCGGCCCGCGCGTGCGCGGCCTCGCGGTCGATCATCGCGATGACCGTGTCGCGCAGTCCGCTCGGCGCCACGGCGAGCTTGCGGTACACCAGCTGCCGTGAGAATCCGGTGAGCGAGTTGAAGAGATCGCTCACGTCGGCGCCGATGGCCTCACTGCAGGTGAAGAGCCCGATGTCGGTGTAGGTGCGCGCGGTGCGGCCGTTGTAGTTGCCGGTGCCGAGGTGCACGTAGCGCCGGATGCCGTCGGCCTCACGCCGGACGACGAGCGCCGTCTTGGCGTGGATCTTCAAGCCCGGGAGCCCGTAGGCCACGTGCACGCCGTATGACTCGAGCGTGCGCGCCCAGGTGATGTTGTTGGTTTCCTCGAAGCGCGCCTGCAGCTCGACGAGCACCGCCACCTGGATGCCACGCTGCGCGGCGTCGATCAGCGCGCGCACGATCGCGCCGTCGCCCGAGGTGCGATACAGCGTCATCTTGATCGCGAGCGTGCGCTCGTCCTTGGCGGCCGCGGCGATGAACTGCTCCACCGTCGCGCCGAAGGAATCGAACGGGTGGTGCACCAGCAGGTCGCGAGAGCGCACCACGTCGAAGATCGACTGCTCGGGATCGCGCAGTTCCGGGGGCACCGTCGGCACGAAGGGCGCGTCGCGCAACTCGGGGATGTCCGTCCCCGCGAGCGCCATCAGATCGGCCAGATCGAGCAACGGTCCGCCCGCCTGCACTTCACGATCGCTCAGCGGTTCGAACTCGGGGTCCTCGCTCTCACGGAGCTCATCCAGCAGGAGCGTGCGCAGGGCGACCGGCATCCCCGCCTGGACCTCGAGGCGGACCACCTCGCCGAAGCGCCGCTGGAACACCTGCTCCTCGATCGTCGCGAGCAGATCCTCGGGCTCTTCGGTGTTGGCGATCTCGAGATCGCTGTACCGGGTGATCCGGAAGGCGTGCGATCCGAGGATCTGCATCCCCGGAAAGAGCCGGGTGAGATGCGCGCCGATTACCGCTTCGAGCGGGAGATACTGATGCACCCGTCCCGGCACCGCGACCCAGCGCGACAGCGACTTGGGGACCTTCACCCGCGCGAAGCGATCGTCCCCGTACTCGGGATGCCGCAGCTCCACCGCGAGCGAGAGCGAGAGGTTGGAGATGTACGGGAACGGATGCCCGGGGTCCACCGCGAGCGGCGTGAGCACCGGGAAGACCTGCTGGTCGAAGAAGGCGTCGACCGCGGCACGTTCCGACTCCGTGAGCTCGTGCATCGCCACGATGCGCACCCCGTGCGGGGCGAGCGCCGGGAGCAGGACCTCGTGCAGACAGTGCTGCACCGACTCCGTCATCTCCCGCACGCGGCGGTCGATCAGATCGAGCTGCTGGCGCGCGGTGAGTCCGTCGTTGCTCACATGGGGGACGCGCGCCGACATCTGTCGGCGCAGCCCCGCCACGCGCACCATGTAGAACTCGTCGAGGTTGCTGTGGAAGATGGCCAGGAACTTCAGCCGCTCCAGCAGCGGATTCCGCTCGTCGTACGCCTCCGCGAGCACTCGTGCGTTGAACTCCAGCCAGGAGAGTTCCCGGTTGATGAACAACGTCGGGTCCGCACGGTGATGCGTCACGGACTAGAGCTTGATCGTGGACGAGAGCAGGAGGTAGCTGATGGCAGCCATCGCACCGGCCGCAGGAATGGTCACGACCCACGCCCAGACGATCTTGCTCGCGAGTCCCCAGCGCACCGCCGACAACCGGTTCGTCGCACCCACGCCGACGATGGACCCCGTGATGGTGTGCGTCGTGCTCACCGGGATGCCGTACGCGGTCGCCACCAGGATCACCAACGCACCGCCCCCCTCGGCGGCGAATCCCCCCACCGGACGGAGCCGCGTGATGCGCGAGCCCATGGTGTGCACGATCCGCCAGCCGCCGAACAGTGTGCCCAGGGAGATCGCGCTATACGCCGCCATCTCCACCCACACCGGCACATGCTTGTTGTCGGCGAGGTAGAAGTGGTGCCAGAACCCCGTCTCGTTGACGAAGTACCCCTGCGTCGCGACGAGCAACCCGACGATGATCCCCATGGTCTTCTGCGCGTCGTTCTGCCCGTGCGCGAAGGAGAGGAGTGCCGAACTGGCGAGCTGCCCTGGTCGGAACACCTTGTCCACGCGCCGCGGCGATGCCTTCTGGAACAGGTTCAGCACGAGCGCCATGAGCAGGAAGCCCACGAGCATGCCGAGCGTCGGCGAAATGACGATGAAGGAGAGCGTCTGGATCCACTTGGTGCCCCAGGTGAGGGCGGCGAAGCCCCCCTTGGCGATCGCCGCGCCGGCGAAGCCGCCGATCAGCGCGTGGCTCGAGCTGGAGGGGATCCCGTAATACCAGGTGAAGAGGTTCCAGATGATCGCGCCGATGAGCGCGGCGCAGATCACATTCGCGTCGACGATGTGCTGATCGACGAACCCGCCCGACACCGCCTTGGCGACGGCGATGTTCCCCATGAACGCGGCGACGAAGTTGAAGGTCGCCGCCCAGAGCACGGCCGCCAGCGGACTCAGCACCCGGGTCCCGACGATCGTCGCGATGGAGTTCGCGGAATCGTGGAAGCCGTTGATGAAGTCGAAGCAGATCGCGATGACGACGATGATGAAGACGTACGTGAGCACGCGTCAGCTGTTCTTGAGGGAGACGCTCTCCAGCACGTTCAACACGTCCTCGGCTTCGTCGATCGCATGCTCGATATTGTCGTAGAGCTCCTTCCACTTGATCACTTCGAGCGCGTCCGGCGTCCCCTCGAACAGGGCGCCGACGGCATCGGAGTAGATCGCGTCCGCCTCTTCCTCGAGGCGCTTGACCTCGCGCCCGATCACCTGCACCTGGCGGGCGTCCTTGAGCGAGGTCACGCCCAGGGCGATCTGCTCGGTGGCCGCGAGCAGCACGCGGGTGAGCTCCTTGGCGGGTTCCTTGCGATCATGGATGTGGAACATCTTGGCCCGGCGCGCGGTGCCGTCCATCAGGTCCACGACGTTGTCGAGGCGCGTCGCCAGGAGATGGATGTCCTCGCGATCGAGCGGGGTCACGAAGCTCCGGTCGATCCGGTTCATGATCTCGTGCGTGATCTCGTCCGCCTCGTGCTCGATCTCCTTGATCTGCGCGACGTAACGGTCGAGCTGCCCGGGTTCGGTGAACAACTGATTGAGGAGCGAGGCCGAGCGCGTCATGCGCACCGCGAGGCCGTCGAACAACTCGAAGAAGCCTTCGTCTTTCGGAATGAGCCGCACGGGGAATCTCTCCGGGGCAGGACTGACAGGTGGGGGAAGTGCTCAGTGGTATCAAGGAAAGTTACGGTACCGCCAACGCCCCAGCAAACACTCGAATAGGGGGTACCGTCGTTGTTGCTTGATTGTTACGGAGCATCAGGAGGCCCGGCGCGACCAGGCTCCGCCGCGCTTGGCAGGAGTGCCATTTTGGCACCCTGTCCTCGCCCTGATTCCCCGCTAAATCCGTCAATTTGACCCGATTTCTTGGCCCCATCCTTGCACCTCACCACCCCAAGTAGCGCCATCCTGAACCTCACTTACCTCTAAGGATCGCAAGCACATGGCTGACAAGGTGATCGGTATCGACCTTGGGACCACCAATTCCGTCGTCGCAGTGATGGAAGGTGGCGACCCGGTCGTCATCCCCAACGCCGAGGGCGGTCGCACGACCCCGTCGGTGGTGGGCTTCAGCAAGGACGGCGAGCGCCTGGTCGGACAGATCGCCAAGCGCCAGGCCGTCACGAACCCGCAGAACACCGTCTTCTCGATCAAGCGCTTCATGGGCCGCAAGATGCCCGAAGTCACGAGCGAGATCGCCCGCGTCCCGTACGCGGTCAAGAGCGGCACCAACGACCTCGCCTCGGTCGAAGTCCAGGGGAAGCGCTACACGCCCCCCGAGGTCTCGGCCATGATCCTCCAGAAGATGAAGCAGACCGCCGAGGACTACCTCGGTCACCCGGTCACCAAGGCCGTGGTCACCGTCCCGGCCTACTTCAACGACTCGCAGCGCCAGGCCACCAAGGACGCCGGCAAGATCGCCGGGCTCGACGTGCTCCGCATCGTCAACGAGCCGACGGCCGCCGCGCTCGCCTACGGCCTCGACAAGAAGGGGAAGAAGGACGAGAAGGTCGCCGTGTTCGACCTCGGCGGCGGCACCTACGACATCTCGGTCCTCGAGCTCTACGAAGTGGACGGCACCCGGCAGTTCGAGGTGAAGTCCACCAACGGTGACACCCACCTCGGCGGCGACGACTTCGACCAGAAGGTCATCGACTGGCTCGTGGCCGAGTTCAAGAAGGACCAGGCGATCGACCTCTCCAAGGACCCGATGGCGCTCCAGCGCCTCAAGGAAGCCGCCGAGAAGGCCAAGATCGAGCTGTCGGGGACGATGAGCACGGACATCAACCTCCCGTTCATCACCGCCGACGCCTCGGGCCCCAAGCACCTCAACTACCAGCTCACCCGCGCCAAGTTCGAGCAGCTCGTGGACGACCTCGTCCAGCGCACGCTCGAGCCCATGAAGAAGGCGCTGAAGGACGCCGGCATGGAGCCGTCGGAAGTCGACGAGATCCTCCTCGTCGGCGGCTCCACGCGCATCCCGAAGGTGCAGGAAGTCGTGAAGGGCTTCTTCGGCAAGGAGCCGAACAAGGGCGTGAACCCGGACGAGGTGGTCGCCGTCGGTGCCGCCATCCAGGGCGCCGTGCTGACCGGCGAGCAGAAGGACGTGCTCCTGCTCGACGTCACCCCGCTCTCCCTCGGCATCGAGACGCTGGGCGGCGTGACCACGGTGCTCATCCCGCGCAACACGACCATCCCGACCAAGAAGTCGGAGGTGTTCAGCACCGCCGACGACAACCAGACCACGGTCGAGATCCACGTGCTGCAGGGCGAGCGCGAACTGGCCGTCTACAACAAGACGATCGGCAAGTTCCAGCTCACGGGGATCCCACCCGCTCCGCGCGGCATGCCGCAGGTCGAGGTGACCTTCGACATCGACGCCAACGGCATCCTGCACGTGGCCGCCAAGGACAAGGCCTCGGGCAAGGAACAGAAGATCCGCGTCGAGGCCTCGAGCGGCCTCAGCGGCGCCGAGATCGACAAGATGGTCAAGGACGCCGAGGCGAACGCCGCCGAGGACAAGAAGAAGCGCGAGGAGATCGACACCCGGAACCGTCTCGATACGTTGGCGTATCAGGTGGAGAAGGAGTCGAAGGAGTGGGCCGACAAGGTGCCGGCCGAGCTCAAGACGCGTCTCGACGCCGCCGTGACCCGCGCCCGTTCGGCGCACAAGGGTGACGACATGAACGAGATCAAGGGCGCGCTCGAAGAGCTGAACGCGGCCTTCCAGGCGGCCGGCACGGCGGTGTACGCCGCCCAGTCGGCGCAGGCCCCGGGCGAAGGCGCTCCGGCGGCCGACGAAGCACCGGCCGGCGACAAGAAGGAAGAGGTCGCCGAGGCCGATTACGAGATCGTCGACGACGACAAGAACAAGAAGTAGTTATCGTTCAGCACAAGGCAGTCGGGGGCGACGCGGAAACTTTCCGCGTCGCCTCCGGGTCTAAACGAGAGCACCACTCTCGCAACCGGACACGAACCATGAGCCTGAACCTCTCCAAGCCCAAGATCGCCATCATCGCCAGTGCCGCCTTCATCGGCGGTGTGATGTTCGCGTCGTCCATGGACTGGACGAAGATCGTCGGTGCCCAGGTCCGCGGCACCGCCGGGAAGCCGCTCGCCGGCGTCTCGAGCTCCCTCGTCGATCAGCAGAACTCCTTCGTCGCCATCGCCGAGCACGTGACGCCCGGCGTGGTCTCGATCGACGCGCAGACCGACGCCCGCAAGGCGAGCACCCGCAACCCGCAGCTGCGCAATCTGCCGCCGGGGTTCGAGCAGTTCTTCGATGACCCGCGTCAGCAGGACCGCGGCTCGGAAGCCACCGGGACGGGCTTCATCGTCTCGACCGACGGCTACGTGCTCACCAACAACCACGTCGTCGAAGGGGCCGACCGTGTGACCGTCGGACTCTCCGACCGTCGCACCTTCAAGGCCAAGATCATCGGCACCGATCCGCAGACCGACGTGGCCGTGCTGAAGATCGAGGGGAAGGACTTCCCCGCGATCGCGCTCGGCGACGACTCCAAGGTCCGCGTCGGAGAGTGGGCGGTGGCCATCGGGAGCCCGCTGGGACTCGACTTCACCGTCACCGCCGGCATCATCAGCGCCAAGGGGCGCTCGAACGAGCTGCGCGGGCTGAACAACAACACGTACGCGATCCAGGACTTCATCCAGACCGACGCCGCGATCAACCCCGGCAACTCGGGTGGTCCGCTGGTGAACATCCGCGGTGAAGTGATCGGCATCAACAGCGCGATCGCCAGCCAGACCGGGACGTACGCCGGCTACGGCTTCGCGATCCCGATCACGCTGGCCAAGACGGTGATGGACGACATCATCGCCCACGGCCGCGTGCGCCGCGCCATCATGGGCGTGCGCATCCAGGAGATCACGGCCGAGGACGCCGCGGTCAACGGCCTCAAGGAGATCGCCGGCGTGAAGATCGGCGACTTCAGCGGGATCGACGACAGTCCGGCCGAGAAGGCGGGGCTGCAGGCGGGCGACGTGATCGTGAAGGCCGACGGCAAGCCGGTGGACCGCGTGAGCACGCTGCAGCGCATCGTGCGCTCGCATCAGCCGGGCGAGTCGATCGAGCTCGAGGGGCTGCGCTACGGCAAGAAGCAGACGTTCCGCATCAAGCTGATGGAAGCCGAAGCGGAGAAGGCCACGGTGGCTTCGGCGGCGCGTGAGAAGGAGACGCCGAGCAGCGGGTCGGCCACGACGGTGGTGGTCAAGAAGCTCGGCATCACCGTGACGGCGCCGCCGCCGGAGCTCCTCAAGGCCGCCAAGACCGAGGTGTTCGGGGCGTTCGTGAAGGAAGTGGAGCGTGGGGGCCCCGCCGCCGCCTCGCGGTCGATCGGTGTCCGCGACGTGATCACCGACATCGTCTTCCCGCAGCGCATCCCGATCAAGAGCGCGGCCGACCTCCAGAAGGCGATCGCCGGGATGAAGGAAGGGGATTTCATCGGCGTGAAGGTGGCGCGCTACAACGGCGACGGCACGATCGGCCAGACGGCGGTCGTGAACCTACGCGTCGGCGAGAACTGATCGTCGGCGCTCGGCACGCGACCACCAACTCAAGACGCGGCCGCGAGCGCATTCGCTCGCGGCCGCGTCTTCAAGTTCGACCTACGCCCGGTGACGCAGCGCGGCGATAGAGCTTACGACCTCATGTGCAGTGAAGTATAGCGCCATTGCCAAGCTGATCGTGGCCATTGAAGCACGCACTGCCCCGTCTGGCAAGATTCGCATCGACACGACAGCCGCAGCGAATCCAATCGCCGCGAGGCTCGCGTGCAACACTCGCCTCGTATCTGGAGATTCTTGCCGCATTGCGGCAAGTACCGCCAGCCCGACGAACCCCAAGCCAACAGCGGCTAGAACTAGAGACCAGTCCATCCTGAAGCACCTCCGCAAAAGAGGGATGACCCGCGCGCGAAAGCGAGCGATCGATCATGACCCTCGTGAATGTCCCAGAACCGACCGTCCGCGTCAAGTGGACGGTCAGGATTTCCGAACGCTCAGGTCTCTGCGAGACAGGTTGCCGCTAGATACGCCGCGCCTACTGCTAGTGCGAAGGTACCGCCGACCCAAAGGATCGCCTCAACGATTGCCATCAGCGGTGGTGCAGCCGCCGTCGCTAGACCAGCGGCTGCAGCGATGCGAGCACCCATATACAGCGTAGCGCCGATGTAGCCGGCAACCTCAAGGAAACAGTTGCGTCGATCTGAACTCGCGCTGGGACCGCCGATCCCACTTCCCAGGTCCTGGTCGTACCAGCAGTCATTGGGACGAGTCGAGCAACTGCCGTCGATGTCGTTCTGGATACCGGAGGCGGCCACGCCGACCGACGCCAGCGTACTCACAAGGTCATCAACGTCCTGTTCGGTCGCGCAGTCACCTGACCATGAGCCAAAGTCATCAGCGTAAGAGCAGTCCACCACGCTGCCAGCGCTCCAAGAACCGATCACTTCGTCACTCGCCGATGGTCCACCGACCTCAGCTGACCGTGCCGGGTCGGACGACTCTCGCTCAGAGTCACGCGTAACCATGGGGCGGGCAATCTGCGCCGCCTCGACACCGCGCACGGCAACCCGAGTTCGACGAATCCTGTTGCCCCTCTCGTCCACGACGATTTCCTTGGTCAGCGACACCGGAAGTAATTGTACGCGTCGGTGAAACTCTTGCGTGGACGGCGCGTCCAAGATGTCTAGGATTTGCAAGGAGAGCGCCACGTCAGCTGCCGATCCGGGTGCGAGCTTCGCGTACTTCCGCAGCGCAGTACGCGCACTGTCCAGTGTAGACTTTCGCAGCGCCGCCTTTGCCACTTCGGGCCACGCCAGTTTGCGCAAGACGCCCTCGCCCTCAAAGTGCACCGTCCTGGCTACTGGAGTGAACATCATACGACGCATCGACAACGATTTCGGCTGTGGAATATAGATATCGATTGAGGCTTTGGGATTCCCGACTCGCGGGATGGCAACATGGCCCTTCTCCGCCCGCTGATCTGCCCTGAGCGTGGTTCGCTCCGAGCCTGTCGGGTTTGTCGCAGCAACCGTGACTGCTACAGCAACTGCGATACTCGCGAGTGACGCTAGTCTCATCGGGAACCCCCTCAAAGGATGACTGACGCGCAACCGCGTGGCTGAGCAAGTCGCCGAACCATGCTGCGCTAGGCGAACATGCCGACGCCACGACTTTCGCGCTACACGTTTTTGCGCCACTTTCTAGAGGAGCGAGTTGGCGCAAAAGCGTGTAGCGGATAGTCTTTGAGACCTGTAGATTGACGGCGGATTCGCGCCACTTGTGGCCCGGCTGAAGGCCAAGGTTCGCTCTCCGTCCTGTCGCGGGGAGGGGGCAAGGAGCCGATAGGACCCCAGTGCTTCCGGACGCGCGATGGGTCTGTCGGCCCACCATCGGGCGAGTCGATGACACGGCCGCGAGGCGATTGCTCGGTCGGAGTGCCTTTGCCCATGAGTACGTCGACGGACGCTGCGGCGGAGAACGCACTCAACTACAATCACGAACGCCAGCAATTCGAACTCTGGATTGAGTTCACGTTGGCACGCGATGAGAGGGAATCGGCCCGTGATCTCCGACTTCGGCACTCGGCTTTAAGTGTGGGGACAGTCGAGCATACCCTCAGGCGGAGCGGTGAACCCGAACAGCGACCGGACCCATGTAACCATCCCGAATCGTCCCCGATGATGTAGCTTCAAGCAGCCTTGCGAGAGTGGCGGAACTGGCAGACGCGCAGGACTTAGGATCCTGTGCCCTAATAAGGCGTGTGGGTTCGAGTCCCACCTTTCGCATTGAGAACTTTCCCCCCGACTTAAGGCGTTCATTCGCTGATGCGCATCATCGTTATCGGAAGTGGGTTCGGCGGATTGGCCGCGGCGATCCGGCTGCGCGCGCAGGGGCACGAGGTCACGGTGCTCGAGCAGCGCGACAAGCCCGGCGGGCGCGCCTACGTGTGGAAGCAGGACGGCTTCACGTTCGACGCCGGCCCGACCATCGTCACCGCACCCTGGCTGATCGACGACCTCTTCGCCCTCGGCGGGAAGAAGACCGCCGACTACGTGAAGCTGATCCCCATCGATCCGTTCTACAACGTGCGCTTCGAGGACGGTTCCGTGTTCCACTACAACGGGACCCGCGAGGACGTGCTCGCGCAGGTGCGCAAGTTCAATCCCGACGACGTCGAAGGGTACAAGCGCTTCCTGAAGAAGGCGGAGCGGATCTTCAAGACCGGCTTCGACCTGATCGACAAGCCGTTCAGCACCTTCAGCTCGATGTTCAAGGTGCTCCCCGACCTCATCCGGCTGCGCTCCGACAAGTCGGTCGCGAAGTTCGCCTTCGAGCATCTCAAGGACGATCGGCTGCGGCAGGTGTTCTCCTTCCATCCGTTGCTCGTGGGCGGGAACCCCTTCCACACGACGTCGATCTACGCGCTGATCCACCACCTCGAGCAGAAGTGGGGGGTGTGGTTCGCGATGGGAGGCACCGGCGCGCTGGTGCAGGCGTTCGTGGAGTACTTCCAGGACCTCGGCGGCAAGCTCGTACTGAACACCGCCGTCGAGGAGATCCTCGTCGATGATCGCAGCAACCGGGCGACCGGAGTGCGCTTGGCCGACGGCACGGTGATGCAGGCCGACGCCGTGGTGAGCAACGGCGACGTGGCGACCACCTATCTCAAGCTCATCCCCTCGCGCTACCGGAAGAAATACACCGACCGGAAGGTGAAGGGGATGAACTACTCGATGTCGCTCTTCGTGATCTACTTCGGGACGGACCGGAAGTACGAGAACATGGCGCATCACGAGATCATCATGGGCCCGCGCTATCGGGGACTCCTCGAGGACATCTTCACCAACAAGACGCTCTCTCCCGATTTCTCGCTCTATCTGCACCGCCCCACGGCGACGGACCCCAGCCTCGCGCCCGAGGGGTGCGACTCGTGGTACGTGCTCTCGCCGGTGCCGCATCTGGGCGGCGATGTGGACTGGGAGAAGACCGCGCAGGAGTATCGCGACCGCATCATGGCGTACCTCGAGGAGCGCTACATGCCCGGGCTCTCCAAGCACATCGTCAGCGAGCGTCGGGTGGACCCGCGTTACTTCCGCGATGCGATGTCGAGCCATCTGGGGAGCGCCTTCTCGGTGGAGCCCACGCTCATGCAGTCGGCCTGGATGCGGCCGCACAACGTGAGCGAGGATATCCCCAACCTGTACCTCGCCGGCGCCGGGACGCATCCCGGCGCGGGCTTGCCGGGCGTCATCAGTTCCGGCAAGATCGTAGCGGACCTGATCGGAGATGCTGCGTGATCTATCCCGCGATGAACGACGCACGCCACTGTGAGGCGATCACCCGACTCCACGCGCGGACCTTCGCCGTGGCCAGTCGGTTCCTGCCCCCGCGGAAGCGACGCGGCGCCTTCGCGGTCTATGCCTTCTGCCGCATCGCCGACGACATCGTGGATCGCGGGGCCACCGGGGACCGCGAGACGCTCCGTCGGGAACTGGCCGGCTACATGTCGGGACTCCACGCCGCGATCGATGGGCGTCCCGAGGGGCCGGTGTACCGCGAGCTCTCGTGGACCATCAAGGAGTTCGGCGTCCCCGCCTCGGCCCTGCTCGAACTGATGGGCGGTGTGGCCGTCGATCTCGCGCCCGCGCACTACGCGACCTGGGCCGAGCTGACCTCCTACTGCGAAGGGGTGGCGAGCAGCGTCGGCGAGATGTGCACGTATGTGTTCGGCGTGGCCGGCGACGAAGCGGCGCGCCAGCGGGCGCTGCGCTTCGCACGCACCCTCGGCGTCGCGCTGCAGCACACGAACATCCTGCGCGACGTGGGCGAGGACGCCATGCGCGGGCGCTGCTATCTGCCGGCCGCCTCGCTCGCGGCCTTCGGGATCAACACCGAGGAAGTCCTGCACAATCCGAAGCTCGGCCAGCAGAAGCGCTGGAAGGCCTTCATGAAGCACGAGATCGCGCGCGCCCGTGCGCTCTACGACGCCGCCGCACCCGGACTCGCGCTGCTCGAGACCGACGCGCAGCGCTGCGCGCGCGCCTGCGCCGACGGCTACGCCGAGATCCTCAGCGCGATCGAATCCAACGACTACGACTCGTTCAGCACCCGCGCCCGCGTCGGCACCTGGGCGCGCGGTCGACTGATGTGGAGCATCTGGCGCAATGGCGCGGCGGTCTCCAATGGCACGATGCCCACGGAACCGGTGATCCACTGGGAAGGCCGGACGATCTCCCGCCCTGAAGAGATGGCCTCATGAATCGATTGACCACACTCTCGAAGACCGACCGCACCGCGTGGGTCCTGCTCCTGGTCCACGTGATGGCCACGTTGTTCGCGTCCATGGCCTTCGCGACGATCCTCTCGGGCCCGCCGCCGGAATGGCTGCAGACGGAACCCAATCGCACGATCTACGAGATCGGCTGGAAGGTGAGCGGCCCCTCGGTGGTCTGCCTCGGCTTCCTCGCGGCGCTGCTGCACGGACTCGGCCGCTTCGGCACGGCGACGACCATCAAGGTCTTCGTGTACGCGTCGCTCGTCTCGCTCTCGGCGGAACTGCTCGGCACCAGCACCGGGTATCCCTTCGGCGGGTACTCGTACACGAATCTGCTCGGCTATCGGATCTCGGAACTGGTCCCCTTCCCGATCCCGATCTCCTGGACGTTCATGCTGTACTGCAGCCTCGCCATGGTGGGACGTCTGGCGAAGGCCGACGACTCCAACGCGGGGCGCTGGCGCTGGGCCTTCTACGGCGGGTTGATCCTCTCGGCGTGGGACGTCGCGATGGATCCGGCGATGGTCGTGACCGCGCACTGGTACTGGCATGAGCCCGGCTTCTTCTACGGCATGCCGCTCACCAACTGGATCGGCTGGATCGGCACCGGAACGGTCGTGGCCCGGGTGATGCTCCACTTCGTGTCCCCGTCGGACATCGCGGCACGCCTGTCGGGGAGCCGCTTCCCGCTGATCCTCTACGCCGTGAACGGCGTGATGGCCACCACCATCTGCGTAACTCATGGATTCACATGGGCTTGGGCCGGTGGGATCGTGGCCATGGGGATCCCGCTCCTGCTCTCGGTCCGTGCGCAGGCGCGGACCGACGCCACGGGCGCCGGCGGGGCGGCCGCCGAGGCCGCAGGGGCCGCGTACGCCGGTTAGCCCCTACCGGGGCGTGTCCCCGGGTTAGATTTATCAGTTATAGAAGTACGGCTCAACGACCCCGCCGCGGGACTCCCAGCGACGGGGTTCTTACCCATTTTGACGTCATGGATATCCAAGTCACTTCCCGGAAGTCGGAAGGCGCCGAGCGGCGCCTCGGCATCTCGGTGTCGGCCACTCGTGTCGCGGCGGAGAAGGAGAAGGCCGTCAAGCGTGTCGCCAAGCAGGTCCGTCTCCCCGGCTTCCGCCCGGGCAAGGCGCCGGTCGCCGTCGTCAAGAAGCGCTTCAGCAACGAGATCGAGCAGGAAGCGCTCGACCAGCTCATGCGCGAAGCGTACACCCTGGTCATCGAGACGGAGAAGCTCGAGCCGGTGACGCAGCCGCACGCGCACGACGTGAAGTTCGCCGATGGCGAGGACCTCACCTTCGAGCTCCACTGCGAAGTGAAGCCGGTGATCGAGCTGACCAAGGTGGACGGTTTCACCGTCACCCGCGCCAACCCGGCCGTCACCGACGAGATGGTGAACGAGCAGATCGAGCATCTCCGCGAGCAGCGTGCCGCCTGGCAGCCGGTCGAGGAGAAGGCCAAGGAAGGGGACATGACCTCGGTCATGCTCGCCGTGGCCGACGAGACGGGCACCATCCCCGAGGGGAAGGAATACCGGATCGTCCTCGGCTCCGGTCAGGCCATTCCCGCGATCGAGGAAGTCATCATGGAGCTCGCGCCGGGAGCCACGGTCGAGCGTCCGGTGAAGTGGCCCGACGACTTCCCCGACGAGGCGCAGCGCGGCAAGACCAAGACGGTGCGTGTCGAGCTGAAGGACGTGAAGCGCAAGTCGCTCCCCGCCCTCGACGACGCGCTCGCGCGCGAGCTCGGCGACTTCGACTCGGTGGCCGCCCTGTTGGCCGCCGTGCGCGAGGACATCTCGGCGAACACGCTGCGCGAGGCCGATGCGGCCGTGCGCACCGCGCTCGTGGAGAAGGTGATCGAGGCCAATCCGTTCGACGTGCCGCCGACCTGGGTGCGTCAGCTCGTGGGCGCGTACGCCGAGGCGTATCAGATCCCGGCGACGGAAGCGGACAAGTTCGGCGCCGAGTTCAAGACGATGGCCGAGCGTCAGGTGCGCCGCGATCTCGTGATCGAGACGATCGCGACGAAGGAGAACCTCACCGCGACCGAGTCCGACGTGGACGAGAAGGTCGCCGAGATGGCGACGGCCCGCGGGGCCGATGTGGGGCAGGTGTACGCGGCGCTGCAGAAGGCGGGGCGGCTCCGTGAGATCGAGCGGGGGATCACGGAGGACCGGGTCTTCGGCTGGCTCCTTTCCAGGAACACGGTTGAGCAGGCGTAAGCGCGCACAGCACCTTAGCCAGCACCTTCACGCACCTGACGCGGTGCCCGAGGCCTTCCTCGGCACCGCAGGCCACAGCGGCGCGCCCCTCGAGGGGCGTCCCGGGTTCGAGTCACCGACCTCAAGAGACGACGACGATATGCCGATCATTCCGAATCCGTACGTGATCGAACGGTCCAGCCGCGGCGAGCGCAGCTACGATGTGTATTCGCGCCTGCTGATGGACCGGATCATCTTCCTGGGCACGTCGATCAACGATGACGTGGCCAACATGATCATCGCGCAACTTCTGTTCCTGGAAGCCGATAATCCTGGTAGGGACATCCACCTGTACATCAATTCGCCGGGTGGCGTGGTGTCGGCCGGCATGGCGATCTACGACACGATGCAGTTCCTGAAGTCGCCGGTGAACACGATCTGCATGGGGATGGCCGCGTCGATGGGGTCGTTCCTGCTGTGCGCGGGCTCGACGGGCAAGCGCTCGGCGCTCCCGCACTCGCGGATCATGATCCACCAGCCGTCGGGTGGGGCGCAGGGTACGGCCGCGGACATCGAGATCCAGGCGAAGGAGATCCTGTATCTCCGTGCCACGATGAACGGGCTGTACGCGAAGCACACGGGGCGTCCGCTCGAGCAGATCGAGCGCGACATGGAACGCGATTTCTTCATGTCGGCCGAGGAAGCCAAGAACTACGGCATCATCGACCACGTGATCACGAAGAAGGAAGAAGCGGCAGCGGCGGCGACGCTGACGGCCGCGAAGTAAGTCGGAGAATCAGAGGCCCGCGCGTCGGGCTTGTGAAATCGTTCACAAGCCCGATGTGCCGGCTCGCTTGACCCCTTCGGGGGGTACTGTTACTTGTCCAAGGTGGGGGCGTCTCTAGACACGGTCTGTCGCCGGGACCGCCCTGCCTGAAGTCCACCGCTCGCCGAGGCTCGACCGCCACTCATGACGACGATGTCCCACGATCGGCACCTCCGGTGCTCGTTCTGCGGAAAGTCCAAGGATTCCGTGAGGAAGTTCATCTCCGGCCCCTCGGTCTACATCTGCAACGAGTGCATCGCGTTGTGCAACGAGATCCTCGCCGAAGACGAGGACCGCGAGGTCGCGGAAGCGGTCACCTCCGTTCCGGCGCCGCAGGAGATCAAGTCCGTCCTCGACCAGTACGTGATCGGTCAGGAAGGGGCCAAGAAGGCGCTCGCGGTCGCGGTCTACAATCACTACAAGCGCATCAACTCGGCGGCCGCCCGTCGTGAGAACGACGTCGAGCTC
>CAZAGK010000072.1:0-18735 GCA_964484775.1 uncultured Gemmatimonas sp. | reverse complement strand
CGGATCACGCTGCGCCCGCGATACGGCGTGCAGATGGTGGTGCGCGCACGCTAACGGAGTAGCTTATCCCGATGCCCTTCCTGCTGACTCTCGTCTTCGTCCTGTCAGGGGCCGCCGGCCTGATCTACGAGTCCATCTGGAGCCGCTATCTCGGGCTCTTCGTCGGCCACTCGGCGTACGGTCAGGTCATCGTCCTCGTCATCTATCTGGGCGGGATGTCGGCCGGTGCCGCACTCGCGGCCAGTCGCTCCGAGCGCGTCAAGGAGCCGCTCGTCGCATATGCCGTGGTGGAAGTGCTGGTCGGCCTCATCGGACTGGTCTTCCACGACCTGTTCCTCGCGACCACCGACTTCGCCTACCACACGCTCTTTCCTGCCGTCGCCGGCGGGGCGCTCCTCCCGATCCTCAAGTGGGTGCTCGCGAGCGCGCTGATCCTCCCGCAGTCGCTCCTCCTCGGCGCCACCTTCCCGTTGATGACCGCCGGGTTGATCCGTCAGGCACGCGGCTCGGGACTGGGCACCGGCCGGATGATCTCCCTGCTCTACTTCGCGAACTCCATCGGCGCGGCGGCCGGTGTGCTCCTCTCCGGATTCTACCTGATCAAGCTCGCCGGGCTGCCGGGGACGCTGCTCACCGCCGCGATCATCAATATCGTCGTCGGACTCACGGTCTTCGCCGCCGTCCGCATGAACAAGGACGTCGAGGCCGACACCGGTGCCGTCGACACGGAGACGGTCGTCCCGGCCGCCGAGCCGGATCCCGAACTCCCGATGCTCTGGCGCGTGTTGCTGATCGTCAGCCTCGGCACGGCGCTCTCGAGCTTCATCTATGAGATCAGCTGGGTACGGATGCTCTCGCTGGTGCTCGGCAGCGCGACGCATTCGTTCGAGCTCATGCTGTCGGCCTTCATCCTCGGACTCGCCCTCGGCGCCTTCTGGGTCCGCACCCGTGCCGATCACTTCCGCGATCCGATGCGGACCCTCGCCGTCACGCAGTGGGCCATGGGCGCGCTCGCGCTCGCCACGCTCTCGGCGTACGTCGCGTCGTTCCATTGGATGGCCGCGCTCATCAGCGGCCTCGATCAGACGGTGGAAGGATACCAGTTCTTCACCGTGGCCAAGTACGGCATCGCCCTCACCGTGATGCTCCCCGCGACCTTCTGCGCGGGCATCACCCTGCCGCTCATCACGCAGATGCTGATGCGGGCCGGTGGCGGCGAACGCGCGATCGGCGCGGTGTACAGCGTCAACACCCTCGGGTCGATCGTCGGCGCGGCACTCGCGGCACTCGTGCTCTTGCCGCTGCTCGGGTTGAAGACGCTGCTGATCGCCGGCGGCGTGCTCGACATGGGGATCGGCGTGTGGCTCATGCTGATCGCCGGTCGCCGCAGCCCCGAGGCGCGACGCTTCGGACTCGCGCTCTCGGGTGCGACGGTGCTCGTCGTCTTCTCGATCGCCACCAACGTGCCGCTCGACCGCAGCGTGCTGATCAGTGGCGTGTTCCGCTACGGGGCCGTGCCGCTCGCGGGCGCGAACGACATCGTCTTCTACCGCGACGGACGCACCGCCACCGTGAGCGTGCGCAAGGCCGGCGACGGCGGCTACTCGCTCGCGACCAACGGCAAGCCCGACGCGTCGCTCTCGCCGCGCTGGTTCGAATCACCCGACGAGCGCACCGAACGCGTCCGCCTCGACGGCGACGAGAGCACGCAGGTCCTGCTCCCGATGGTCACCCTCGCCCACGTGCCGAACGCCAAGCAGGGCGCGGTGATCGGCAACGGCTCGGGGATGAGCTCGCACCTCCTGCTCGGCAGTCCCACGCTCGAGAAGCTCGTGACCATCGACATCGAGCCGGAGATGATCAACGGCTCGCACATCTTCTATCCCGTCAACAAGCGCGTCTTCGACGATCCGCGCGCGCAGTACGTGCACGACGATGCCAAGTCCTACTTCGCCTCGCAGAACCGGAAGTTCGACCTGATCCTCAGCGAGCCGTCGAACCCCTGGGTGAGCGGTGTCAGCGGGCTCTTCACCGACGAGTTCTATCAGCGCATCCGGACCTTTCTGACCCCCGATGGCGTCTTCGGACAGTGGCTCCATCTGTACGAGATCGACGACGGGCTCGTGCTCAGCGTGATCCGCGCCGTGCACAAGAACTTCCCGTCGTACACGATCTACCTCACCGCCGATCTCGACATCCTGATCGTCGCATCGAACAAGGCCACCCTTCCGAAGCCGGATTGGCGGGTGTTCGAGCTCCCCGAGATCAAGTCGGATCTCCGGCATTTCTATCCGCTCACGCCGCAGGCACTCGAGGCCACACGACTCGTCTCGCGCGATGCCCTCGTGCCTATGATGGACGGCAAGGACGAGATCGGCGCCAACAGCGACTTCTATCCGACCCTCGACCTGCTCAGCGAGCAGACGCGCTACATGAAGGAGCGGGCACTCGGCTTCCAGGGACTGAACGACGGTCGCTTCGATGTCGCCGCGGCCCTCATGGGCGAACGGATCCTTCCGACCAGCGCCACCACCGCGGTCCTCGACATCGGCCGCGTCAACGCCCTCGCGCTCGGCGCGGCCCTCCGCGTGCCGATCGGCACCGTCGTCCCCGATGGGGTCGGAGAGCCCGCCGCACTGCGCGAAGCCCGCTCGCGCTATGCGCTCCTGCAGGCGGCCATGGCCTCCGGCAAGGCGCCCCCCGATTGGCCAATCTTCTTCCGCCTCGCGAGCGAGGTCGAGACCGATCTCAACAGCGGCACCATGGGATGGGCGGATGAGGCGTTCTATGCGAGCGTCAACGCGTTCATGGAGCGGCACAGCGCGCCGACCGAAGCGCGCGATGCCTGGCGCTTCCTCCACGCGGTGACGACCTACGACTGGCCCACCGCGGCGAAGCTCGCCGACACGCAGGTCGCGGCCCGGCAGAGCGGTCGCGCCTGGCTCGCGGCCGACTTCCTGCGCGAAGGCGCCGTGATCGCCTACATGCGCACGGGCGATCTCACGCACGCCCGCCTCGCCTTCGATCAGCTCGCCGAGTTCGCACGGCGCAAGAACAACGATCTCCGTATCCGGCTGCTGGGTGCGCACCTTGCCGCAGCGGAAGCCAAGGAGAAACCCAAATCCTGACCGAGTGATCCCGATGCGTCGCACCCTCTTCTCGCTGAGCCTCGTGCTCGCTACGGCACCGCTGTCGCTCGCGGCGCAGGCTCGCACGCGTCCCCTGCTCGACCGCGTGCTGCTCGCCGAGGATGCGCGCGCGAGCGGTGCCGACGGGGTGATCCCGCTGCTCGAAGGACTCACGTCCTCCGACCTCACGACGCGCCGAGTCGCGATCCGTGCGATCGGACGTCTGCAGCGCCCGCAGTTCGTCGCGCGCCTCTCGACATTCCTCGGCGACGCACAGAGCGCGATCCGCAGCGAGGCCGCCAACGCGATCGCGCAGTCCGTGGCCTCGGTGCCGACGAGCGGGCGCGGGCTCGACTCCGCCCGCATCGTGGTGCGCGAGACGCGCGACCTCTTGATCGCGCGGCTCGAGAGAGAGCCGGACGTCGCCGTGGCCGGTGTGCTCGCACGCTCCGTGGGTCGTTTGCCTTATATGGAAGCGACGCAGCTTCCTCTCGAGGAAGGGGCGATCCTCAAAGTGCTCGGCCGACTCGGGGGGGTCCCGGGGATCCCCGATGCGGCCGCCTTCGATCTCCTGCACGGGCTGAACGATGTCGCCAAGGCGCGCCGCGCGCGCCGTGAGCCGTCGCCACTCATCACCGAGGTGCTGCTCCGGGCGGTCGCCTCCTCGCGCGACGCGAAGGTCCGCAGGCTCGCCATGACCGCGCTCGGTGCCGCCGGTGGCGCGGACAGTGCGACGCTCGCTATCGCGCGGCGCGACCCCGACCCCGAGGTGCGCCGCGCCGTCCTGACGCTCTCCACTGGACTCACGGCCGTCCAGCGCGACTCACTGGCGCAGTGGGCGCTGCGCGACCCCAGCCCGATCGTGCGTCTCGATGTCTTCCGCCTCTGGCGGCAGAGTGGCCCCGCACCGGAGTGCGGTGCGCTCATCGGCGCGACGCGTGATCCGTCGCCTGCAGTGGCACTGGCCGCGATCGACGCGCTCGGCAATGTCTGTGTTCCCGTGGACGTGCGCGTCTCGACGCTGCGCCGCATCGCCGAGTCGCTGCCGATGACCGACGCCGGGCGCGCCTCGGGACAACTCTCGTGGCATGCCGCCGCGCACGCGATGGTCGCACTCGCTCGCGCCGATCGCGTGACCGCCAACACGCTGCTGCCGCGCTTCGCCGGCCACCGTCGCGCCCAGGTGCGCGAGTACGCGGCGCGCGCGGCGGTGATCGTCCGCGACACCTCGGCGCTCGCCGCGCTGATGGCCGACGGCAACAACAACGTGAAGGCCGAGGCCATCGCCGGCATGTCCCAGCTCCGCGGGCACAGCGGAGACGCCGCCTACGTGGCCGCGCTCGCGTCCAATGGGCATCAGGTCGTCATGGCCGCTGCCGCCGCGCTCGCGGGATCACGGAGCGCGCCGGTCGGCACCGCGCTCTTCGATGCGCTCGATCGCCTCAGCGCCGGCAAGCGCGAGAACACGCGCGACGCACGCATGGCGCTCCTCACCCGGATCCAGGACGTGGGGTCGGTGTCGTTCGCCGCGCGCGTGGAGCCCTATCTGTTCGACTTCGACAGCACCGTCGCGCAGAAGGCGGCGACGATCCTCGGCGGATGGAGCGGCCAGCCGGCCAGCGCCTTCCCCGCGCCGCTCCCGATCCGCGAGGAGCCGCTGAGCCGGATCTTCGCGAGCAAGGAGCTCCAACTGCGCATCACGATGAGCCCCGCGAGCGGTGGCGGCGTGATCCTCATCAGGCTCTTCCCGAACGAGGCGCCGGCGACGGTCGCGCGGCTCGTCCGCCTCGCCCGCGAGCACTACTTCGACGGACTCAGCATCCATCGGATCGTACCGAACTTCGTGATCCAGGGCGGAAGTCCCGATGCCAACGAGTATGTGGGCGATGCCGCCTTCATGCGCGACGAACTCGGCCTCCGCAGTCACACGCGCGGTACGGTCGGGATCTCCACGCGCGGGCGCGATACGGGGGATGCCCAGTTCTTCGTGAATCTGGTGGACAACATCCGTCTCGATCACGACTACACGGTGGTCGGGGAGATCGTCCAGGGGCTCGCCGTCGCCGACGGGATCCTGGAAGGGGATGTGATGGCCAAGGTCGAGGTCGTCGAACGCAACAACTGATCACCTCGGCCATGCGTATGGCTGGTGGATCACTCAATACGGAGCTCTGAACGTGCCTCTCGCACTCGTCGCGTCGTTGCTGCTGCAGGCAGCGGCCCCGGTCGCCCCCGATTCCTCGCTCGCCGGGGCGCGATCGCCCTCCTTCACGCCGGACGGACGACTCGTCGTGGCCGCCGAGGGGCATCTCTATCTGCGGACCATCGCCGGCCAGTGGGTGCAGCTCACCAAGGGGGCGGGGTGGGATCGCGACCCGGCGGTCTCCCGTGACGGGAAGGCGATCGTCTTCGCCTCCGACCGCGGGGGCAACTATGATCTGTACCGTGCGGCGCTGAGCGGCGACGCGATCACCGGCGATGCCGAACGGCTCACGAACACCCCGGATGCGGAGACGATGCCGAGTGTCGCCGCCGATGGGCGGATCGCCTTCGTGCGCGGGTTCGGTGGTGCGGCGCGCGTGTGGATCCGCGGCACCGACGGCACCGAGAAGCGGCTGACCGATCGCGAACTCGCCGAGATCTCCCCGGCGTTCTCGCCGGATGGCGCGCGGGTGGCGTTCGTCGGCGTCAACGAGCTGCAGCGCCGGGTGGTGGTCCGGAACATCGCCGACGGCCGCGAGACGATCACCAATGCCGACCGGAACGCCGACCGTCTGGCCTGGTCGCCGACCGGCGACCGTGTGGCGTTCACGAGCATCTCCGCTCGTTCACCCGTGTTTGTCGCGACACCTGACGGACGTTTCAGCAACACCATAGCGACAGTACACGGTGATTTGGCCTGGTCTCCCGATGGGCGTACGATTGCCGTCGCCGAACACGACGAGAACGTCCCCGGCTACAACGGCGATCCGGATCGACTCGGGGACCGTTCGGCGGCCGAGAACTTCGCGGCGTCTCGCGATCGCCTGTTGCTCCTGAATGCGCCGCTCCCGGTGGACGCCGGCCTCGCCCCCGTCGCGCTCACGGCCTCCCGTGACCGCGCCGCGCGAAACGCCGATGCCTACGATCGAGCCTGGACCCGCTCCACCGCGCTCTACTTCAACGCCCCCGGCGCCGCTGATCGAAAGGCGCAGTGGGAAGCCGTGAAGGCCAAGCACCGCGCCGCCGCGATCGCCGCCAAGAACGACGACGAGCTCGAGAACGCCATCCACGCCATGCTGCGTGAGCGTCCTCCGCTCAAAGCCTCGGCGACCGGGCGCGCCGCCGTCTCGAGCGCCAACCCGGTCAGCACCGAAGCCGGGCTCGAGATCTTCCGACTCGGCGGCAATGTCGTGGACGCCGCCGTCGCCGTGAGCTTCGCCCTCGGTGTCGTGGAACCCGACGCGAGCGGCGTCGGTGGCTACGGGCAGATGGTGCTCTACCTGAACAAGATGGAGAAGCCCACGCTCTTCGAGTTCATGTCGCGCGTGCCCGAGGACGCCGGACTCTCCAACACCTCGTTGATGGTGAATGGGCGCTATCCCAACGACGGTCCCGTTCTCCCGAATGTCCCCGGCACGGTCGCGGGGATGCACTCGGCGTGGAAGAAGTACGGAAGCGGGAAGGTCGCGTGGAAGGACATCCTCGCTCCCGCGATCCGCGCGGCGCGCGACGGCTATGTGGTGACGGAAGGACTCGCGACCACGCTCAGCACCGAGCGTGAGCACTTCCTCAAGTACGAAGGGAGCAAGGCGCTCTTCTTCCGCAACGGCAAGCCGCTCGTCGCGGGCGACACCCTCAAGAACCCGGACCTCGCCTGGGTGCTGACGCAGATCGCCGAGAAGGGGGCCGACGGCTTCTATCGCGGCGACGTGGCCAAGAAGTACGTGGATGATCTGCACGGCAAGGGGAATGCCATGAAGATGACCGACATGGCGCGCTATTTCGCTCCCGAGCGGGAGCCGGTGAGCGGGAACTACCGCGGATTCACCGTCTTCTCGAGCACGCCACCGGTCAGCGGTGGTGCGGACCTCGTGGGGAAGCTCAATCTCCTCGAGCAGTTCGAGAAGCCGAAGGCCTATCCCGAGGATGCGGCGACCTTCCATGCGATGCTCGCGTCCTGGTCGCTCGTGGCCGGCGGTCGCGTCGCCGATCCGGGGCTCTGGCCGGTGACGCTCGACGGCTATCTGAGCAAGGACACCGCCAAGGTGCGGTGGCGCTGCTATTCGCCAGAACATGCGGTGCGCCCGGGTGATGTGCGCACCGATTCCGGCGGCTGTGCATCGCCGAATCCGGCGCCGGCGCGTGCGTCGTCGCCGCCGGCAGAAGCGGCCTTGGCGTCCGCGACGCACGAGTCGCCCTGCGGTGAGGAACACGCCGCCGAGGTGGAGTTCTGCCACGCGGCCGGCACGACGGCGTTCACGGTGGCCGATGCTGATGGCAATGTGGTCGCCGTCACGCAGACCCTCGGTACGTGGGGCGGCAACTTCTATGTGACCCCCGGACTCGGCTTCCTGAGCAACGACAAGCTCACGAGCTACGGTACCGATCCCAATCAGTACGGGGCGCGGCTTCCCTTCGCGCGTCACGGAAGCACGCTGGCACCGACGATCGCCTTCAAGGGGAAGAAGCCGGTCTTCGCAGTGGGCGCGGCGGGCAACGCGTGGATCACGAGTGCGGTGTATCAGACGCTCGTCGGTGCGCTCGACTTCGGACTCGATCCGCAGCGCGCGCTCGAGTTGCCGCGCTTCCTTCCTGGTGGACGCGGCGGTGGTGCCGCGCCAGCAGCACCTCCGGTGGCCGGAGGAGCTGCACCCGCCGGCGGGCGTGGTGGCGGTGGTGGCGGGCGTGGCGGTGCAGGCGCGGCCACCGGACCGGTCGTGGTGACCATCGAGGACGGCTTCAATCCCGATGTCCTGCGCCGCATGCGCACTCTGGGCTACGACTTCAACGTCGTCTCGCTCAAGGGCGAGCTGCGTGAGGGATATGGCGCTGCCGTCTCGCTCGACGGCAAGAAGGTCACTGCGGGAGCGGATCCGCGTCGTGCCGGTGCTGCCGGCGCTGTGCCCTGATCGCCATGTCGCCCCTCGCCGCACTCCTCCTGCTCTTCGCCGCCGTCCGCGCCGACTCGGTGGACGTGCTGATCCGTGGCGGGACCGTCCATGACGGCTCCGGCGCGGCCGCACGCGTTGCCGATGTTGGGCTCCGCGGCGATCGCATCGTCTTCATCGGCGATGCCGCGGCGGCGCATCTCACCGCGACGCGCACCATCGACGCCAAGGGACTGATCGTCGCCCCGGGGTTCATCGATCCACACACGCATTCCTTCGAGGGGCTCCCGAACCTCAACGAGGCGCGCCGCAAGAACATCGGTGCGCTCATGCAGGGCGTGACGACCGTCGTCCTCGGCGCCGACGGACGCGGCCCCGTCGATGTGGCGAGCGTGCTCGCCGAATCCGAAACACGCGGGATCGGGACCAATACGTACGCCCTCACCGGATTCGGCACCGTACGCTCCAAAGTCATGGGCGCCAGCTCTGCGCCGGCCAACCCAACGCAGATCGAGGCCATGCGCGCGCTGATCACCAAGGCGATGCGCGAGGGGGCGTACGGCGTGGGGTCGGGACTGTTCTACGCGCCCCAGAGCTACGCGACCACCGAGGAAGTCATCGCGGTGCTCAAGGGGGCGACGCCCTACGGCGGCGTGTACGACACCCACCAGCGTGACGAGAGCTCCTACACCATCGGGCTGCTCGGCTCCACGCGCGAAGCCATCCGGATCGGGCGCGAAACGGGACTCACCACCAACATCGGCCACATCAAGGCACTCGGCGTCGATGTCTGGGGTTATGCCGACAGCCTGATCCGCATCATGAACGAGGCCCGCGCGAGCGGTCAGAAGGTCGTCGCCGACCAGTATCCGTGGACCGCCAGCGGGACGAGTCTCGCGGCGGCACTTCTTCCGCGCTGGGCACAGGCGGGAGGGCGCGACTCGCTCATGCATCGGATCGCCGATGCTCCGATGCGTGCGAAGATGCTCGACGAGATGCGCGACAACCTCCGGCGCCGCGGCGGCGACAGCACCTTGCTCCTCACGAGCGGTCCCGCGACCGCCAAGTCGTATGTGGGCAAGACGCTCAAGGAGGTCGCGACCGCCAAGGGCACGCCGGCCGTCGAGACCGCGCTCGAGCTCATCCGTACGGTGGGCGACTTCGGCGTCGCGTCGTTCAACATGATCGAGTCCGACATCGAGTCGCTGATGAAGGACCCCTACGTGATGACCAGCTCCGACGGTTCCGATGGGCACCCGCGCCTCTTCGGCACCTATCCGCGCAAGATCCGCCGCTACGTGCTCGACAAGCCGGTCATCACGATGGCCCGGATGATCCAATCCTCGACCTCACAGGTCGCGACGACCTACGGCCTCACCGACCGCGGCGCGCTGGCCACCGGGAAGTTCGCCGATGTGATCGTGTTCGATCCCCGTACCATCCGCGAGGAAGCCACCTACACGTCCCCCGAGAAACTCTCGACCGGGATGCGCTGGGTCTTCGTCAACGGCAAACCCGCCGTCGCCGACGGTGTGCCGACCGGGGCGTACGCCGGACGCGCCCTGCGGAAGAGCGTCAAGTAGTGCCGCTGCACGCCCCCACCTGGTGATCCCGATGACGGTCCCGATCGTCCCGAACGTGATCCACGGTGTCACCGACACCGCCCGCGCACTCCCACTCCTCGACGTCCACGACCCCTCGACCGGCGCGGTGATCGCGCAGGTCCCGCTGTCGGGCGCCGCCGAGGTGGACCTTGCCGTCAAGGCCGCGCAACGCGCGCAGCCCGCCTGGGCCGCCCTCCCCATCAAGGAGCGGGTGCAGGTCTTCTATCGCTACAAGGCGCTCCTCGAACGCGACATCGATGCCCTCGCCGCGCTCGTCTCGCGCGAGAATGGGAAGATCGACAGTGAAGCCCGAGCCGAAGTGTTGAAGGCGGCGGAGCTGAGCGAGTTCGCCTGTTCGCTCCCGCAGATCGTCACCGGCGAAGTGCTCGAGGTGAGCCGGGGCGTGGAGTGCCGGATCGAGCGCTTCCCGATCGGCGTCGTGGCCTGCATCACCCCGTTCAACTTCCCGAACATGGTCCCGAACTGGAGCCTGCCGAACGCGCTCGCCCTCGGGAACGCCGTGATCCTCAAGCCGTCGGAGTTCGTCCCGCTCTCGGCCATCAGGATCGCCGAGTTGCTGCGGGAAGCCGGTCTCCCCGAGGGCGTGCTGCAGATCGTGAACGGAGGGCAGGAGACGGTCGAGGCGATCTGCGATCATCCGGGGATCGCCGGCGTGACCTTCGTCGGCTCGACCAAGGTCGCCGCCATCGTGTATCGTCGCGCCAGTGCGTCACTCAAGCGAGTCCTCGCACTCGGCGGTGCCAAGAATCACCTGATCGTCATGCCCGACGCCGATGTCGAGATGGCCTCAGGGAACATCGTCGCCTCGATGAGCGGATGCGCCGGGCAACGCTGCATGGCGGCGAGCGTCATGGTGTCGGTCCAGAACACCGATCGCATCATCGCCCGCATGGTCGAGCAGGCCTCGGCGATGGTCCCGGGACGTGATATCGGGCCCGTGATCACGGCCGCGGCCAAGGCACGGATCATCCGCTACATCGACGAAGCCGAGCGGCAGGGAGCCAAGGTGCTGGTCGACGGGCGCAAGGCGACCGTCGCGGGCAAGGAGGGCGGCTACTGGCTCGGCCCGACGATCATCGACCATGTCACGCCGAACATGGCGATCGCGCAGGAGGAAGTGTTCGGACCGGTGCTGGTGATCATCCGCGCGAACAGCGTGGACGAGGCGCTGACGATCGAGAACGACTCCCCCTACGGCAATGCCGCGAGTGTCTTCACCGAGAGCGGTGGCGTTGCGCGTCGCGTGATGGAGCGCGCGAGCGCGGGGATGGTCGGCGTGAACGTCGGCGTGCCGGTGCCGCGTGAGCCCTTCAGCTTCGGCGGGTGGAACAACTCCCGCTTCGGCGTCGGCGACATCACCGGACGCGGCTCCATCGAGTTCTGGACGCAGTCCAAGAAGATGACCACCAAGTGGAACCGCGAGGCCGGCACCAACTGGATGTCGTGATCGGACGCGCTTAGGGCACCTTCCGCGGCACCACGTAGAAGTTCTCGTCGACCCGGAAGTCGCCGGGGTTCCCGAGCTTCACCTTGGCCGTCTGCCATGCCGTGGTCGGACGGATCAGCGTCATCCTGGGCCAGTCGAGCGTCACGCGCACCGGCATATCGAACCCCGGCACGACATCGGCCCATCGATAGCGCAACGTGTCGCCGCTGATCGTGTACTCGAACGCCGGCACCATCGTGGTGCGCAGGTACTGATCGAAGACCTTGTCGAGCTTCACCCCGGTCTGCTTGGTGAAGAACGCCTCGATCTGCGCCCCGGTCACCGTCTGGTGCCAGAAGGTCTTGTTCATCCCCGTCAGGATGCCGCGCCACTTCTCGTCGTCGTTCACGAGCTGGCGGATCGTGTGCAGCATCTCGCCGCCCTTGGGATACATGTCCCCCGAGCCCTGATCGTTCACATTGTACGCCGGGATGATCGGGCGGTCGTTGCGGATCCCGCGCCGGTTCCCGACGATGTAGCGCGCGCCGGCATCCTTCCCCGCCAGACACTCGGTGTAGATCCCTTCGGCGTAGTTCGCGAAACTCTCGTGCACCCACATGTCGGCGTTGTCCTTCGACGTCACGTTGTTGCCGAACCATTCGTCGGCGCTCTCGTGCACGATGATGAAGTCCCATTGGAAGCCGAGTCCGGTCCCGGAGCTCTCACGTTTGCGATAGCCGTTCGCGAACCAGTTGCCGTACGAGACGGCGCTCTGATGCTCCATCCCGGTGTTCGGTACCTCGATGAGCTTGTAACCGTCCTCATACCAGGGATACGGTCCGAACCAGTGCTCGAAGCAGGCGAGCATCGATCGCACCTGCGGCCATTGCCGTTTCGCGGCGGCAAGATTGTAGTCGAGGGGCCAGTAGTCCACGCTGAGCGGGCCCTTCAGGCCATTGTACGTCTCGGAGTAGTGCGCGTAGTTCCCGGCCGCCACCGCGATCGCATAGTTGTTGATCGGGTTCGTCACGAACCACTCGTACGTCGTGGTGCCGTCGCTGTTCTTCCGCGTGCTGCGGAGCCGACCGTTGGAGACGTCCTGCAGCGGCGCCGGCACCGTGAGCGCCACCCGCTGCGAGTCCGGCTCGTCGGCCTGCGTGTCCTTGTTCGGCCACCACGCGGAGGCGCCCATCCCCTGATCGGTCGTGACGATCCACGGGCGACCCAGGCTATCGGTGGTCCAGGTGAAGCCTCCCTGCCACGGTGGGTTGCGGGCGATCGCCGGCTTGCCGTGGTAGTACACGGTGATCGTCTTGCGCGTACCGGCCGTGGGCGCACTGGGAAGCGCGGCGAAGAAGGCTGCTCCTTCCCGACGATACGGCACCGCCTTGCCGTCCTGCCGCATGGAGTCCACCACGAGCGGTTCCATCAGGTCGACCTGCAGTTCCTTCGACGGCGTGAGCACCTTGTAGGTGATCCCGTTGTATCCCGAGATGCTGCTGTCGGCGGGGTTCACGCGGACATGCAGATCGTAGAAGGTCACGTCCCACCAGCGACGCCCTGGCGTGGTGTACGAGCCGCGCAGCGTGTCGGCGCGCGAGCTCTTGGGCACGTACTGCACGCGTGGCGCGCGGGCGATGCTCACGACGGTGTCGCGCTTCGCCGTATCCGGCCGGGCCGCGCCCGCTCCCTGCCCCACGGCGGGCCGCGAGGTACCCATCAGGGCGAGTGCGATCACGGCGATATGAAGAGCACGCGGAATCGAGCGTTGCATGAGCGGACCTGATCGTGAAGAGGACGCGGGACAGCGGATCGAATCTCCCTCAACTTACCGGTCCCGAACGCAAAGCGTCCAGCGTTCGGCGTGCTGCCGAGCGCTGGACGCTCCGTCCGATCTCGCGGAAACTACGGGCGACGGCTCGCCGAACGCGGCTCGTCCTTGTGATCACCACCCTTCCCTCGGTCGTCCCCCTCGGACCGCTTCAGCACACTCGGTGCAGTCTGCGCCGCACGCTGGATGTGATTCGGTCCACGGGGAGCGCTGATCGAGGGCGCGGCGGTCGAGGTCTGGATCTCCGGCGGACGTCCGCCTCGCGGCTCAGCCGTGCGCCCACGCTGTGGTGAGCCGTTGTTGCCGCCGCGCGGATCGCCAGGCGTCACGCGACCACGATCACGGTCGTTGTCGCGACGATCGTCACGCCCGTTGTCACGCCCGTTGTCACGCCTGTCGTCCCGGTCACGATCACGCCCGCCGATGACCACCGGCCCGCCGCGCGGACGCACCACCACCACCGGACGCGAGTTGCGGTAGATCGGCGGTGGATAGTACATGCGCGAAGCCACCACCACCGTGTAGTCGTTGCGCCATCCATAGCAGGAGCGACGCGTGTAGCGCACATACGCGACCTCGCGGCTCCCCACGAAGAAGCGGAGCGGTCCCACGCGCGCGGCGACGAACACGTGCGACGAGCGCCCACCGACCTGCATCACCCCGCCCCACCCCGCACCCACGACCTCATACCGAAGGCTCATCAGCGCTGGCGACTGGTTCAGCACCATGAAGCGTCCGTCGCACTCATACCGCACTTCGATCGGCTCGATCACCGTGATCGGCGGCGGTCCGGTGTTGATCACGGTCTGATTGATCACGGTCGGCGTGGCCTCCACGCGCGAGTCCCGGTCGTCATCACGATCCGACGAGGCGCTGGCGTTGAAGGTGCCGCCAGCGTTCGCATGACCGCTCACGACATCGCTCCAGCAACGCGCCGTGTTCCGCACCGCATCGGGCGCGCTCGGATCGCTCGCCGCGCGCGCGAACGCGAGACGTGCATCGTCGTACGCCTGCGCCGGCAACCCCGACGGGGCTCCGCGCAGCGCCGTCACCCGCTCGTACGCGCCGCACGACACCGCCGTGTAGCCCTGCAGCGGTCCGGCCACTTCGGTGTTCGGCACGAGCAACCCGGAGAGCAGCCACATCGAACGCAGGCGCATCCCAGGTGAGGCCTGCGGTGTGGCCGCGACCGATTCGTACGCGCTCACGAGCGCCGGCGAGAACCAACCATCCAGCATCCCCGCCAACGCATCGAGTCGCGCCGGATCCATCTCCGCGCGCACCATCGGCGACTGGATCACACCGGCGATCACCGTCGCGCCGCGCGAACCGCACGACGTGAGCTCCATGAAGTGATTCCATCCATCCGTGCCCGGCGCGGGGAGCGGCCGCTCGAGCACACCACGCGCGGCGCGATCGCAGTTCGCGCCGCCGTTGGTGCCATTGCTTTCCTGCGCCGAGAGCCCGAACGTCGCCGTCACGAGCAACACGGTCGCAGCACTCGCAGTTCTGAACATCGTCTTCGCGGTCATGATGAGCCTCCAGGGTCTGTATTCGATACCCCGGGGTTCCACCCCCGTGCCGTGGCGCAAAGGGACACGGAGTGTCCTAAATCGGGGACGTTGCCCCGCTCGCGGCGCCGGGTGGAGCCGGAGGTCTCCCGGCCAGCCGCATTGTGCTTCGCGGCGCCGGGTTGCAACATTGCAGCGCCGTTCCATCCCCGGGACCACCAACGCCATCGCCGTGCGAACCCTCAGCCCGACGCCGTGACCGCCCCCAAGCCCTCCCTCCTCCGGGTCCTCGGGGTCGCCTTCGGCGTGGCCATCCTGATCGGCAACACGATCAGCACGGGCATCCTCCGGACGCCGGGCGAGGTCGCCGCGCAGATGCCAAGCGCCCCCTGGTTCCTCGGGGTGTGGATCGCCGGTGGATTGTACGCGATGCTCGGCGCGCTGACGCTCGCCGAGCTCGCGGTCATGATCCCGCAGTCGGGGGGTAACTACATCTTCGCCCGACGTGCGCTCGGGGAGTATCCCGGCTTCCTGATCGGATGGACCGATTGGCTCAGCTGCTGCGCGTCGGTGGGCGTCGCGGCCATCTCCCTGGGAGAACTCGCAGCGCAACTCGCTCCGACGATCCGAGGACTCGCGACCTTCACGAGCGTCGGTACCGTACTCCTGTTCACAGCCGTCCAATGGCCGGGCACCAAGCAGAGCGATCGTTCGCAGCAGATCTTCAGCGTGCTGAAAGTGGTCGCCCTGCTCGGCGTCGCGGGCGCCGCACTCCTGAGCCGCGGCGCCGCGCCGGATCCCACGCCGCATGAGCTCCCGAGCGGGATCGCGCTCGTCACCGCGCTCGTGCTGGTGTTCCAGAGCGTGCTCTACACGTACGATGGCTGGAACGGCGTCACCTATTTCGGCGGGGAGATGAACGATCCCGGCCGCCAGATCCCGCGGGCGATGGCATGGGGCGTGGTCGCGGTGGTCGTGGTGTACCTCTCGCTGAACGCGGCCTATCTGCATGTGCTCGGGATCGGCGGACTCGCGAGCGCCAAGTTCGCGGCGGCCGACACGGCACGCGCGGTGTTCGGCGCGCGCGGCGAGCGCATCGTGCAGGGGGTGATGGCGCTCTCGATGCTCGGCGGCGCCAATGCCATCCTGATGCTCGCGGCACGAGTGCCCTTCGCGATGGCTGCCGATGGCATGCTCCCGAAGGTCATCACCCGGGTGAATGCGGGCGGAACGCCGGTCGGCGCCCTCGCCACCACGGCAGCCGTATGCATCGGGCTGATCCTCAGCGGCACCTTCAACACCGTGCTCGCGCTGGCGACCTTCTTCTATGTGCTGCAGTACGCCGCGAACTTCGCCTCGGTCTTCATCCTGCGGCGCACCGAGCCCGAGACCCCGCGCCCGTATCGCGCGTGGGGTTACCCCGTCGTCCCGGCGATCGTGCTCGTGGGCGCGATCGCCTTCATCATCGGGAGCTTCAAGGGGGACTACGACAACACCATGCGTTCCATGATGGTGATCGCGATCAGCGTCCCCGCCTATTTCGTGTCGCGACAGCTCATGCGCCGGGCACCTTCGGCTTAGGGAGCGCCGTCGGCTTGGGGACCTCGGTGCTCCCCACGTCGCCGCACTGCGACTTCCACCAGCTCTCGCCGACCTTGTCCTTGGGCCGGCGCTTCGGGTCGCAGGGATCGCCGCTCACCGGCGGCACGCGCGTCGCCGTACCTCCCACGCGCGTGCTCCGCCCATCGGAATAGAAACGGTCGCTCGCGACCTCCGCCGCGCGGGCCGTCGCCAGCACCGCCATCGCCGTGCTCAGGCGATCGTCGAGCGAGAGCTCCCGCTTCTCCTCGAGCTTGGCCATCGCGTCGCGGACCTTCTGCTCGGCGTCACTCGGATTCTTGAAAGCCAGCGGTTCGCTGCTGGCGATCACGATCCAACCGCGAGGAGTCGGGCGCACGATCCCGCCTGACGGAGTGGCCGAGACCGTCGCGCCGTTCGAGCCGGCGACCACCGTGCCATTGGTCGCCGTGCTCCGATGCTCCGTGTCGATCCGTCTGCCGCCGGACGCCAGCCATTGCGCGTCGTCCCCACTGCCGATCGGCCACTCCGCGCGCACGCTGCGCCCGGACACCTCGATCACCGCCACATACGCCGGCTTGCTGATCGTGAAGCGGGGCCCGGTCGCGCCTTCGGTGATGATCCGTACCTGCAAGGGTGCGTCCTGCGCGGCCGATGCCCCGGGCAACGCCACAGGCAACGCCGCAGCAAGCGTCAGCACGCTCCAGCTGAGCGATCGGGCACGGTTCCACATCGCCGACTCCTGAAGGGGGATCCTTCTTCTACCGGATGGCCGGCGACGTGGTTCCGTGACCGGACTACTTCGGCACCACCACCAATCGTACTTCCTTCATCCCGTTCAACGTGAGCGGGAGATTCGGATTCGAGGAGGCACGATAGGTGAGCGCCGAGGTGAATGTGGTGACGCTGCCGAGTGCGCTGGCGCCGAACTTCACCCGAACGAACAGCACCGGTAGCGGGGCCATCGGAGCCACAGGAGTGCCGTTCACGATCACCGTGCCGGTATTGAGGCCGCTCCCGATCGTCCATCCCGGCGGCAACGGACTGCCGCTGGCGGCGGAGGTCCCGACACCCGCGATCGTCGCCCCGGAGCTGCCCACGGAGAGCTGGAGCGACGGTCCGAGCTGCCCGACCTCACCCGGGGTCGCCGGCGCACTGTTGACGATCGCGACCCGGAAGATCGCCGCGGCGTCGTTCAGCCCGATCCCGTCCACGAGATCGGTGGTCATCCCCCAGTGGTTGGCCGGGGGAACGTTCGTTCCACCACCTCCCGAGGTGCCGCCCGCCTGAATGCACAGGTTCGTCTGCGGAGCGCTCGTGCCGCTCTCCGAGAGTCCGGGATTCAGACAGGAATTCGTTCCCGGCGCCACCCCCTGCTTGAAGCGGAGCACCATCGAGATCGAACCGCTTCCGCTCACATTCGAGGAGCTCCCGCCGAACGGTCCCGCCACCGTGGTGTTGAATCCGGTCTGATAGCTGATGAACCCATTCTGATTCGGACCGAATGGCCCCGATCCGCTCACGAACTCCATCGAGGACGGGATCTGCGCCGTCAGCATCAACGAATGCTGTCCGGCACTCGCGCCCGACCAGCTGTAGCTGAGGGTCGCCGTGAACGTCTGTCCCGGCAAAGGCCCTGGAGGCGCGTTCGAACTCGCCGACAGCGAGAGGAAGATCGAAGGAGCCGGTCGTGCGGCGACGGACGAGCGTCCGGCCGTGCCTGCCGATCCCGCCGGTCCGGCGAGGACAGCCAGGGCGGCCGCAGTGACGAACACGTTCATATTGTGACGCTCCGAGTGGGGAGGGACGCCGCGACCCGACGAATGTCGATGTCTCACGACTGCTAACCGTACGGAAGTTCGACAGTCGCGGCAAGTTACTCTGTGCCCTGCATCACCTTCCCACTCGGTTCAGCATCCGTCACACCGCCGGCGCCGGCGCTCCGAACGCCGCCCAATCCTCCTTCGCCGGTCCCGCCACACCCGGCACGCGCAGCCCCGCCTGGCGCATCAGCACCGTCATCTGCCCGCGGTGATGCACCTCGTGCAGGATCAGGAAGTTCGCCGTCACCCCGTTCGGGAAGTCGCGGCCGAACACCTTGTGCACCTCGGTCATCGAGGCGTCGGTCCAGTTGGCCTTCACCGCGCCGGTCAGCGACGCCGCGGTCGCGGCATAGGCATCGGCGATCGCCTTGGCCGACGTCGGGATCGGCGCGTCGGCCGCCGGACCGTCCACGGCCAGCCCGGTCTGCCGCATCATCTGCGCGACGACCGTCGTGATGTGCCAGGCCATGCGTCCGAGCGAGCGGTGCTCATCGTTCACATGCTGCGCCAGCGATTCGTCGGTCAAAGCGTTCAGGATCTTCTGGGTGCCGTCCAACTCGTACTGCCATGCGTTCAGGAAATCATCGACGGTGCGGAACACTGGGATCATCCGGGTTCGGGGTTACGCCAGTCGTGCGGGGGGATTCGAAAGCTCCCGGGTCCGGGAGGTGGACGCAAGCGCCCAGACTTCTTTGTACACCCTCGCGGGGCGAGGGTCCCGCC
>CAZAGK010000071.1:0-18791 GCA_964484775.1 uncultured Gemmatimonas sp. | reverse complement strand
TCGTGACCGGCTTGACCTTGCCGCTCGCGACGTCGATCGCGACGAGCTGCGTGGTGGCCTTGATCCCTTCGCGGGAGTAGATGGTCTTGCTGTCGTCGCTCCACCACCCCGGGGTCACCGGCCCGTCGTAGCCCGCCCCGAGCTTGCGCCACGCCCCGCCGCCGATGGCGCGGAGGTAGGTCTTCTCGAGGTGCATGAACTTCCCGTCCTCGGGCATGCTGTAGGCGATCCACTGCCCATCCGGGGAGAAGCTGACGGCCCCTTCGGGAAGCTCGAGATTGTTGGTGAGGCGTTCGATCTTCCCGCTCGCGATCTCGATGAGGTAGAGATCGGCGGCGTCGCGCTCCTCGAGGGTGCCGCGCCAGTTGCGGTCGTCGCGCGTGGCGCTGAAGCCGGCGTACTTGGCGTCGTCGGAGACGGTGAAGCCGCTGACGCTGTAGGAGGCATCGCTCGTGAGGCGCTTGGCGCTGCGCGAGGCGAGGTCGAACACATACAGATGCACGCGCGGCTCGATGGCGTTGCGCACCTTCACGCCGAAACGCGCCTCGGTGCGGCGACGCTCGTCGGTCTGGACGGTGTCGGGAGAGAGATAGAAGATCTTGGTGCCGTCCTTGGAGAGCTGCCAGTTCTGCACGGGGGTGGTGCCGCGCGTGAGCTGGACGGCCGGCGTCTCGAGGCTGTTGGCGGGGATCCCCCAGAGCTGCACACCGTCGGCACGTCCCGCGGAGTACACGAGCCACTTGTTGTCGCGCGTGAAGGCGAACTGGCCCACGCCGCCCGCGACCTCGGTGAGCTTGCGGGCTTCGCCGCCGTCGGGGCGCATGTAGTAGAGCTGGCTGCCGCCTCCCGCTGCGGCCGGACCGCCGCCACCGCCTCGTCCGCCGGCGGCGGGCGCCGCACCGGCAGCCCCTGCGGTCGCGTCACGATTGCTCGCGAAGACGAATCCGCCGTCCGGGGCCCAGCGCGCGGGGCCCTCGTCCTTGTCCTTGGTGTAGGTGAGCTGACGGGTCGAGGGGAGTCCGTCCTTCATCGACACGACGTAGAGATCGGACTGCCGACGCGCCGCCTTCCAGTCCGGGGTGCTCAGGGTGTAGAGCATCCACTTCCCGTCGGGGCTCACGGCGGGAGCGGCGGCCGTCCGCGTCTCCTGGACATCCATGAAGGTCATCGGGCGCTTCTGCTGCGCTCCGAGGGTGAGGCCGATCGGCGAGGCCAGCAGCAGGGCGCAAGAGGACAGGCGAAGGCGCATGGCGGATTCCGCGTGGTGAGGGGGTGGGGGTGCTGATACCCTGCCGAAGTTCAGGTCACTCGTCAAGCACGAGGCGTTGCATGGTCCGACGCCGGACGCCGCCGGTAACTGTTTCGGCGGTTATCGCGCCTGTGGGGCACTGGTGGACGAAGGCGCCGTCCGCACGGGACCAGGTCACGCGCTGGTCGATCACCACGGCGCGTCCGGCATCGTCCATCGCCATCACGTTGGGAGCGAGCGACGCGCAGAGCCGGCAACCGATGCAGGCGGCCCGATCGACCGAGAGCTCCACCGTGCGCACCGGATACACGCCGCCGGTCGAGGAGAGCGAGTCGCCGACCTCGTCGAGGGCGGTGCAGGCGGCCTGGTAGCCCGACTCGATGAGTGCCGCGGTGTGGTTGAAGCTGAACATCGCCACCCGTCCGACCTCCGGTTGCACCAGGAGCAGCGGCGGACCGGACCAGTCGGTGATCTGCAGTGTCTGCAATGCGTGCATCATGGTCTGGGCCGATCGCATGAAGATGGCGGCGAACCCCTTCTCCTTGATGCGGCGCGACTGCGCGATGCTCGTGCTCCCCACGTCCACGCCGATCACCGCGTCGACCCCCTGCGTCGAGATGCTGAGCGGGAGGTTCTCCATCACGCCGCCATCGACACAGGTGCGCCCGCGGATGACCCGCGGCGGGAAGAAGCCGGGGAGCGCGCACGAGGCGTAGACGGCGTCGGCCACGGGAACATCCTGCAGTCCCGGGAGTCCCCAGATCACCTGCGCGCCGCGCTCGAGATCCACCGTGTTCACCAGCAGCGGCGTCTCGAGGCGCCGGAAGGTCGTCGGCGGGACGATCTCCTTCACCAACTCCTCGAGCGGCCCGGCGAGGTACAGCGACGGGGAGAGCATCCGCTTGGTGACCATGTGCAGATGGTCGATCCGGAACAGATCGTGCTTGCTCAGCGCGAGGGCGCGGCGCTCCATCTCGGCGATGGACATCCCCCCGGCGTACGCCGCGGCGATCAGCGCGCCGATGCTCGTGCCGGCGACGAGACTCGGCCGCACGCCGCGTTCCTCCAGCGCGCGCAGCACGCCGATGTGCGCGAACCCCTTGAGTCCGCCGCCGCCGAGGACGAGGGAGACGCGGTCGGGCAGTCCGTGGCTCATCGGCGGTCGTCCCCGGGGATCGCGTTCATCCTCGTTTCATCCGAGGCGGATAGATTCCCCGTCATGCGCATCCTGCTCGTGGAGGACGACGATCGTCTCGCCGGGTCAGCCGCCGAGTTCCTGCGTCGCGAGGGATTCTCGGTCGACGTGGCCACGAGCGGTGAGCGGGCCCTCGAGGAAGCGGCGGTCAACGCGTACGATGCGGTCGTGCTGGACATCGGGCTCCCGGACGTGGATGGGTTCGAAGTCTGTCGCCGATTGCGGGCCGCTGGTCGCCCGTTGCGCATCCTCATGGCGACGGCGCGCGACGGTGTCGACGACCGGATCGCAGGACTCGACCTCGGTGCCGACGATTATATAGTAAAACCGTACGCGCTCCGCGAGTTGACCGCCCGGATCCGCGCGCTGTTGCGCCGACCGGCGGAGATCGTGCCGACCGTCCTCTGCACCGACGACCTGTCGCTCGACACCGCCACGCGGACCGCCCGGCGCGGTGACCGGAGGATCGAGCTCACCACGAAGGAGTTCGCGGTGCTCGAGGTGTTGCTCCGGCGGGCCGGCGAGGTCGTGACGCGCGAGCAGATCAGCTCGCACGCGTGGGACGACAACTACGATCCCTTCAGCAACGTGATCGACGTGTACATCGCGCGGTTGCGCCGCAAGATCGACGCCGAGGGGGAGCTGCCGCTGCTCTCGACCGTCCGCGGCGCGGGCTACCGCCTCGGCGAACCGCGCACGCGGCGCGGCGCATGACGACGCCGAACCGCATCCGGCTGCGCCTGACGGCGTGGTACGCCGTGTCCATCGCCATCGTGCTCCTCGCGGCGACGCTCGTCATGCGCACGGTGATGCACGAGGAGGCGGAGCGGGCCTTCATGCGCGCGCAGAGCGCGAGCGTCGGACTCGTGCGCGGCTTCTTCCGGACGGAGGTCTACGAGTACGGTGGCGTGGACGCGACGCTGAATCACCTGAGCGGGGAACTGGTCTTCCCCGATCGGCGCATCTCGTTCATCGCCCCCGATGGTCGCCCGTACCAGCCGCCGAAGGTGGGTCGGCGGGTGCTCCCGGAGACGCCGCTCGAGCCCCCCATCCGCGAGACCACCGAGTACGTGGATCCGGCGCTCGCCCCGGACTGGCGCGTGCGCGTCGAGCAGTCGGCGGCAGAACTCGAGCGTCAGGAGCATCGCATCGACAGTGCCGTGATGCTGGCCGTCCCTCTCATCGCAGCGGTCGCGTGGATGCTCGGCTGGGTGATCACCGGCCGCACCCTCGCACCGATGCGCCGCATGGCGCTGACGGCGGAGGCGATCGAACCACAATCGGGAGCGCGTCTTCCCGTCGAGGATCCGCTCGACGAGTTCGGGCGCCTCGGCACGCGCTTCAACGCACTGCTCGACCGGCTCGACGGCGCGCTCGCGCAGCAGCGCCGCTTCCTCGGCGACGCGGCGCACGAGCTGCGCTCGCCGCTGGCGCGCATCCGCGGCAACGTGGACGTGGCGCTCTCGCGTCCCGCCGACGCGCCCGCCGACCGCGCCTCGCTGCAGAGCACCTCCGACGATCTCGCGCGGATCTCGCATCTGGTGGACCAGCTGATGCAGCTCGCCCGTGCCGATGCGTCCATGCAGGAGGCGCATCTCGCGCGGCACTACCTGGACGATGTGGTCGCGGGGGCGATCGGCCCCTGGACCCGTTCCGCGCGCGAGCGTGAGGTGCAGCTCGAGCTGCGACTCGACGAAGAGGCTCCGGCGCTCCTGGACCCGGCACTCGTGGAGCGGCTGGCCGGCGTCCTGGTCGACAACGCCCTCCGCTACACGCCGGCGGGCGGGACCGTCACGATCATCGTCCGGCAGACGCCCGCTGGCGCCCGTCTGGAGGTCGCGGACAGCGGGATCGGGATCCCGGAAGCAGAACGGGGTCGCGTATTCGACCGCTTCTTCCGGGGCGTCCGGGCGCGCGAGCGCGACTCCTCGGGTAGCGGGCTCGGACTGGCGATCGCGCGATGGGTGGCCGAACAGCACGGGGCGACGATCGGGGTGGAGTTGCCGACGGCGGGCGGCACGATGGTCTGGGTGCAGTTCCCCCCGCTCAAGTGAGCGGTCGCGCGGGCCGATAATTCCGCCCTGACCGGCGATTAATAGTCAGTTCATCTGCCTCGTGTATCGTCGGGGCATGAGAAAACCCACTTTTCGGATCGTCCTGGCCCTTTCACTGCTGGCGGCGCCCTTCGGGGCGTCCGCGCAGGGAGCGGGCGCCTCGGTCCTCACGCTTCAGGAGGCGGTGGAGCTCGCCCGCCGCTCGCATCCCCTGGCGCAGGCCGCCGGCGGACGTCGGCAGGTCGTCGAGGGGCGCGCGCGCAATGACGCGATGTTCCCGAACCCGCTGATCGAGGTGCGCCGCGAGAACGTCCGCAGCCCGATCGCCCGCGATGAGTTCGTGACCGCCACGCTCCCGGTGGACCTCACGGGACGTCGGTTCGCCCTGCGTGCCGCCTCGTCACGGGCCGCCGTGCGCGGCGCCGCCGATTCCACCATCGCGGTCCGGCAGGTCGAGTTCGAGGCCGCACGCGCCTGGGTACGGCACGCGCTGCTTCGCGGGCTCTCCGAGGTCGCGCACGACCAGCGCATCGCACTCGAACGCATCGCCGAGTTCGACGGCAAGCGATTCGCGGAAGGGGCGATCGCGGAGGCGGCGGCGCTGCGGGGCCGCCTCGAGGCGGACCGCGCGCGACTCACCGCGGCGCAGGCGGCTGGTGATGCGGCGCGAGCCCAGGCCGACTTCGTTCGGGCGATCGGCGGCGCTCCGGCGGGAGGGACGATCCCCTCGGCCGGCCCGTTGCCTTCGCTCGTCGCGCTCGCGGCGTTCGGCGAGGAATCGACCTTCGTCGCCCGCGCGCTCTCTCAACGTCCGGAACTCGCCGGCGCGCGGGCGGCGCTTCGCGAGACGGAACTCCGCGAGCGGGCCGAGGGGCTGGGTGTGCTCCCCGACGTCGGCATCCAGGCGGGCTACAAGGGGACCGGCGGCTACCAGACGGCGCTGCTCGGCGTCGCCTTCGCCCTTCCGGTGATGAACTGGAACGGCGGCGCGCGCGAACGCGCGGCGGGCGAGCGCCGGATCGCCGAGGCGGAGCTGCGCGACCTCGAAGCGAAGGTGCGCGCCGAAGCGAGCGCCGCATGGCACATGCTCCGCGAGATGACGGTCGCGATCGCGGCCATCGGGCCCGATCTCGACGCGCGCGCGGCGATCGTCTCCACGAGCGCGGAGGCAGCGTATCGCGAGGGCGCGACCACGCAGTTGGAAGTGCTCGAAGCGCAGCGCGCGCGCGCGGAGGCCCGCGCCACCGCGCTCCGCGCGACCGCTGATCTCCTGCTCGCACGACTCGAACTCAATCGCGCCGTGGGCGCCCAAGTCCTGGAGGACCGCTGATGCGCCCGTACGTACCGATGTCGCTCGCCCTCGTCTCGCTGATCGCCGCCGCCTGCGGAGGCGGTGAGGCGACGCCCTCGACCGGCAAGCGCGCCGAGATGCTCGACACCACCACGCTCTCCGCGAACGCGGTGCTGATCGCGGGGTTCTCCACCGAACCCGCACGTCGCGAGTCCTGGCGCGACGGCTGGCGCATCCCGGGTCGTCTCTCGCTGGATCCGCTCACCACGCAGCCGCTCGGTTCGATCGTCGAGGGGCGCGTGCTCGATGTGCGGGTCATGCCGGGCGACGTGGTGAAGAAGGGTCAGGTGTTGGCCACGATCCATACGCACGAGATGATGGACGCGCGCAAGGCGCTCACCACCGCCAAGGGTTCGTTCACGAGCGCGAGCAGCGCGGCGAGCGTCGCGGACGCGGCCGCCGCGCGCACCGAGCGGCTCTTCGCCGCCAAGGCGGCCTCGCAGGCCGAGTTGGAACGCGCACGCGCCGCCGCGGCCGCCGCCGATGCCGCCAAGATCGAGGCGCAGGCAGAACTCTCGCGCGCCCAGGAGTACCTCGCGCATCTGCTTGGCGACGGTCCCGTGCCGCCAGGGGTCGACGATCACGCCGCCCTCCTGCGGGCACCCTTCGACGGCGTCGTCACCGGACGCAACGTCCAGCCGGGGCAGGTGGTGCTGGTCGGGGCTCCACTGCTGACCGTGGGTCGTACCGGCACGCTCGCGCTCTCCCTCCATCTGCCGGAAGCCGCGCTCGGCGCGGCGAAGGTGGGAGGGCCCGTGCAGTTCACCATCCCCGCGTTGCAGAATCGGCGCTTCGACGCGCAGGTCACGCGCGTCGCGCCTTCGCTCGATTCGCTCACCCGCACCTTGGAGGTCGTCGCGTCGGTGCGCGATCCGAACGGCGAGCTCAAGCCGGAGCTGTACGTGGCGGCCGAGCTCTTCGGCCCGCTCGGCGAGCGTACCCTCACGGTGCCGTCGGGGGCGCTCCAGTCCTTCCGCGGCGACACGGTGGTGATCGCGGCGCGGGCGGTGGGGCAGGGGTTGCTGCTGCAGTCGAAGAAGGTCCGCGTCGGTCGCCGCAACGGTGACCGCGCCGAGATCCTCGCCGGGATCGACTCCACCGCGATCGTGATCGTGATGGGTGCCTCGGTGGCGAAGGCCGAGCTGATCAAGCGTCGGGCGGCGGCGGAGGGTGCCCCATGAACCGGATGATCGGCTTCGCGATCCGCCAGCGGATCTTCACGATCGGCGGAGTGCTGACGCTCGTCGCGTTGGGGTTCTTCGCGATGACGCGGATCCCCTTCGACGCCTTCCCTGACCTCACGGGCACGCGGGTCGATGTGATCGCCGTCGCCCCGGGAATGCCGCCGGAGGACGTCGAACGATTGGTGACCTACCCGCTCGAGTCCTCGCTGATGGGACTTCCGGGAGCGGAAGGGGTGCGCTCGGTCTCGAAGCAGGGACTCTCGCTCATCACAGTACCGTTCCCCGACAACGTCGACATCTACACCGCGCGGCAACTGGTGCAGCAGCGACTCGGCGACGCCAAGGGGGCGCTACCCCCCGGTGTCGATCCGGGACTCGGCCCGCTCTCGACGCCGATGGGCGAGTTGTACCAGTACACGGTGACGAGCGACTCGATGTCGCTCACCGACCTCAAGACGTTGCACGACTATACCATCCGTCCGCGCCTGCGCACGGTGCCAGGCGTCAGTGAAGTGAACTCGTGGGGCGGGTTCATCGAGCAGGTGCATGTCGAGGCCGATCCGGCGAAGCTGGCGGCCCGCTCGCTGACGCTCTCCGATCTCCAGCGGTCGCTCGAGAAGAACAACCTGAGCTTCGGCAACTCGTATCTGGAGACCGGTGGCGAGCGGTATTCGCTCCGCGGGCTCGGGCGTGTCGAGTCGCTGGAGGACATCAAGGGGATCGTCGTGTCCACCGATGCCGGGGTGCCGGTCCGCGTCGGCGATGTCGCCACCGTGAAGATGGGAGCCCTCCCGCGCCAGGGCGCCGTGACGGCGAACGGCACCGGCGAGGTCGTGAGCGGGATGGTGATGAAGCTGAAGGGTGCCGACTCGCGTCGGGTGATCGCGGCGATCCGCGCGCGGATGGAGGAGATCCAGGGCGCGCTCCCGGGACACGTGAAGATCACGCCCTTCTACGATCAGACCGAGTTGGTCTCGCGCACGACGCACACGATCGTGAAGAACCTGATCGAGGGGGGCATCCTGGTGATCGTGGTGCTCTTCCTCTTCCTCCGCAACGTGCGGGCGTCGCTGATCGTCGCGAGCGTGATCCCGATCTCGATGCTGATCGCGTTCGGCGGCATGTGGATCTTCGGGTACTCGGCGAATCTCATGAGCCTCGGCGCGCTCGACTTCGGTCTGATCGTCGATGCCTCGGTGGTCATGGTCGAGAACTTCGTGCGACGACTCGAGACCGATCAGGAACATGACCGGATGACGCTCTTCCGGACCGCCGCCGTCGAGGTCGGGCGTCCGATCCTCTTCGGCATCGCGATCATCGTGGCCGTGTACATCCCCATCTTCTCGCTGACCGGGATGGAAGGGCGGATGTTCAAGCCGATGGCGTTCACGGTCGTCTGCGCCGTGCTGGGCTCGCTCCTGTTGGCGCTCACCTACGTGCCTGCCGTGTCAGCGATGCTGCTGAAGCACGCGCACGAGAAGCCCAATCCGTTGCTCGACAAGCTCCGCGTCCGCTACGAGCGCGCGCTCGAGTGGACCTTGGGGAACGCCCGCGTGGTGATCGGCACCTCGGTCGTGCTCGTGCTGGTCGCCGTGGGGTCGCTCAAGTGGATCGGCACCGAGTTCATGCCCAAGCTGGACGAAGGGGCGATCCTGGTGAACACCCGCCGGTTGCCGAGCATCTCGCTCGAGGAAGCGACGCGACTGTCCACACAGGCCGAGCGGATCCTGAAGAAGTTCCCCGAGGTCCGCACCGTCGTCACCAAGGAAGGGCGCCCCGATCTCGCGACCGAAGCGATGGGGCTCTTCGAGGGCGACCTCTACGTGATCCTGAAGCCCCGTGACGAGTGGACCTCGGCGACGGATCGCGAGGGGATGGTCGCGGCCTTCGACTCCGCGCTCTCGGTGATCCCCGGGCTGAACGTCTCCTTCACCCAGCCGCTCGCGATGCGGCTCGATGAAGCGGAGAGCGGGATCCGCACCGACCTCGGCATCAAGGTCGTCGGTCCGGACCGCGAGAAGAACCAGCTCTACGCCGATCGGATCCGCGGGATCGTCGCGCAGACCGCCGGGGCGGCGGACGTCTCGGTCGAGATCAGCGACGGCACCGGGGAGATCCGGATCGCGGTGCGACGCGAGGCCCTGGCGCAGTACGGGTTGTCGGTCGCCGAAGTCCGCGATGCGGTCGAGCAGGCGATGGGCGCGCAGGTCGCGAGCGAACTCATCGACGGGCCGCGGCGGATCGGGATCGTCGTGAGCTTCCCGTCACGCGACCGCAACGATATCGAGATGCTGCGGCGCATCACCCTCCGGTCATCGACCGGTGGGCTGGTGCCGCTCGCCGCGGTCGCAGATCTGGTTTCCGGGTCGGCACCGGAACTGATCGCGCACGAGGACGCGCAGCGGCGCACCCTCGTGATGTCGAACGTCCGTGGACGCGACCTCGGAAGTTTCGTGGCCGAGGTGCGCGATCACGTGGCCAAGGACATCACCCTCCCGCCGGGGATGTTCCTCGAGTGGGGCGGGCAGTACGAGAACCAGCAGCGCGCGATGGGACGTCTGACGCTGGTCGTCCCGGCCGCACTGATCCTCATCTATCTGTTGCTGTTCTGGTCGTTCGGCTCGGTGACGCAGGCGTTGCTGGTGCTGCTCAACGTGCCGTTCGCGCTGGTGGGTGGGATCGCGGCGCTCTGGCTGCGCGGGCTGAACCTCAATCTCTCGGGGAGCATCGGATTCATCGCGCTCTTCGGCATCGCGGTGCTCAACGGCGTCGTGCTCGTCTCGCATCTCAACGAACTGCGCGAAGAAGGACGCTCGATCGGTGACGCCATCCGGCAAGGTGCGGCCAACCGATTGCGCCCCGTCCTGATGACGGCGCTCGTGGCGAGCCTCGGCTTCGTGCCGATGGCGCTCTCGACGAGTGCGGGGTCGGAGGTGCAGCGGCCGTTGGCGAGCGTCGTCATCGGCGGACTCGTCACCTCGACCCTGCTCACCCTGCTGGTGCTCCCGCTGCTCTACCGGATGCTCGCCGAGTGGGAAGCGCGCCGGGAGCGTGAGGCGGAGGCCCGGGAGCTGGGCGCCAACACTCCCGAGCCGGCGTGATGCGCGCTACTGCAGGTACTGATAGAGGCCCCAGAGACCGATCCCCGCGCCGCCGATCTCGAGGAGCCGACCGACGTCGCCGCCGACGATGAGTCCGACGACCAAGGCGGCGCCGCCCCAGGCCATCTTGCCGCGGGAGTCGAGTTCGGAGAAGGGATTGTTGTCAGACGGGAGCGGCGCGGGCGTCGGCGCGAAGTTCCGGGCGCGCACCCCGACGGCGGAGGCGGCGACGGTCGGGGCCAGGGCCGGCACCGGCGTCGTCGCGCGCAGCTGCCCCTGCGCGTGGGCCGCGCCGGGAGTCGTGAGCAGCGCCAGGACGAGGAGCGAACGAACGAGGCGAGCAGGTCGCGACATGGGATCCTCCGGAAGGAGCGAGTAGGCGGCGCCGATTCGGCGCGATGCGGAGAAGCTACCCACACGATAGCTTTTTCGGCCATCCCCCTCGTGGAACTTCGAATGGCTTCCGGCGACGCACCGCACGCATCCGTCCCTCCCGCATCCGAGCGCTCGCTCCAGCGCTCGATCGGCGTCCTCGCGCTCGCGGCCAGTGTGGTGAACGTCACCATCGGCGGCGGTGTCTTCCGGCTCCCGTCGGCGGTGGCGGCCGGACTCGGCGCGGCGGCACCGGTCGCGTACCTGGTCTGCGCCGTGGCCTTCGGGCTGATCGTCGCCTGTTTCGCCGAGGCGGGGAGCCGCGTCTCGCTCACCGGGGGGCCCTACGCCTACGTGGGCACGGTGTTCGGCGACTTCGTCGGCTATCTCAGCGGCGTCCTGCTGTACCTGCTCGGCGTCGGCGCGCAGGCCGCGATCGCGGTCGCCTTCACCGGCGCGCTCAACGGCCTCATGCCCGGAGTCGGCGAGGATCCGTGGCGGACACTGATCATCCTCGGGGTCTTCGCGCTCTTCGCCTTCGTGAACTCGCGAGGAGTGAAGCAGGGGGCGCGGCTGATCGAGATCGTGACCGTGGCCAAGCTCCTCCCGCTCCTGTTGCTCGTGGTGGTCGGGATCTTCGCGATGCAGGGGAGCAATCTCCGGTGGACCGAGACGCCGACCGTCGCCTCCATCGCGCGCACGTCGATCATCCTCGTCTTCGCCTTCTCCGGCGTGGAGAGCGCGCTCGTGCCCACGGGTGAGGTGAAGGATCCGGCCCGCACCGTGCCGCGTGCGATCGGGATCGCGATGTTGAGCGTCACGCTCCTGTACATCGCCATCCAGGTGGTCGCGCAGGGGATCCTCGGTCCGGAGCTCGCCGCGCAGAAGGACGCCCCGCTCGCTGCTGCCGCGCGCCAGATCCTCGGGCCCGTCGGCGGACTGATCCTCCTGGTCGGCGCGGCGGTCTCGATGTTCGGCTATCTCTCGGGGATGACGCTCGCGATGTCGCGCACCCTCTACGCCTTCGCGCGCGATGGCTATCTCCCCGCCGCGCTGGCCAAGGTGAGCGACACCACGCACGTGCCCGTCGCCGCGATCGTGACGCATGCCTCCGTGGCCGCTCTGCTCGCGCTGTCGGGGACCTTCGAGAAGCTGGCGATCCTCTCCAACATTGCCGCCCTGCTGCTGTATCTGCTCTGCAGCCTCGCGGCGTTCGAGCTCCGACGCCGCGGCGTGCAGCAGGGTGGAACGCCGATCAAGGTGCCCTTCGGGGCCGTTATCCCCTGGCTCTCCGTCGGCGTGATCGCCTTCCTGCTCACCGGTGCCACCGCCGACGAACTGAAGGCGGTCGCCGCCGCGCTCGCGGGTGGCGCGCTCCTTTACTTCTTCCGTCGCAAGACCGTCGCATGAGCCCCATCGATCCGCTCCTCGCCTTCCGCTCCGAGTTCCCGATCCTCGAGCGCTGCACGTACATGGTGTCCAACTCGCTCGGGGCCATGCCGCGTACTGTTCCCGAGCGGCTCGCCGAGTACGCCGATCAGTGGGCGACGCATGGCGTCCGCGCCTGGGCCAAGGGATGGTGGCAGATGCCCCTCGCGCTGGGCGATGAGATCGCCCCGCTGATCGGTGCCGGCAAGGGCGAGGTGGCGATGGCGCCCACGGTCAGCATGGCGCAGGCCGCGATCCTCTCCGCGCTCGATTTCCGGAACGGCCGCGACACGATCGTCATGACGGCGCTCGACTTCCCCAGCGTACGCTACGTGTTCGACGAGTTGGCGCCCAAGCTCGGCGCGCGCGTCGTGGTGGTGCCGAGCGACGACGGACTGTCGATCGACGAGGACCGTCTCTGCGCCGCGATCGACGAACGCACCGCGCTCGTCGCGATCTCGCACGTGCTCTTCCGCTCGGCGTACATCATGGACGCCAAACGGATCACCGAGCACGCCCATCGGATGGGGGCGCTCGTCTCGCTCGATGCGTATCACTCCGTCGGCGTGATGCCGGTGGATGTGAAGGAGAGTGGAGCCGACTTCCTGACGGGCGGGGTGCTCAAGTGGCTCTGCGGTGGCCCCGGTGGGTGCTTCCTGTATGCGTCGCCCTCGGCGAGCGAGCGATTCGCCCCCGCGCTCACGGGGTGGCAGGCGCATGCGCACCCCTTCGCCTTCGCCGACGAGATGGAGTACGCCGGCGGCGCCGCCCGCTGGCTCGGCGGCACGCCGGTCATCCCGGCATTCTTCGCCAACGCCGAGGGGCCGCGCGTGATCGCGCGAGCGGGGCTCGCCGCGATCCGCGAGAAGTCCACGCGGCAGACGTCGGCGCTGATCGCCATGGCCGATGCGAAGGGATACCGGGTGCACGCCCCGCGCGACGCGGCGCGGCGCGGCGGAACGGTCGCCTTCGACGTGCCGCATGGCGCCGAAGTCGCGCAGGCGCTCCTGGAGCGCGACGTCGTGATCGACTATCGCCCCGGTGCCGGGATCCGGGTGGCCCCGCACTTCTATACGACGGACGCCGAGGTGGGGCGCGTGGTGGAGGAGATCGGGGACATCCTGCAGGGGGGTGCCTGGCAGAAGTTCGCCGGAAACCGTCCGACGGTAACCTGACGCCCTCTGGCCGACCGCCGGACCGGGCAGTAGCTTCGCCCTGAACACTATCCCCCCTGCCAAATGCCTCAGGCACCTGAGAAGCTCCGCAAGCAGTACGTCAACACCGAGTATCCGAACGTCGTCCTGCGGTTCGAGGATGGCCACGAGATCGTCGTGAAGCGCGGTGTCGGCAAGACGTTCGACATCTACGCCGGTGAGACGGTCCGCCTGCTCGCGGTGTTCGACCCCGACGCGCGCGAGCGCGAACTGGTCGCGACCCGCAAGGCCGAGGAGTTCGACGACGCGTGATGCGTTGTCGGCGGCCCGCGCACTGAGTAACGTGCGCGGGTGACCACTCCCTCCTTGCCTCCAGAGATCGTGCGCCTGCACTCGGAAGTGCGAGGCGCGCTTCAGCGTCACGAACCCGTCGTGGCGCTCGAGAGCTCCGTCCTCGCCCAGGGGCTCCCCATCCCGGCCAATCGCGAGGCCGATGTGCGTTGCCGGGCCGCCGTCCGCGCCGGCGGCGCACTCCCCGCGATCACCGCGGTCGTGCGCGGTGTCCCGACCGTCGGACTCGACGACGTCGACCTCGAACGGTTCCTCGCGCGCAGCGGGGTCAGCAAGGTCTCGGCCCGTGACCTGCCGTGGGCCATGGCGACCGGAGCCGACGGTGCGACCACCGTCGCCGCCTCACTGGCGCTCTGTACCGCCGCCGGGCTCCCCGTCTTCGCGACCGGAGGCATCGGTGGCGTGCATCGCGATGCCCCGTTCGATGAATCGGCGGATCTCCCCGAACTCGGGCGCTCACCGGTCGTGACGGTGTGCGCCGGCGCCAAGTCGATCCTCGACCTCCCCGCGACGCTCGAACGCCTTGAGACGCTCGGCGTGACGGTGATCGGCTACCGCACCGATGAGTTCCCGGGATTCTTCACGCCGCGGACCGGACTCCGGGTGCCCGCAGTCGCTGAGTCCGCCGCGCAGATCGCGACGGCGTACCGCGCGGCGCGCGCCCTGGGGCGCCCAGGGGCCCTGCTGATCGTGCAGCCGCCGCCGGCGGCGTCGGCGCTGGATCCGGAGCTGGTCGAGTCGGCCGTCGCGCACGCGCTCGAGGGTGCGCGCGCAGCGGGGGTCCGCGGGGCAGCGGTCACCCCGTTCCTGCTCGCCGCCGTCGAGCGCGAGACGGGCGGACGCTCATTGGCGACCAACCTGGCCCTGCTGGAGTCCAATGCCGCCTTGGCGGCGGAGATCGCCGTCGCGGTCCATTGATTGTGCACGGTACCAGAGGTTACGATTCCGGAAGAATCCCGAGCTGGAGGTCAGGCGAACCATGGCGTCTCCCTTCCTGAGTTCCGAGGAGTATGACGAACGTGCGCACCAGCTCTACAACGAGGGCAACTACGAAGGGGCCCTCGACACGCTCCGCGAAGGACTCGGGCTCTACCCGAACGCGGTAGAGCTCCATGTCGGGGTGGGCTACGCGCGGCTTGCCCGCGACGAGTTCGCGTGGGCGCGCCGCAGCTTCGAGGAGGCGCTCGTCCTCGACCCCGATCACGAGGACGCCCTCGCCGGACTCGGCGAGACGTTGCTCCGCTTCGGACAGGTCGCGGCCTCGCTCAAGACCTTCAATCGCATCCTCGAACTCGGTTATCAGGACGACATCGAGCTGATGCTGCAGGTGGGGCGCGCGCTCTTCCGTGACGGGCTCATGGAGGACGCCAAGCGCTTCATCGACATCGCCATCCAGCAGGTCCCCGACAACGCCGAGGCCGTGGCGATGCTCGGCTACATCGAGCACCGCATGGGACAGGACGCCGCCGCGGTCGCCACGCTGCGGCGTGCGCTCAAGCTCGACCACGACCACGTCGAAGCGCGGATCTACCTCGCGAACGTGCTCTACGACCGGGGCGAGTACGACGCCGCGCTGTATCAGTTCGAGAAGACCAGCCCCGAGGAGCATTGGGACGAGCTCGGGATCTGGCGTCTGATGGAGCTCAAGAAGAGCACGCAGCGACTCGCCGACGACGATCCCCTGCTCAAGCCCTGGGACGACCGTCTCGCGGAGCTGAACGAGGAGCCGGACGACATCGACATGATGCTCGGCGAGATCGAAGCGGCGGCGAACACGCAGGCCGAGGACGCCGCACGGCATCAGCTCGAGCTCTTCGGCCAGCTGCTCGCAGGGCTGGCGGTCGAGCCGGGCGCCGAGGTCGTGCACGATGTCGTCGGGCGCGACGGCCGGCGGTATGAAGGGAGCTGGGAGCGCATCGTGGAACAGATGCGGGACGGCAGTGCCCAGCCGGGCCGGAGCGTCGAGGAGTTCATGCAGGCCGAGGCGCGGCGCGGGTTCTCACTCACCGGGATGTTGATCTCGACCTCCGACGCGGAGAGCTTCGTCCGCGGGAGTGCCGACGCCGGGATGCTCCGGATCGTTCGCTGACGCTCGTGGCCCGCAGGATCCCTTCACGCGGAGGACGCGTATGATCGCCCTCCGCGGGGTGACGCGCGAGTATCGCTCGCTCTTCGGGAGCACGGTGCGAGCCGTGGACGACATCTCCATCGAGATGGCGGCCGGTGAGGTGCTCGGCATCGCCGGCCCCAACGGCGCCGGCAAGACGACCTTGCTGGCGATGCTGCTCGGCTTCCTGCGCCCCACGAGCGGGACCATCCGCATCGCGGGAATGGAGCCGCGCGCGTTCGTCGAGACGCACGGCGTCGCCTACGTCCCGGAGCTGATGGCGCTGCCGACGCATTGGACGGTCGAAGGCGCGTTGCGGCGCCTCGCGACGCTCGCCGACGTCCCCGCGTCCGATGTCCCCGCCGCCGTGGAGCGCGTGATCGGCGCGCTCGCCATCGGGGAACATCGGAAGAAGCGGCTCAAGGCGCTCTCGAAGGGGAATTTCCAGCGCGTGGGGATCGCGCAGGCGCTGCTGCGCGACGACATGAAGCTCGTGGTGTTCGACGAGCCCACGCACGGGCTGGACCCGGTCTGGACCGCGCGATTCCGCGACATCGTCGCCGGGATGCGTCGCGCCGACCGGGTGATCGTCGTGGCCTCGCACAATCTCGACGAACTCGAACGCGTGTGCGACCGTGTGGCCATCGTCGATCGCGGCAAGATCCAACGGGTCGTCGCGGTGGGCGGCGTCGGGAGCGGCGCGCACGCGCCGGCGACCCCGTATCGCGTGCGCGCCGCGGTCGGCGCCGAGGCGCTGATCGCGGCCTTCCCCGGCGCGGTGATCGGGTCGTCCGGCGACATCGAGATCGAGGCCGTCGACCTGCCGACACTCAATGCCGGACTCGCCACCGCGATCGCCGGCGGCGCGCTGATCACGGCGGTCTTCCCGCGCGAGAGCGCGCTCGAGACGGCGTTCCGTTCCGCGGTCGGGGGAGGAGCCTCCTGATGCGGACCGGGGCGCTCCGATACCTCCGTTTCCAGATCGGCGACTTCCTGCTGCAGAAGGCGTCGATCCCGCTCATCCTCGCCGGTGTCGTCGGCGGGATGTCTGTGTGGGTCGGCTCACATCAGGCTCGGCCGATGGACTGGAACAGCGTGGACGGGATCCGCATCGCCGGCCAGATCCTCAAGCAGTCGATGGACATCTTCCTTCCGCTGCTCGCCTTCCTCTCGATCAACAGCATCAGCAGCGCCGATCGGCAGCATGGGCATGTGCGCTTCTTCTTCTCGAAGCCGGTCCCCGTCACCGGATACTACCTGCAGACCTGGTGCGTCTACGGCCTGCTCGTGACGCTGATGGGAGGGCTGTTCACCCTGGTCATGCAGAGCTTCACCACGCCGCTCCCGGTCTTCGGCGCCATGGAGGCGGCGGCGCTGACCTGGGTCCTCGCTGGTGGGGTCGGCTACCTGCTCTCGTCGCTGACCCGTATCGACGGCGCGGTGCTCATCCTGATCTGGCTCGTGTCGAGTGTGCTCCGGACGGTCGCGGCGATCAGACCGGAGACCCCGCTCGCGACATGGCTCCTCCCGCTCGTGAAGCTGCTGCCACCCGTGGATCGTCTCGATGCCGTGCGCACCGCGCTCTACGGCGGACAGGCGCCGGGGAGCGGTGCGGTGTTGCACATCGTCGCGTACGGCCTCTGCGGCCTGGTGCTCGGGGTGATCGTGCTGCGCCGTCGCTCACTGATCACCTGATCGTCATGTCGCTGCTCGATACCGTCCTGCCTCGCGCGAGCGTGCACCGGCACGTGCTCCCCAACGGGCTGCGCGTGATCGTCCGCCAGGACAGCTCGGCTCCGGTCGTCGCGATCGTCACGTACGTGAAGGCCGGGTACTTCGACGAGACCGACGACATCGTCGGCATCGCGCACGTGCTCGAGCACATGTACTTCAAGGGGACTCCGTCGCTCGGGGTGGGGGAGATCGCGCGCGCGACCAAGGCCAACGGGGGCTACCTGAACGCCGGCACGATCTACGACCACACGCACTACTACACGGTGCTCCCCTCGACGGGGTTCGCGGCCGGGCTCGCGGTCCAGGCCGATGCCTACGCCAACTCGCTGATCGACGCCAGTGAGCTGGCGCGCGAGCTCGAAGTCATCATCGAAGAAGCCAAGCGCAAGCACGACAACCCCACCGCGCTCGCGACGGAGACGCTCTTCGAGCTGCTGCACGACCGGCATCGTATGCGCCGCTGGCGGATGGGACGCGAGGCCGGACTGCGGACCTTCACCCGCGCGCACGTCGAACGGTTCTATCGGAACTTCTATCGTCCGTCCAACACGGTGCTCTCGATCGTGGGAGACGTGGACCCCGATGCGGCGCTCGCGCTCGTCACGCAGCACTACGGCGGGCTGACCGACGCCGCGGTGGAGCGCGTCCCGGGGCCGGTCGAGTCGTCGGAGGCCGCGCCGGCGTTCCGATACCGCGAGCTCTCCGGGGACATCCAGCAAGCGGAACTCGTCTTCGGCTGGCGTACCCCGGCGCTGCTGCACCCCGACACGCCGGCGCTCGACCTCGTGAGCGCCGTGCTCTCGAGCGGTCGCGCGTCGCGACTCTTCCGCGGGGTGCGGGAGCGGCGTCTCGCCTCGTCGGTCGGAAGCTCCAACTACACGCCCACCGAGCTCGGCGTCTTCACCATGCACATCACGGCGCGCCCGGAACTCGCCGTGCAGGCCGGACGCGCCGCGTGGGATCAGGTCCGCCGCGTTCGCGAGGGCGCGGTCACCGCCGCCGAGGTCGAACGGGCACGTCGGGTGCTCGAGGCGAGCTGGCTCCGGCGTTTCGAGACGATGGAAGGACAGGCCAATCACCTCGCCTCCTGGGAACTCCTCGGCGACTGGGCGCGCGCGAACGACTATCTCGACACGCTGCTGAACACCGACGCTGCCCGACTGGCCGAGGTGGCGGAGCGCTACCTCGCACCGGCGGCGGGTGCGCTCGTCGCGTACCGTCCGGCTTCGGCGCCCGCGTTCGCGGCGGATGCCCCGAGTATGCTCGCGTGCCTCGAGAGCGATCGCCCGGCCGATCTCCCCGCCGCGACGCGCCCTGGTTCGCCGACCCCCGTCCCTCCGTCACGCTCGGTCACACTTGACCACGTGGAGGGCGCGGTGCGCGTGTACCGCACCGCCGAGGGGATCCCCGTGCTCGTGCAGCGTCGGAGCGGCGCCATCGGCTACCTGGGATGGTTCGCTCGCGGGGGCGGGAGCACCGATCGCCCCGAGCAGGCCGGGCTCGCGAGTCTC
>CAZAGK010000070.1:0-19021 GCA_964484775.1 uncultured Gemmatimonas sp. | reverse complement strand
CAGCGATCGGCCAGCGCGATCTCGTCGGCCCGGGCCCGATCGGCCAGGCCGGGAAGGATCCCACTGAACCACTGTGCGCGACCGTCGGGGGAGTTGGCGGTCAGCGTGTAGCGCGTCGCACCGCGCGTGCACTCGCTCGAGTAGCTGAGTCGCACGCGATACTCGCCGCGCGGCGCGTCGAGGCCGGCACCGGTCCACGCGTTGCGTCGATCGGCCGCGGCGGTGCCGCAGGCCACCAGCTGACTGCGACGTTCGACGTTCCACGCGAGGTCGCCCCCGGTGCGGTCCACGGCGTGCACGCCGAGGTCGGCGGGAGAATCCCACTCGAGGGTGACGCGACCTTCGTCCGCCACCGAGAGCGCGGCGAGCTGACCGACCGCCGGCAGGCCGTATGCCCCGGCCTCGGCGGCCGCGACGCGGACCTCGAAGTTCGCGCTCGGCAGGCGTTCGGCGAAGGTCAGGCGGATGGTCGCGACGGTCGTGGGGCGCGCCAGCGTGACATCCCAATAGCTCCCCGTGCCCGGCACGGTCACCGAGACGCGGGTGAACGGGGTCGCCGAGGTCGCGGTGAGTTCGGTGGTACCGCCTTCTAGCGCGGTGGGGCCGAGGAGCGCGTGGAGTTGCGGCGCGTTCGGATCCGCCGTCGGCGTGCCGTTGCGGATCGTGGCCGCCGAGACCGAGTCGGTGAGCTGGACGCTGCTCACGTAGCGGGCCACGCCCTGCGCGTCGTTGGGCGCCGGATATCGTACGCATGCCGACTGGACGAGCACCATGAGCCCGAGGGTCATGGCCGGGCGCCAGAGGCGCGCCAACTGTCCGAAGAGCATGCGCAGATTGGGCATCAGGGTTTCTCCAGAGTGACCTTCGAGAGATCGATCAGATTCGTAGACGCCCCTGCCGGGACGTCGGTGTACAGCACTGCGGGCTTCCCGAGCACCATCGCCGCGGTGACTTCGATGGTGCGCCCCTTGGCGGTGAAGCGGCGGCTGTCCCCCGCCCCACCCGACCCCGGCGTGACCCCGAAGCGCCGCTCGATCGTGCGTTCCGCGGCATCGCGGAACTGCGCCGCATCGACCGGTGTGTCCCAGAGCGAGAGCCAGGTGATCCCGGCGCCCCCGCCCGTGTTGACGACCATGAAGCGGTCCCCGCCCCAGCCGTTGGAGCCCTGTCCGGCGACCCCAAGATCCTTCAGATGCTGGTACAGGAAGAGCCGCGTCTCGAACTCACCCAAGTCATTCTCGAAGACGACTGAGCCAGCGTTCGGTTTCGGGAGGCGGAGGCGCAGCGGCTCGTCCACGAGATCCAGGAACTTCTCGGGATGCAGGATCTGCTCGGTGGACTGCGGCAACGGCGCATAGGGCGGCTGCCCTCCGCGCTTGTCCTTGAACTCCTTCACGAACTCGGCGCCGGAGAGGTACGGAAAGAGCAGCGTCTCCTGGATCAGCATCGGCGCCGCGGCGAAGATCGGCATGGTGCCTTGGGCATCGCGGATCACGCGACGGACGCGATCCCAGCTTCCCGGCATGTTGAGCGCCGACTGGCCACCGACCATCGAGGCGAGCTGTTCGTAGGTGGCCTGCCCTTCCATGAGGGCCTGCATCGCGCTCTGACGATCGTTGTCCCCGTGGAGCTTCTCGAGCGAGTCGAGATTGACGTACTGGTCCTGCAGCGCGTGCACGAGCTCGTGCGAGATCGTCACCTGGAGCAGTTCGCCGCCGTCCTTGCCCGCGACGCCCTGGACGACGTAGAGCACCTTCTTGGCCGGGTCGTAGTAGCCGACGACCTGCTCGGCCAGGAGTCGCAGCATGAACTTGCGCAGGTCGAGCGTGTCGGGGAGAAGTCCCAGGAGCTTGTACGCGCGCTCCGCGCCGGCGAGTTCGAGCGCGGGCTGCGACTCGTCGAACTTCTTCTCGAGGAAGCCGCGCACCTCGTCCTTGGAGCGCGTCTCCACCTTCGGCATGGTCTTGAAGGGGAACCCCGCCGACTTCTCGATGGCGGGGATCGCGATGTTCACTTCGCGCGCGTACGGGCCCTCGTACCGCCCGCTCGCTTGCCCGCAGGCGACGAGCAGGGGGAGCAACGTGGTGATCGCGACGAGCGCGGACGCGGAGAGGGATCGGGTGCGGTGCATATCAGCCCATCATGCGGGTGAGGTACCAGTCGAGCAGGTCGCGTCCCCAGATCAGGGTGACGAACGCGGCCGGTGCGAGGAAGACGCCGAAGGGGACGAGCGGCGGTTCGAACTCCTCGCCGCGGGCGCGCGCACGCACCATCCCGACCGGGTAGACGATCAGCAGGAAGATCGCCGCGGCCATCGCCGCGCCGACGAAGATCGTGAGCAGCGCGCGCGCCGATCCGACCGCCGCGCCGACCATCGCCATGAGAGTGGCATCGCCGAACCCCATCGCTTCCTTCTTGAGGATCACTTCGCCCAACCACCCCACGATCGTGATGGCGCCCGCGCCGACGCAGGCCCCGAAGATCGCATCGACCGGCGCAGCGAAGGGTGAGGGCTCGCCGAGCATCAGTCCCGCGATCGCACCGGCGATCGCGAGCACGAGCCCGGAGATGGTGAAGCCGTCGGGGATGAGGTAGTGCCGCAGATCGGTCAGCGCCACGCCGATGAGGATCACGGCGAACAGTGCGATCCGGAGCGAGGTGAGATTCGGTCCGAACCAGAGAACGATCGCCGTGACGGTCAGCGCGACCGCGAGTTCGACCAAGGGATAGATCGGGGAGATCGGCTCGTGGCAGTGGCGGCACTTCCCGCCGAGCAGGAGCCAGGAGAGGATCGGGATGTTGTCGAACCAGGCGATCCCGTTCCCGCACTTGGGGCAACGCGATGGCGGGCGCACGACGGAGAGATCCTCCGGCCACCGCGCGATGCACACGTTCAGGAACGACCCGATGCAGGCGCCGACCAGGAAGACGAACCCGGTGTGGATCGCGAGCAACAGGCTCATGGTCGGAGCGCGTAGAGGGCGATCCCGGCGGCGACGGCAACATTCAGCGACTCCACGCCGGAGGCCATCGGAAGGGCGACGCTCCTGGTGGCGGCCGCGCGCACCGCCTCGCTCACCCCCGCCCCTTCGTTGCCCACGACGAGCGCGAGTCGCGCCGGCGCCGGGATCGCATCGATCGGCTGGCCGTCGGCCGCGGTGGTCCAGAGTTCGAGTCCGGCGTCGGCCACGAGCGAGCGGAGGGCATCCAGATCACCGTGCATCACGGGGCGCCGGAAGTGGGCGCCGACCGCGCTCCGCACCGCCTTGGCCGACCAGAGATCGGCCGTGCCGGGGAGCGCGACCACCGCCGCCACGCCGAGGGCGGCAGCGGTCCGCACGAGGGTGCCGGCGTTGCCCGGGTCCTGTACCCCGTCGAGGACGAGGAGGCGCACGGCGCCGTCGGAGAGATCCAGCGATTCCAGGCTCCAGTCCGGCGCCTGCGCGACCGCCAGGACCCCCTGCGGATGCTCGGTATCGGCGGCGGAGTCGAACTCCTTCTCCCCGACTTCGAGCAGCGGGATCTGCTTGCTCTGCAGAGAGGCCAGGAGAGCCTCACCCCGAGGGGTCGCGTGCAGTGTCGGCCCCACCAGCGCGCCCGTGACCTTGAGCCGCGAGGCCAACAGCTCCTCGACGGTGCGCACCCCCTCGGCCACGAACAGTCCCTTCCGTTCGCGCGCCTTGCGACGTTTCAGGTCCCTTGCTAGGGTCAACAATTGCGACATCCGCCTCACCCGTTTGGGGCATTTCCGTTACCGGATCCCCCGTTACACTTCATTCCATGCCACACCTACTCGCTACAGGGACGCTCCACAGGGGCGTTGCGTTTCTCGGTCTCGCCGCGGCCGCCATCACATTGGCCTCCTGCGCGACCGTCACCGAACAGCAAGAGACCCAGATGGGGGCCGACTACTCGGCCGAGATCGCGAAGACCCTGCCGCTGATCAAGGATCCCGAGGTGTTGCGATACATCAACACTCTCGGCGACTCGCTGGCCGGGATCAGCCTCCGCAAGGAGCTCAACTGGCACTTCGAGATCGTGGATGACATGGACGTGAACGCCTTCGCGGTGCCGGGAGGCTACATCTATGTGAACCGCGGACTCATCACCCGCGCCACGTCGATGGCGCAGGTGGCGGGGGTCGTCGGGCACGAGATCGGGCACATCACCAAGCGGCACAGCGTGAAGCAGCTCGAGAAGCAGCAGAACGCGAACATCGGCGTGAGCCTGGGCTGCGCGCTCAGCAGCATCTGCAACAGCGGCGTGAACCAGATGCTGATCGGCCTCGCCGCGAACGGCGTGTTCGCCAAGTTCAGCCGCGACGACGAATCCGAAGCCGACGCCGAAGGGGTGAAGCTCATGATCGCCGCGCGGATCGATCCGCAGGGGATCCCGGAGATGTTCCGGATCCTGCTCGATGAGCGGAAGACGCGCCCCCAGGGGCTCGACGCGATGTTCATCAGCCATCCGCTGGAAGAGGACCGCATCGGGGCCACCAAGGCGTTGATCGCGACCTATCCCGCGGCGCAGGTGACCGGCCTCTCGAAGGACTCCCCGAACTTCCAGGCGTTCAAGCGTCGGTTGGCGTCGCTGCCGGCCTCGCCGCCCAAGAAGAAGGGCTGATCCTCCCTGAACGAGCGCGGGGCCGACCAGGTGGTCGGCCCCGCGCTGCATCGCCCTCCCGCAGATCTCAGCTCAGTCGCCGCACGAACTCCGTGACGAGGTCGGCGAAGCGCTTGGACGCGGCGTTCCCGACCTCCACCACCTCAGCGTGATTCAGCGGCACCGGGGAGATCCCGGCCGCCTGATTCGTGATCAGGCTGATCCCGGCGACTTCCATGCCGATCGCCGCCGCGACGACGGTCTCCGGCACGGTGCTCATCCCGGTCGCGTCGGCGCCCATGCGCTCGAGCATCCGGACCTCCGACGGGGTCTCGTAGGTCGGCCCCAGCAGCCCCGCGTACACGCCGGACGTGAGCGCCACGCCGGTCGCGGTCGCGGCCTCCTTCAGCAGCGCGATCAACCGCGGCGAGTACGGCGCGGACATGTCAGGGAAGCGGATGTCCCCCTTCTCGAGCGCGCCGATGAGCGGGTTGCGGAACATCAGGTTGATGTGATCCTCGATGATCATGAGATCACCGGGATTGAAGGTGCGCCGAACGCCGCCGGCGGCGTTCGACACGAAGAGCACCTTGGCGCCGAGGGCGTGGACCACGCGCACCGGGAAGCCGGCGGCCTTGGCGTCGTGCCCTTCGTACATGTGGAACCGACCGGAGAGGGCGAGGATCTCGCGTCCGCCCAACATGCCGCGGATGAGTTCGCCCTTGTGCCCTTCGACCCGCGGCGCGTGGAAGCCGGGGATCTCGGCGTACGGGATCCGCACCGCGCCCTCGATCCGCTCGGACAGCGCCGAGAGTCCGGACCCGAGGATGATCGCGGCCACCGGCTCCTTCACGCCCAACCGCAGGCGGGCGGAGGTGGCGGCAGCGCGTGCGGCGGTGAATCCGTGGTCGCTCATGCGACTTCCTTCTTGAGGGTGACCAACTCGGCGTCGATGCGCTGGAGCAGCGCGGCTCGCTCGTCGGCCGGGAGGAACGCACTCTCGAACCCGTTGCGGGCCAGGGTGCAGAGCTCGTCGAATCCGAAGTGCAGTGCGCGCGCGGCGTGCACGTACTCGTCGGTGAGCGTGGTGCCGCTCATCAGGCGATTGTCGGTGTTCAACGTGACCTTCATGCCGCGCTCATAGTACGCGCGAAGCGGATGGTGCTCGTAGTCGGGGACGGCGCGCGTCTGTACGTTGCTCGTGAGGCAGGCTTCGATCGCCACGCCCGCCTCGGCGAGTTCATCGGTCAGGCGCAGGTCTTCGATGAGCCGCGTGCCATGTCCGATGCGCGTGGCCCCGCACACATGAACCGCCTCACGCACCGAATCGGCACCGTCGCCCTCGCCGGCATGGCAGGTGCAGAACATCCCATGCTCGCGCGCGTGGTGGAAGGCCTTCACGTGGCGTGCTGCCGGATTGCCGAACTCCCCTCCGGCAAGATCGAAGCCGACCACGCCCTTCCCCTGATAGGCGACCGCGAGGCGGGCGAGATCGAGCGAGACGGCGGGATCCAGATGCCGCAGCGAGCAGATGATCACGCGCGCTTCGATCCCGTGCTCCTTCCTGGCGCGCGCGAGTCCGGCGAGCGGCGCTTCGACCGCGGCCTCGAGCGAGAGTCCCCCGGTGACGTTGAGCACCGGCGCGTAGCGCACCTCGAGGTACCGGACGCCGTCGTGCCACGCATCCTCGGCGAGTTCGAAGGCGATGCGCTCGAGCGAGGCCTCGGTCTGCATCACGGCGAGCGTGGTGTCGAACCGGGCGAGATAGTCCTCGAGGTGTCGCGCATCGCGGACGTACATGTAGTGCGCCAGCTCGGCCGGGGTCTGTCCCGGCATCGCGATGCCGTACTCCACGCCCAGGTCGAGCAACGTGGTGGCGCGCACACTGCCGTCGAGATGGCAGTGGAGCTCCGCCTTCGGGATGCGGCGGAGGAGCTCGGCGCTGAGTCCGGTCATTCGTCGTCCCCGTTGCTGGCGAGGGCGCGGGCGGAGACGATGCGCAGCACCATCCCGCCGCTCACCGGTTCGTCGAGCGCCACCGGAAGTCCGCGGCTGTCCGTCGCGGCGCGGGTACCGGCCACGAGCGCATCGGCGATGGAGGCATCGTGCGTGCGGACAGCGTCGATCACCGTCGCACCGCGCGGCGCCGAGACGGCAGCGCCATTCACGAAGACACGCACTTCGACAGGTTCGGTCATGGATTGATATTCGAGAGTCGGAGGGTCGGATCGGGAGCGATCACGCCTCCCGGTTGGCTACGCGCGAAGGCGATCAGCGCGTCGAGGTCCACCATGTCGGCGGAGACCTGCGAGAGGGCGACGGCGGCGTTCTTGAGCCCTTCGGCCCCGGTCGCCATGAAGTCGGTGTACGCGAGGGTGTAGCTGCGGGCATCATCGAGCGGCGCGCCGCCGACCGTGACGCTCACGATCCGGCTGCCGCTCGGCTTGCTCTTGTCGAAGCGAACGATCACGCCGCTCACATGCTCGCGCAGCTCGTCCTTCCCGACGAGCGCCTCGAGATACGCGCGCAGATCCTTGCCGCGTAGCGTGACCTTCACGAGCGTGTTGGCGAAGGGCTGGATCTCGAAGAGCGAACCGTAGGTGACGTCACCGGCGCGGAGTTCGGCGCGGATGCCGCCGTTGTTCATCACGGCCACATCTGCCTTGGCGGCCACACGCTGCGCGTCGGCGATGAAGTTCCCGAGCGCGTACTGCGTGCCACGACGCTCCATCGTGGCGGCGAGCTTCGCGATCGGCTGCGAGACGAGCGCGGCCACCGACTGCATGGCACCGCGGGCGATCGCGTCGGCGGCCGGATCGACGGCGAGCGAGTCGCTGACCACGTTCCGGACCTCATGCTTGGCGGTCGCGCGGGCCGCGCGGTCGAGCGGGAGGTCCACGACGGCGATGGAGCGCCCCGAGGAGCGCGCCTGCACGATCGGGATCCCCTTCACGACGGTGTTCACGAGCGAGTGGGTGTGCCCGCTCACGATGGCGTCCACTGGCTCGGTGAGCTGCTGCGCCATGTTGAAGATCTCGCCCGAGCAACCGGTATCCCGGTTACAGAACCCACCATCGTGCGCCACCACCACCACCAGCTCCGCGCCGCGGGCGCGGAGGGAGCGCGCGTGAGCGTCGACGATCGGCGCCGGGTCGTCGAAGCGCAGCCCGGCCACATTGATCGCCTTCGTCGTCTTCGGCGTGAGCACCGAGGCGACACCGACGATCCCGATCTTCACGCCGCCACGTTCGACGATCGTGTCCGCGCGCGCCCATTCCACCGGACTGCCGTCCGTCCTCCGCATGTTCGCGGCGAGGAAGGCGAACTTCGCCTCCCTAATGCGCGCGCGGAGCGAATCCACGCCCCAGTCGAACTCGTGGTTCCCGAGCGCGACGGCCGCGTAGCCGAGGGTGTTGAACAGCGCGACGATCGGCTTGCCGAAGGCGAGGTTCGATGCCGGCGTGCCCTGGAAGAGGTCGCCGCCGTCCAGCAACAGCGCCGCGCAGGCGGGCGGCGCGCATTCGGCGCTCGCCTTGCCGATCGCCGTCGCCAACTGTCCCGCACCACCGCGCATGCCGAAGGTGCCGTCCGGACGTGCCTCGAGCGCACCGTGGAAATCGTTGGTGGAGATGATCCGAATCGCCGTGGCCTTGGCGCCGTTTGAGGCTGCGCTGGGGGCCCGTGTCTCCCCGCCGCTCACCGCGTCGAACGGCCGCTCACGACGCAGCGCGGCGGCAGCGGATGCCTGGAGCGTCGCCGGCGTGACCGACCAGTTGCGCGTGAAGTAGTCCGACTGGACGAGCACCTTCTTGCGCGTGACCTCGTCGATCAACAGCTGACGGATCTCGAGCTGCTTGTCATGGACCAGCGGCGCGCCGCGGAGCATCGCGTAGCCCCCCGCCCCGCCCGCCCGGTAGTTCGAAAGCGCGATCGTGAATCGATCGGTGTCCTTCACTGCGGCGCCCTTCACCTTCAGCCCGGTGATGCGCTCACCCATGGGCTTCGAGAGATCCATCGCGTATTCCGCGCCGGCGATCATCTCGAAGTTGAAGCCGGGGATCGTGGGATCGGGACCGGCCTGATCGCTATTCACCTTCCAGTATCGCGCGCTCTGCTCGAGGTACTCGCGGAGCTGCTTCCCGGTGATCCGCAGCGACTTGAGGGTGTTCTCGTACGGATACAGCTGCGCCAACTGCGCGACGGTGATGTTCCCCTTGGCGATCCGCGCATCAAGCGAGAAGGCGGCGGCCGACGCCAGATCGGCGCCCGACGCCTTCCGCATCACTTCGAGGACGAAATCCATGATCGGCGTATCGACGACGCGCGCCGAGTCGGCGCGCCAATCGACGGCGGTGGTCCCGATCACGGCGGTGGCATAGCTGCGAGCCGCACGGTGGCCGGCGTCGGAGGCCGCGGCGACCGCGGTTTCCTCGGCATGACCGGTCGCCCGCACCAGATCGGCATGCCGCGTGGTGACGGTGGCGCGTTCCCCTTCCACGCGCACGGCGAGATGCGCCACCGAGACGCTCGTCGCCCAGTTCCGCGGCTGCGTGAGCAGGACATCGTTGATGACCGTGTCCGCGAGCTCACGATGCGAGTGCCCGAAGACGATCAGGTCGATCCCCGGCACCTTCCTGGCGACGGTGGCCATCGGGTTCTCGCTGCCGAGCTTCGTGGACACCGTGTCGTAGGAAGCCGCGCCGTCGAGTCCGGCGTGCGCGACCACGACGATCACCTGCGCCCCGGCGGCGCGCGCCGCTTCCACATTCCGGCGGACCGCCGGAAGGATGTCGTCGATGACGACCTTCCCCTTCAGGTTCTCGCGGTCCCACACCATCGAGCCGGGGTTGGTGACGCCGATGATCCCGACCTTCACCCCTTGGCGCTCGACGAGCGTGAACGGCATCCACCGCTTCTTGCCGTCGAGACTGCGGGCGTTGGCGGCGAGGAAGGCGAACTTGGCCTGCGCCGCGGCACGATCGAAGGCAGGGACGCCGTAGTTGAACTCGTGATTGCCGACCGCGACCGCGTCGTAGCGCATCGCGTTCATGGCGGCGATCACCGGATGCGCGCCGAGCTTGCCCTCGCGCGAGACGTAGGTGAAGGGGTTCCCTTGCAGGAGGTCCCCCGCATCCACGAGCAGCACACGGCCGGGATTCGCCGCGCGCACGGAGTCGACGATGGTCGCGGCGCGCGAGAGCCCGCGCCCGCCCTCGGCGGTATCGGCGTAGTAGTCCCAACCGCGGATACGGCCATGGACATCGGTCGTCGAGGCGATCACCAGATCGACCACCCGCATCCGCTGCTGGGCAGCGAGCACGGCGGGGACGGCCAGAAGCGCCGTCGCGGAGGCGAGGCGCAGCAGTCGGAGCGAACGTCTTTCCATCAGAGAAAGCTATGCCGGGACGTCGGGCGCGGGGAGGGTCAGGGCGCCGAGTGCCCCCCGGGGGCGATACCCCCTGTTGACGCCCCCGCGCCGCGGGGCGACGATACAGAACTGTGACACCACCGTCGCTTCAGTTCCCACGCCCGACCAAGGACATTGCAGTCGTGACCACGCACACCGATCCCCGCCGATGCGCCCGCTGATCATCGGTATCGCCGGCGGCTCCGGATCCGGCAAGTCCACGGTGGCACGCCGGATCGCCGATGCCCTGACACCGGCCAAGGTGGCGTTCATCGACATGGACGCCTACTACAAGCACCGCTCCGACCTCTCCATCGAGGAACGGCGCAAGGTGAACTGGGACCACCCGGACGCCTTCGACCTCGACCTGCTCTCGGCCCATCTGATGGCGCTTGCCGATGGCAAGGCGATCGACAAGCCGGTGTACGATTTCGTCACGCACCTGCGCGCCGAACAGACGGTCCATATCGAGGCCGCCGACGTGATCGTCGTGGACGGGATCCTGCTGTTCGTGGACGAGCGCGTCCGCTCGCGCTGCGACGTGAAGGTGTTCGTGGACGCCGACGCCGATGTGCGCCTGATCCGCCGCATCCGGCGCGACATGGCCAAGCGCGGGCGTCCGCTCGAGGAGATCCTGGAGCAGTACCTCACCACGGTGCAGCCGATGCACCTCCAGTTCGTCGAGCCGAGCAAGCGCTACGCCGACATCATCGTCCCGCGCGGCGGCCACAACACCGTGGCGATCGACCTGATCATCAACACCATCCTGCGCCGCCTCCAACCCAAGTGAACCCTCCGTGACCGCCCCTGCCGCCGCAGCCGCCGAACGTGTTCTGATCGTCGATGACGAACCGGATATCGTCGCTCTCGTGGTGTACCATCTGGCCAAGGCGGGGTATCGCGTGTCGACGGCGAGCTCGGGCCCGGATGCGCTCGCGCAGGCGCGACGCGAGCGGCCGGCACTGATCGTCCTCGACCTGATGCTCCCGGGGATGTCGGGGTTCGAGGTGCTCGAGCAACTGCGGGCGGATGAGGCGACACGGCACATCGCGGTGCTCATGCTGACGGCGCGCAAAGAGGAGCAGGATCGCATCCAGGGGCTCTCGCTCGGCGCCGACGACTATCTCACCAAGCCGTTCAGCCCGCAGGAGATGGTCCTGCGCGTGGCGGCGATCCTCCGTCGCCTCGCGGCGTCCTCGTCCACGGCGGACCTCCTCACGATCGGCGATATCGTCATCGACCGCGCGGCGAACAGCGTGACGGTGAAGGGGGAGCCGGTGGAGCTCACCGCGACGGAGTACAAGCTGCTGCTGACCCTCGCCGAACGGCGGGGACGCACGCAGGGGCGCTCGCTCCTGCTCGAGAAGGTCTGGGAGGCGGCCCCGGACATCCAGACGCGCACGGTGGACATGCACGTCCTGCGCCTGCGCTCGAAGCTCGGAGCGGCCGGTGACCTGATCGAGACCGTCCGCGGCTTCGGCTACCGCATGAAGGCGCCGGGCGGCAAGGACTCGTGAAGCTCACCCAGCTCCTCCTGCTGGGCGCGCTGGCGGTCGTCGGCTTCCTCGTCGTCTTCATCGTCGTGGTGGTGAACCGGCAGCTCAGTCAGCGACTGCGCGACGAGACCACGCAGAACCTCGCGCGCGAGGCGCGCTTCGTCGCGACGCAGTGGACCGCCGACGTCGATGCGTCGCAGCTGGCGCACACCGCGGGCTCGGCGCTCGGACGACGCGTCACGCTGATCCGCGCCGATGGCGTGGTGATCGGGGACACGGACTTCGACGACCAGGGGCTCGCGCGCCTCGAGAACCACAAGGGACGCCCCGAGGTCGCGACGGCGCTGGGGGGCGAGGTCGGCTCGTCGCTGCGCCCCAGCGCATCGCGCGGCGACGTGGAGCTCTATGTGGCAGTGCGTGCGCCCCTCGGTGTCGCCCGCGTCTCCGTGCCGACCGGCTCACTCGATGCGATCGTCGCCTCGGCCGGACGCGATGTGGCCTCCGCGGGCGCCGTGGCACTCTTGGGCGCGCTCGCCCTGGCGTGGCTCTTCTCGCAGGCGGTCTCGCGACCGGTCGTCGAACTCCGCGACGTCGCCCGCGCGCTCGCGGCGGGAGACCTCACGCGCCGGCCAGAGATCCGGGCCCCGGGCGAGGTGGGCGACCTCGCCGTCGCGCTGCATCAGCTCGCGGAGCAACTCTCGGCGCGGCTGGCAGCGCTCCAGGCCGACGAATCGCTCCTGGTGCAGCTGACCGAGTCGCTGAATGAAGGCGTCATCGCGGTGGATACCGACGGGATGGTCGTGCGGATCAACGAGACCGCGCGCCGACTGCTCAACGCGCGCGAACCGCTCCCCTTCCACTCCGAGGTGCTCCCCCGCGCCACCGTGCTCCGCGACGCGCTGGCCGGTGCCACCGCCGGGGAGACCACCGACGACGCCGAACTCGTGATCGCGGGTCGTACGCTGAACGTGACGGCACGCCCGCTCGCCGGCGGGGGCGCGGTGCTGGCCCTGCTCGACCTGACGCGTGTGCGGCGGCTGGAGGCGGTGCGCCGCGACTTCGTGGCGAACGTCTCCCACGAGCTGCGCACCCCGCTCACGATCGTCGGGGGGTTCGCGGAGACGCTCGCCCAGGACGACCCGCCGGCGGACGCGCGACGTCAGTTCGCCGATCGGATCCTGGGCAACACGCGGCGCATGCAGCGGATCGTGGACGACCTGCTCGACCTCTCGCGCATCGAGAGCGGGGGGTGGGTCCCGAACCCTGCGATGCTCGACCTCGCGTCGATCGCGACCGACACGATCGCCGCCGCCCGCGACGCGGCCGACGCCAAGGGGCTCTCGCTCTCGGTGGACATCCACCCCGACGCCGCCGAGCTCTTCGCCGACGCCACCGCCCTGCGGCAGGTGATCGGCAACCTGGTCGACAACGCGGTGCGTCACACGGCGACCGGAGCGGTCGCGATCTTCTCCCGCCCCCGCGATGACGGTGGCGTCACGGTGGGCGTCCGGGACACCGGCTCCGGCATCCCCGCGGAACACCTCCCGCGCATCTTCGAGCGGTTCTATCGAGTGGACCCGGGTCGCTCGCGGGCCGAGGGGGGCACCGGGCTCGGTCTGTCGATCGTGAAGCACCTGGTGGAGGCCCATGGCGGCAAGGTCCGCGCCGAGAGCGTCCCCGGGGCCGGCACGACGATCATGGCCAACTTCCCGCCGATCACCCCGGCCCGGGTCAGCCAGTCCTAAGCCCGCCGGGGGGCCGCGGGCGGGTGGGCCGTTACACCCCCGTGACACAACCGATGTAGAGCCGATACGGGCCCGTAGGAGCTTTGGGAATGCAGAGTTGGCGCGCGATCCCTGCGCGACTCACCGCACTCTCGAACCCAACCGGCCATGCGCCTCTCGCTCCGCACCATCCTCAGCACGCTCCTCCTCGCCGCTCCGCTCGCGCTGCACGCGCAAGGCGCGGCCCCCGCGTCCACGGGGCGAATCGTCGGTCGCGTCATCGACGCCGCCACCGGGCAGGGGATCACCGACGTCACCGTCCAGGTGGTCGGGACCACGACCGGCACGATGTCCGGCATCGAGGGACGCTTCACCCTTCCCTCCGTCGCTGCCGGCACGGTGACGCTCCAGGCGCGCCGCATCGGCTATGCGCCTAAGACGGTCACCGGGATCTTCGTCGAACCCGGCAAGACGGTCGAACAGAACATCTCCCTCGCGCAGGCCGCCGCCCAGCTCAGCGCGCAGATGGTCACCGCGGCCGCCGAGCGCGGCTCGGTGAGCGAGGCGCTCGATGCGCAGCGCACCAGCTCGGGGATCGTCAATGCGGTCACCGCCGAACAGATCCAGAAGAGCCCGGACGGCGATGCCGCCCAGGCGGTGCAGCGTGTGAGCGGCGTGACGGTGCAGGACGGCAAGTACGTGTTCGTGCGCGGCCTCGGTGAGCGCTACACGACGAGCTCGGTCAACGGCGCCCGCGTGCCGAGCCCGGAGCCCGAGAAGCGCGTGGTGCCGCTCGACATGTTCCCCGCCGGGCTGCTGCAGTCGATCACCACCAGCAAGACCTTCACCCCCGATCAGCAGGGTGACTTCTCCGGCGCCGCCGTGGACATCCGCACGCGCGAGTTCCCCGCCCGCCGCAGCTGGACGGGGGCGCTCGGCTCCGGCTACTTCGCCGGCGCGACCGGTGCCACGCTCCTCACCAACCGCAACGTCGGTGGCGAATCGTTCGGCATGGTCGGACGTGGCCGCGAGCTTCCCCCGCTCCTCCGCGCCGTCGGGAACTTCCAGGGGCTCTCGCTCAGCCAGGGCGACATGAACCTGCTCGTGAAGGGGTTCCGCAACGCCTGGACGCCGACCGCGTCGACCGGCGCGCCGAACCTCAACGGTTCCTTCTCCGTGGGCGGCAACGATCCGATCCTCTTCGGTCACCGTCTCGGCTATCTCGTCTCCGGCACCTTCTCCAACTCGACGGACCTCAAGGACAACCAGGTCCGCGCGCTCGCGGATCGCGGCAACGTCCGCGGCACCACGCGCGAGATCGACCGGTTCGCCGGCCAGACCTCCACGCAAAGCGTTCTCTGGGGCGGTCTCACCAACCTGAGCACGCTGATCGGCAAGGACTCGCGCCTCTCGCTGAACGGCCTGTACAACCGCACGGCGGACAACGAAGCGCGCGTCGAGAGCGGCGCGTTCGAGAACGAGGGGATCCGCGCCCGCATCTCGCGCCTCGGCTACGTGGAGCGCTCGGTGCAGTCGCTGCAGCTCGCGGGCGAGCACCAGGCCAGCGAGCGTCACCGCTTCGACTGGGCGGCGACGGCGAGCGGCGTGAGCCGCTACGAGCCGGACCGTTCGGAGATCGTGCAGGTCATCGAGAAGGACACGCCCACCGGCCCGGACGTGCTCCGCTGGCTGAGCTCGAGCAACGCCGGCGCGGTACGCACCTTCTCCGCGCTCGACGAGCGGAGCCGCGAGGCGCGCGCGAACTACCAGTTCAACTTCCGCGCCTTCGGCCAGAGCCACAGTCTGAAGGTCGGCGGGCTGACGCGCGAGGTGATGCGCACGGCGGACACCCGCGCGTATTCGATCAGTGCGAACGGCGCCTCGAATGCGATCCGTGAGCTCGCGCCGGAGCTGCTCTTCGACGGACGGTTCACGCAGCCGAATTCCAAGGTCTTCCAGATCGCCCCGCTGTCGCAGGGTGGCGCGTACGACGCGCACGACCGGATCAGCGCCGGCTACCTGATGTCCGAGCTCGGGTTCAGCACCCGCATCCGCGTGATCACGGGCGCGCGCTTCGAGAGCGATCGTCTGACGGTGAATGCGGTCTCGACGCTCGGCTCGCCGGTGAGCACGCTGAAGCAGTGGGACGACCTGCTCCCGTCGCTCGCGGTGAACGTGAAGCTCACCGATGCGCAGCAGCTGCGCATCTCCGGCTCGCAGACGCTGGCTCGCCCCGAGTATCGCGAACTCTCGCCGATCAAGAGCCGCGACGTGCTCAACGGTGACGATACGGAAGGCAACAAGGACCTGGCCCGCACGCGGATCGTGAACGCCGACCTGCGGTGGGAGTGGTACCCGGAGTCGGGGGAGATCATCAGCGTGGGCCTCTTCGGCAAGACCTTCGACAAGCCGATCGAGCGCGTGTATCGCGCCGCCGGTTCGGGGACGCGCACCGTGTTCTACACGAACGCGGACAAGGCCGAGAACTACGGCGTCGAGCTCGAAGTCCGGAAGAACCTCGGGCAGCTCGGACGGATGTTCGACCCGATCACCGTCTTCAGCAACGTCACGGTGATGCGCAGCACCATCCACCTCGGGACGAACACGCAGGCGAGCGCGACCAACCTCAGCCGTGCGATGGTCGGACAGGCGCCGTACGTCGTGAACGGCGGCATCACCTTCTCGTCGCGCAGCGGCAACTCCTCGGCGACGGTGCTGTTCAACCGGATCGGCGAGCGCATCTACGCCGCCGGCGACTCGCCGCTGCCGGACGTGGTGGAACAGCCGCGCAGCGTGCTCGACCTCTCGCTGCGCCTGGCCGTCACGCGTATCGCGTCGCTCCGTCTGGACGCCAAGAACGTCCTGAACGCGCCGTACAAGGTCCAGCAGGGATCGGTCACCCGCGACACCTACACGACGGGCACCGCGCTCAACGTCGGCATCACGGTTCGCCCCTGAGCGAGCGGGCGCCGCGTCGTGACCGCTTCGTGACGCGGTGGTAGCCGGAGGGATGCACAGCACGACGAGCTTGGAAGGGTGCGGAGCGCGAGGGACGTCCCTCGACGACCCGCACCCTTCTTCCATCACACCTCGAGGCATCGCATGATGAACTCCCGTCGTATCCTGACGGCCGCGCTGACACTCGCCGCGCTGGCGACGGCCGCGTGCAAGAACGACTCCACCGGCGTCGCCGCTCCGAATCCGATCCTCGGTGCGAGCGCGACGGCGACCGGCGCGCGCACGGTGCGCATCAACTTCATCAGCGTCGCCGGCGACGCGAGCTACGATGTGCAGCGCGTCGAGGGCACGACCTCCAGCGCCTTCGCGACCATCGGCACGATCACGGCGCCGTCGCCCGCTGGCACGGTGGTCTATTCCGACACCGGCCTCACGGTCGCGACCACGTACCGCTACCGCCTGATCACCAACAAGGGGTCGCAGACCAGCACGCCGTCGGCCGAGATCACCGTCACCACGCTGGCCTTCGGCAGCGCCGCCGCGACCATCACCACCGACATCACCGCCAACCGCACCCTGTACGCCGACACCGCGTACACGCTCAGCGGCTTCATCCACGTCGCCAACGGCGCCACGCTGACCATCCAGCCGGGCACCACGATCAAGGGTGACTTCAACACCCTCGGCTCCTCGCTCTTCGTGCTGCGCGGCGCCAAGATCCAGGCCGTCGGCACGGCCGCCGCGCCGATCGTCTTCACCTCCTCGCGCGCTGCCGGTTCGCGTCAGCCGGGCGACTGGGGCGGGCTGATCATCGTCGGCAACGCCATCAACAACCGCAGCGGCTCGGTCGAGATCGAGGGCTCGGGGACGGACGGCACGGCCGTCGTCGGCGGCAAGAACTATCAGGTGCTGTACTCGGGCGGCAACACCGCGACCGACAACTCGGGCACGCTGTCGTATGTCCGCGTCGAGTTCGCCGGCTTCGCCCCGTCGCTCAACAACGAGCTCAACTCCTTCACCTTCGCCGCCGTGGGCAGCGGCACGCGCGCCTCGTACCTGCAGGCGATGGGCGGCCTGGACGACTCGTTCGAGTTCTTCGGCGGCGGCTTCGACCTGGATCACCTCGTGGCGTACGAGACGGGCGACGACATGTTCGACATGTCGGAGGGCTTCGTGGGGCGCCTCTCGTACCTGGTCGGCTACAACTCGGTGCAGCTCACTCCGCGCACCGGCGCCGGCTCGCTCGCGACGGATCTGGAAGGGATCGAGAACGACGGCTGCAACGGCTCGGGCTGCGACCTCGGCTTCAACCAGGCGCCGTTCACGGTGCCCCTCATCACGAACTTCACGCTCGTCGGTTGCGGCTCCACGACCTGCGTCGGTTCGGGCGGCGGCTTCGGCATGATGATCCGCCGCGGCTCGGGTGGCTTCTACGTGAACGGCATCCTGTCGCGCTTCCCCGTGGCCGGTGTTTCGCTGCGTGACGCGGAGACCTATGCCCGCGGTGGATCGGTGAACGCCCCGGTCTCGGCGACCTCGGACCTGCAGATCCTGAACATCTACACCACCGAGACCCCGCTGCTCTTCCAGGCCGCCGGTTCCACGGTGCAGAACTCGCTGGATGCCACGGCGAACTCGCTCTCGGCCGGCACGGAGCTCTCGACCGCGGTGTTCACGGCGATCCCGGCGCTCGGCACCTCGCCGACCGGCGTCGCTCAGCTCGATTGGACCCCGCTCGCCGGCTCGCCGGCCGGCATCCGCACCGGCGGTCTCGCGACCTTCACCGGCAAGATGCTCGCGAAGGGCGGCACCGCCTACACCGGGACCGCTTTCCGGGGCGCGGCCGATCCGTCGGGCACGGCCGCCAGCAAGTGGTGGACGGGCTGGACGATCTACACCCGCAACTGATCGCACCGCTTCGGCGAACGGCCGGCACCTTCGGGTGCCGGCCGTTTGCATGCCCGCCCGCTTCCTCCCAACTTGCATCCGTATGAAGAATCCACGCCCCATCGCCCTCGCTCTCGCCCTCGTGCTCGCCGGCACGCTCGGCTGCTCCCGCGGCTCGCGCGACGCGGCCACCGTCGCCGCGGATTCCGCGCGCGTCGATTCCATCGCGCGCGCGCGACAGGACTCCATCAACCGTGCGCAGCCCGGATACATCGTCGACTCGATCCTTCCCCTCGACGTCGAGCTGCGCCGATTCCGCGCGGTGATCGGCCCCGAGGTCACGCAACTCGCAGGCGGCAGTCCCTCGCGCGACGCGCTCGTGCAGCGCTTCGTCGCCGCGCTCGAGAAGGGGGACTCGGCGGATCTCTCGCGCATGCTCCTCACGGCGCAGGAGTTCGGGTGGCTCGTGTATCCCGAATCGCCCTTCACCCGTCCGCCGTATCAGCAGGCGCCCGGCCTGGTCTGGTCCTCCATCCGGCGGAGCAGCGACAAGGGAGCCATCCGGCTGCTGCGCCGCAATGCGAGTGAGCCGCTGCACTACAAGTCGTACCATTGCACGGCGGCCCCTGAGGTGCAGGGCCGCAACACGCTCTGGACCGGGTGCCTGATCGAGCACACCGACGCGCGCGGCAAGACGGTGCGCGTCCGGCTCTTCGGCAGCATCATCGAGCGCGCCGGGACCTTCAAGTTCGTCTCCTACACCAACGAGTACTGACGTGCGGCTCCCGACCCGCGGGCTCCTGCTCTGTTCCGCCGCGCTCGCGACCGTGGTGATCGGCTGCGCGGACAAGGCCAAGGAGGGCCGGCCGCGCCGTCCTGAGATCACGGGAGCGGGGGCGACCTTCCCCTACCCGCTGTATGCCCGCTGGACCTCGAGCTACCTGGCC
>CAZAGK010000069.1:0-19064 GCA_964484775.1 uncultured Gemmatimonas sp. | reverse complement strand
TTGTCGAGGAACTCCAAGTCCTTGGCTTCGTGCGTGGCGCCGAGCATGTTGGAGTCGGTCGAGTAGGCCTTCTCCGAGCTCATCTTGTAGTCGAAGCCCGCCGCGGCCATGTAGGCGGACATCTCCTTGCGCCCGCCCAGCTCGTCGATGAAGCTCTGGTCGAGCCAGGGCTTGTAGATCTGCAGGCCCGGGTTGGCGAGCAGGCCGTAGCGGTAGAACCGCTCGATGTCGTTGCCCTTGTAGGTGCTGCCGTCGCCCCAGATGTTGACGTCGTCCTGCCGCATGGCGGCGACGAGCATCGTGCCGGTGACGGCGCGTCCGAGCGGGGTGGTGTTGAAGTAGGTCTGGCCGGCGGTCGTGATGTGGAAGGCGCCGCACTGGAGCGCGGCGAACCCTTCGGCGACCAGCTGCTCGCGGCACTCGATCAGCCGGGCCTTCTCGGCACCGTAGGCCATCGCCTTGCGCGGGATCTCGTCGTAGTCGGTCTCGTCGGGCTGCCCGAGGTTCGCGGTGTACGCGTACGGAATGGCGCCCTTGGCGCGCATCCAGTGGAGGGCGGCGCTGGTGTCGAGTCCGCCGGAGAAGGCGATGCCGACTTTCTCGCCGACGGGAAGACGCTGCAGGATGTTGGCCACGAATTGCCTCGAAAAGGTCCGAACTGGCAAGATAAACCCGAATGGGGGCATACTGTACCAGAGAGATGGCCGTCGGAGCCGTCTGCCCCTGGGTGGATCTCGGCAACCCTGCACGAACTTCCCGCGACCAAGAGACCATGACCAACACGCTCCGTAGCCCCATGTTCCGCGTCGCGAAGTCCGGCGCTCGAGTACTCCTCGCGCTGTCACTGCTGCAGCGGTCGCTCCCGGCCCAAGCCGGCCCGACGGTCGTCCCCGACTCGAACTACACCTTCGCCGAGTCGATGGTCACCATGCGCGACGGGGTGAAGCTCCACACCACCTACTTCATCCCCAAGAAGCAGTCGGCGCCGCTGCCGATCCTCTTCAGCCGTACGCCGTACGGCGTCCCCGGCCCGGGCTTCTGGCCTTCGCGCGCCTACGCCGAGCTCCACGCCGAGGGGTTCATCTTCGCCTTCCAGGACATCCGTGGTCGCTATGGCAGCGAAGGGACCTTCGTGATGCAGCGGCCGCCGCGCCCCATCGACGCCGGTGGGGGGAAGGCGATCGACGAGAGCACCGACGCCTACGACTCGATCGACTGGATGGTGAAGGGCGGTGTGCCCAACAACAACGGCCGCATCGGGATGTTCGGCGTGAGCTATCCGGGGTGGACCACCGCGATGGCGATGCTCGATCCGCATCCCGCCCTCAAAGCGGTGAGTCCGCAGGCCTCGCCCGCCGACATGTTCCTCGGCGACGACTTCCACCACAACGGCGCCTTCCGGCTCGCCTATGGGTTGGAGTACGCCTGGCTCACCGAGGCGACCAAGGAGAACGCCGACTTCAAGGTGGACATTTACGACACCTACGAGTGGTACCTCAAGCTCGGCGCGCTCTCCAACGCCCAGTCGAAGTTCCTGAAGGACAAGCATCTCCCGACCTGGGACGACTTCCGCAACCATCCGAACTACGACGCCTTCTGGCAACGGCAGGCGATGAAGCCCTATCTCACCCGTGTGACGGTGCCGACGCTCAACGTCGCCGGCTGGTGGGATCAGGAGGACTTCTACGGCCCCGTCACGATCTATCGGGAGCTCGAGAAGCACGATGCCAAGTCGAACAACTTCCTCGTCGTCGGCCCCTGGAACCACGGCGGTTGGCGTGGCGGGCCGGGGAAGACCCTCGGCAACATCGACTTCGGCAGCAACACGGGCGAGCACTTCCGCGGGAGGATCGAGGCGCCCTTCTTCGCGCACTATCTCAAGGACGCCCCGGGCAGTGCGCCGGCGGAAGCCACGGTGTTCGAGAGCGGGAGCAACAGCTGGCGTACCTTCTCCGCGTGGCCGCCCAAGGAGGCCACCAAGCGGTCACTCTACTTCGGTGCGAACGGGACCCTGAGCTTCGACGCACCCAAGGCGACGGCGGGCGCGAACGACGCGTACGTGAGCGATCCCGCGCACCCGGTGCCGTACCGCAACCGTCCGATCGAGCCGACCTACGGACGCGGTTCCACCTGGAGCACCTGGCTTACGCAGGATCAGCGCTTCGTGAACGATCGCCCCGATGTGCTCACCTGGCAGACGGAACCGCTCACCGAGGATCTCGTCGTCGCCGGCGACATCACCGCCAAGCTGTTCGCGAGCACCACGCAGCAGGACGCCGATTTCGTGGTGAAGCTGATCGACGTGTATCCCGAACAGTGGGAGCCGAACTTCCGCCTCGGCGGCTACGAGTTCATGGTCGCGAACGACGTGTTCCGCGCCCGCTTCCGCGAGTCGTTCGAGAAGCCCAAGCCGATGGTCCCCGGGCAGGTCACGCCGGTGACGGTCGACCTGCACACGCAGAGCTACCGCTTCAAGAAGGGGCACCGCGTGATGGTGCAGGTACAGAGCACCTGGTTCCCGCTCATCGACCGCAACCCGCAGAAGTGGGTGCCGAACATCTTCGAGGCCAAGGACAGCGACTACGTGGCGGCGACGCACCGGATCTGGCGGACGGCAACGGCGCCCTCGCGGATCGAGTTGTCGACCGTGGTGCCGTAGCCGCTCGCGGGGGCCGCACGGAAGCCGAAGTAACCGGTCACATTGGCGTGGAAATTGCGGTAAACTGTTCATCTGACCACGCATCGGAAACTGTCGCCGCCACCGCCCGGAAACTCCTGCCCGTCGCTCCCCACTCGATGACCGATTCCCGCACCCCGACCCTGCCCGAACGCGACCTGAACGTCACGGACGCGCTCGCGCTGTTGGGTGAGGTGGTCTTCATCGCCGATCACGACGCACGGTTCGTGTACCTGTCGCCGTCATGGCGGCAGCTCACGGGATTCACCGTCGAGGAGACCCTCGGGCGCGGGGTGTTCGACGCCGCGCACCCCTCGGACCGCGGGATGGCGCATGCCGCGACGGCCCTGCTCAAGGCACGGGCCATCGATGCCATCCGCGAGCGCGCACGGATCATCCGCGCCGACGGTGGTGAGCGCTGGGTCGAGATCTACGCCCGCATGCGCCGGCTCGAGGACGGTCGGTACTGCACGGTGGGCGCCATGCGCGAGATCGCGGCGGCGGAGGCCCTGCCGCACACCGCCGCGCGCACCGTGCGTCCCGAACTCGTCGACGGCGTGACCGGGGCGTTCTTCACCGTCGATGCCTCGGGTTCGCTGATCTTCGCCAGCGACTCGCTCTGCGCGATCCTGGGCCTCACGCCGCAAGCGATGCGCGCGGGGCAGTGGGCCGAACAGCTGCGTCCGGAGGATCGCGCCCGGATGATGGACGAACTGATCCCGCAGGCGCTCCTCGGCCATCATGTGAAGGCCGAGATGCACCATGTGTCGGGGCCGTCCGAAGGGCGGATCTTCGAGCTCGAGATGCGCCCCCTCGACACGGGCGGCGTGACGAACGAGTCGTTCATCGGCACGCTGCGCGACGTCACGGCGCAGCGACTCTCCGAACGGCACAGCGACGAGATGGCGAAGGCGGCGAGCGAGACCTTCGACCTCATGCAGGAGGCGTTCGTCTACTTCGATCCGCAGGGACACGCGGTGCGCGCCAACGCGACCGCCCTGCGCCTCCTGCGACTGGAGCAGGACGAGTTCGATCGGGACGGCGTCCCGCTCGGACGCTTCGAGCTGCGCCAACTCGACGGCTCCGAGTTCCCCGCCGACCCCTTCGAACGCGCCCGTCGCGAGAAGGTCGCCATCACGGGGCTCGCCGGCGGCTTCCATTGGCCCGACGGCAGCGTCGTCTGGGTCACGCTGAACTATGTGCCGCTGCCGTCGCCCGAGGATGAGCCACCCGCGCTCTTCTGGACCTTCAACGACATCACCGCGACGCGGGTCGAGAGCGAGCGGAAGCGCGCGATCCAGCGGGCCGACATCGCGCGGCAGGCCGCCGAGACCTCCGAGCGCGAGGCGCGTCTGCTCGCGACGGTCACCTCGGCGCTCACCCGCCAGGCGAGCTATCCCGCCCTCGCGAATGCGCTGCAGCTGCTGATCCCGCATCTCGCGACCTGGTGCAGCATCGACCTCCTGCGTTCCGACGGCACCCTCGTGCGCGCCGCACGCACCTGGGAGGACCCGGCGAAGCCGCCGACGCGCGTCCCCGACCCGATGCGCGACGCCCGACACCCGATCTTCCGCAGCGTGCGCTCGGGGAACGCGGTGATCGTGCGCGAGGTCGGTGACCTCTGGCGCGGGTGGTGGGAGGAGTGTCCTCCTGACTACGTCGGTCCCGATTGGGTCGCGGTCTACCCGCTCAAGGACGCCGATCGCGTCTTCGGCGTACTCTACGCCGTGCGCCGCGACGAGGACCACCGCGCGATCACCCCGCGCGAGATGGCGATCTTCGAGGACATCGCCGCGACCCTCGCCATCGCGATCAACCGCATCGTACTGCACGAGCAGCTCGTCAACGAACTCGCGGTGCGCACCGAAGCGGAGCGCGCCCTCGCCCACGAGCGCGCGCATCTCGCCGACCTCGTCGAGGCGCGCACCCGCCAGCTCACCGAGCGCAACGAACAGCTCGACGCGGCCTCACGCGCCAAGGACCAGTTCCTGGCGAGCATGAGCCACGAACTCCGCACGCCGCTCAACGCCATCCTCGGGATGAGCGAAGCGGTGGGCGACGAGACCTTCGGGCCGATCAACGACGCGCAGCGCATGGCGCTGCGCGATGTCACCGCCGCCGGTGAGCATCTGCTCGAACTCATCAGCGATATCCTCGACCTGACGCGGATCGCATCGTCCGATCAGGTGCTGGAGCTCGGTCCGTCCAACGTGCTGATCATCGCCGACGCGACCTCGCGGATCATGCGTCCGCTCGCCGAAGGACGCGGGATCTCGTTCAGCTGGACGAACGACGCCGGCGACCATCCGATCACCGTCGATGAACGGCGCCTCAAGCAGGTGCTCGTGAACCTCGTGGGCAACGCGGTCAAGTTCACGCCGACCGGCGGCTCGGTCGCGGTGATCTCGCGTGTGCTCGAGGGACAGCTCGTCTTCGAGGTGCACGACACGGGGATCGGGATCGCTCCCGAGGACCAGGACCGCGTCTTCCAGCCCTTCGTGCAGCTCGACAGCGGACTCGACCGCCAGTTCCCCGGCACCGGGCTCGGACTCCCGCTCGTGCGCCGCATGGTCGAGGCGATGCGCGGGACGGTCACCCTGGACTCCGAAGTGGGGAAGGGGTCGATCTTCACCGTCCGGATCCCGCTCGGCGACTAGCCGGTCACTCGGCGACGAGATCCTCGCGCGTGTCGATGTCGCGCCGAACGCCGCGATCGTCGACCACCACCTCGAACACCGCACCCTGACTCTGCGCCCGCTGCGCGATCACCGCGCGCGCGCCGCCGTCGGCGACGGTGAGCAACTCGCGCCACGTGTCGCGTGCGAAGTACGCCGGATGGCCACGCCGTTCCCCGAAACGCGGGAGCACGATCGGCGCGCCGGAGCGTCGGGCGCCGTCGATGACGGCGAGTACGCTCAGCAGCGACACGAAGGGATGATCCACCGGCCAGAGCAATGCGCCCATGCAGGGCGTGTTGGAGAGCCGCGCGAGCCCGAGCCGCGCGCTCACGATCTGCTCCGAGTCGGCGCGCGGATTCACCACGACCTGCACGCCATCCGGTGCGGCGACGTCGGGCGGGAGGACGGCGATGACCGGATCGCAGCCGGCCTGGAGCGCGGTCGCGCAGACGGCGTCTATGAAGCGGCGCCCGTCCGGCAGGAGTGCCGTGGCCTTCGGCTCGCCGAAGCGCGTCCCCGCGCCGGCACCGACGATCACCGCTCCCACGGGGAAGGCGCGGATCGCGCCGCTCATCGTCAGACCCGCGAGAGGGCGAACATCGCGTCGCGCAGCAGCGACGCGGCCTGCTGCACCTTGTAGCCGTTCTGTTCCATCGGGCGCGCGTCGTACATCGCGCGTTCGGCGAGCGCCATCACGCTCTCCTCGTCGAGGGCGCCGCTCGCGACATCCTCCTCGATGCTGGGATTCACCCGCATCGGGCCCGAGGCCACCCCGCCGAGCACGAGTCGCACATCGCCGTCGGCCCGCTTGATGGCGGCGAGCGAGACGAGCGCGAAGTCCCACGCGCCGCGCTGCATCAGCTTCCGGTACTGTTGCGTGCCGCCGGCCGAGGTCGCGGGAAGTTCCACGCGGTCGATCCGCTCGCCGGGGTGCAGCACCGTCTCGCCGATCGGATTGCTCGCGGCGCCGGCATAGAGATCGGCCACGGCCACGCGGCGTTCGCTGCCGTCGGTGGCGACCAGCACGACCTCGGCCTCGAGGGCGGCGAGGGCGATGGCCGGATCGCTCGGGTGCACGGCGTTGCAGGTGCCGTCGGAGAAGATCGCGTGATACTGATTCTCCCCACCGACCGCGGCGCAGCTGTCGCCGCCGTTCTTGAAGCACTTCACGCCCCGACGGAAGTACCAGCAGCGGATGCGCTGGCCGAGGTTCCCGCCGATCGTCCCCATGTTGCGCAGCGCGGGAGTCCCCACCGACTCGCACGATTCGGCGAGCGCGGCGAAGCGTGCGCGCACCACCGGATGGGCCGCGAGGTCGGCGAGACGGGTCGCCGCGCCGATGCGGAGTCCGCCGTCGGCGAGCTCACTGATCCGGGCGGCGTCGGGAAGATGTCGCAGGTCCACGAAGGTCTCGGGATGGTCGAGGCCTTCCTTGACGAGCGTGACGGCGTCGGTGCCGCCACCGAGTGCGCGCGCGCCGGGGTGTGCGAGCGCGGCGCGGGCGTCGGCGTCGGAGAGCGGGCGGGAATAGCGCGTGTCGTGGATCACGGCTGGAAACTGGCGCTTGGTCGTCGCGGTCGCCACTGGTAGTTTGAACAGCAGTGCCTTCCCCCCGCCGCGTCCTCCCGTCCCGCCCGGCCGCCGTGCTGGTCGGACTGCTCGTCGCCCTGCCGGCGATGTTCGCCTTCGCGCGCCCCGCGCTGGCGCACCGTCCCGGGGCGCAGGGAGCCGCGCCGGGGCAGCGCGCGGCGCCGGCCAAGCCCGCCGCTGCTGTGCCTCAGGGGGCCGCGCTCACACGGATGGCCGATTCGATCGCCAACCTGATCACCTTCGTCCCAGTGGGCGAGACGACCTTCCTGGCCGCCGCGCGCGGCAAGCGTCTGCTGCTCGACATCGGACGCGTGGACGCCGAGGTCCGGCGCGACTCGGCGCGTGCCGCCGCCTATCGCGAGGCCGTCCGCACCCATGCGCCGGTCAAGGTCGGTGCGCTCTTCCGTGTGCGGGCCCCCTGGGGTGAGGAGGATGTCACCGCCGGCGCCATCGACACGTGGAACGGACGGGTGGTGTTGCGGCTCGACGGCTCCGCCACGCTGGACTCGGCCGCCAAGGGGAAGAATCCGCTCGTGGTCTCGGCGATCCTGCGGAAGGAGAAGTCGCCGCCTCGCGCCGACAGCTGTGCGCGCGTACTCCCCGCCGCCAACTCCCCCTTCGCCCTGCGGATCGTCGCGCTGCGCGATTCGCTCGAGCAGGAGCTGCGCTCCGGTCCGCAGCCGTTGTATCCGCGGCTGCAGAAGAAGCTCGCCATCTCGACCTCTCAGGTGGCCGGCTGCTTCGGCACCGCGCGGGTGGCGTTGCTCGTGAGTCTGCGCGCGGGGAACGTCGAGTGGGTGCGCGAGAAGCTGGTGCTCGTGGACACGGTGGGAAAGGCGACGCCGGTACGGATCAGCGACTTCCGCTTCCGGGCCCATGAGCTGATCCACGCCGTGGACGCGACCGGCGACGGGATCGACGATCTCGCCACCCGCGCCACGACCGAACGCGCCGGCGGGACCTCACTGCTCGCGCTCGACCTCAAGACGCGCCGGCTCACGAGACTCGTGGCCGGCTTCGCCTGGGAAGATCAGTAACGCCGCGATCGCGGCTTACTTCGCCTTGCTGGGTGCGAGGGTGAAGACCACGTAGTCGCCGAGCGCACGCTGCTTGTTGCCATCGGCGGCATCGAGGTCGGCGACCGGGACGAAGCTCACGACCGTGACGCGCTTCCCGTCGAGACGCTGACGGGCCCGCTCGGCGGTGCCCATCCGGTAGTCAGAATGGAAGGAGCCGTTCACATGCACGACCAGCGCGCCCGCGGGGCCGTTGGCGATGGCCGAGGCGATCGCCTCGCCCATGGTCTCGTCCTTCACGCACTGCGACTGGTACATCTTCTCGACGAGGATGTCGCGCTCGGCCGGGGTCTTGGGAGCATTGGGACCATGGTTGCTCATGTCCCCCATCGTCTCCGAGAAGCGGTCGTAGTACTTGTCCTTGGGGCACTGGAACTGCAGCGCGGCGAGCATGCGGTCGCCGACTGAGGCGGTGTCGAAGACGGTGATCCCGGCGCGCGCCACGGCGCTCGCGAGTCGGCGCGGCACATTGCCGGCGATCACCGGCCAGCCGCGGCTCTTGGCGTACTCGACCATGGGGCGGTAGTCCGTGGCGTAGCGCGGCCAGGGGCGCGAGGCGGCGAGGAAGTCGGCCTCGGGGAGCTTGCCCGCCAGATAGTCCGAGAGCGGGCGCTGGGCGTCGCGCTCGAACATCTCCATGGCGAGGATGACGTTCGTGCGGCGGCGGCCGAGCCCTTCGAGCGTCGCGGCCTCGAGAGTGTGGGTGATCGGGTCGTCGTGCTGTTCACCGAGGAAGAGCACATCGCTCTTGGCGGCATCGGCGAGCATCGCCTCGAAGTCGATGAACTGGTTGCGCCGCGTGTCGAAGACCCGGTGCGGCGCGTAGGCCGTCACGACGGGCGCGACGGTGGGATGCGAGGCCGGCGCGGGACCGGCTGCGACCGACGCGGGGAGCGGCTGCTGAGCGGCGGAGACCGTCGCGGCAGCGCTGATGCAGGCGACAGCAGCCGCCGAGGCTGCCAGCATTCGCGGAAAAGAAAGAATAGGCATTATATTATGTTTTCCAGTCGTTGCTACTGTGGTTTTCATCTTGCAAGAGCTCATAAAAGAAAAACTATGCTATATTATTTCATATGAGTCTCGACAAGTCCGGTGAGCAACGAGCCGAGCATCCGTTCATGCCATCTGTGGAACTCCTCAGGTCGCTCGAGGCGTGCGCGCTCGCGCTGGGGCGACTCGATGCGGCGGCGAACACCGTCGAAGTCGGGGTCCAGGAGCTGCTCGCGCTGCGCGCTGCGGCGACGGTCGACGTTGATCGACAAGGAATCATCGCCATTCTCCGCGCGGATGGCGAGGGGGGCGGACCGGCGATGCGGCTGGCGAGCGTATTCCACGATGGGATCGTCCGATCCCGCACCGGCAGTGCACCGACATTGCGATGGGTCGGCGAGCGTCTGGAGGTGCGTGGCACGGACGACGTCGACGGGCGTGAGTTCGATGAGTCGCTTCGGACGTTGCGGAGCGACGGCGGTACGGTGCTTGCGGCACTGCGCGCCGGCCGGATCATGGCGGAGCACTCGCCGCTCGCGGCCGCGGCGATGATCCCCCTCGTGCTGGTGCATGGCGGCGTGCTCGCGGGACCGTGGTGCACGCTGTCGGAGACGGAGCTGGCGCGTCCCGGGCGGGACCTGTCCTCGCTGGCGACGCTGCTCGCCGCGCGGGCACGCGATGCCGAAGCCGCGGTCGGACTGGCGCACGCCGCCATGCGCGCGCACGAGGCGGCGATCGATGCCGCGTACGGGCGAGCGGCCCACGGCGCGATCATGGTGTTGCGCTCGTTCCGTCGGTGGCCGCTGCTCGACATCCCCGCTGCGGCGCGACGGCTGCGTTGCACACGCCCGACGGTGAGCGCGGCCATCGACCGGCTCGAGGCGCTGGGATTCGTGCGCGAACTCACCGGCCGCGGGCGCGACCGGGTCTGGTGCTACTCGGCGCTCGCCGACGCGCTGAGCGGGGCGGCAGGCACCGCGGCGGGCACCGCGTCGGGCACCGCAGCGGGCTGATCCGCTCCGCTCCGTGACGCAGCGCGCGCCGCCGCGGCGCGCGTCAGCAACTCCACGATCTCCCGCACCGACGACACGCCACGGTCCTTGGCGTACCACCGACGCTCCTCGGCGACGCGCACGACCTTGTCGAGCGACATGCCCGTCTCCATCACCCAGGCCTGCAACTCGGACGGGCGTGGACCCCACCAGCCGCGCTCGACGAAATCCTCGTCATAGACGATGACGACCGGGATGGAGCGGCTCGTCGCGTTGGTCAGGTGGGCGTCCATCAGATCGAGGTTCTTGTCGCGCTCGAAGATGCGGAGGTCGAGATTCGACGCGCGCGCCGCGAGCGCATCGATGAAGGGCAGTGAGCTCACCGAATCGATGCACCAGTCCTCGCTCAGCACCGCGAGATGGAAACGCGACCCCAACCCCTCGACCGCGGCCACCGCCGCGTCATCGGCCGTGGCGCGGCGACGCGTGAGGGTCCAGAGGTCGATGTTCTTCTTGGCGACGGCGACCATCTGGTCGTAGGTCTGCCCTGACGCGAAGCGGTCGCGGGTCATCATCGGGAAATCGGCGGCAGGGGTCATAGTGGCGGGAACGATGTCCCGGACCGGACCACCGTACAGTCAGTGAACGCCCCGGGCTTGCTCAGGGTTTCCCCCACGCGCAGGATTCCCCGCATGCGCGAGCCCTCCAACCTGGGTGCGGGACAGCACGTCGCCGTGATCGGCGCCGGGAGCAGCGGCCTCGCGGCGGCCAGGCATCTGCTCGCCACCGGCTGCACCGTGGTGCTGTTCGAACGCGAGGACGACCTCGGCGGGAACTGGAACTACGGCAAGCCGAATGCGCGCGTGTACCGCTCGACGCACACGATCTCGAGCAAGCCCGGCACGGAGTACACGGACTATCCGATGCCGGCGGCCTTCCCCGACTATCCGCACCACACGCAGATCCTGAGCTATCTGCGTTCGTACGCGGACCATTTCGGCGTCACGCCGCACATCCGCTTCAACACGCCGGTCGAGCGGGTCGAGCCGGAACGCGAGGGGGCGAGTGACAGCGGCTGGATGGTGCACACCGCCACCGGTGCGGAACGATTCGACGCACTCGTCGTGGCCAACGGCCACAACTGGTCGCCCAAAACGCCGCAGTATCCGGGGAGCTTCACCGGCACCTCGATGCACTCGGCACACTATCGCTCGCCCGAGATCTTCGTCGGCAAGCGGGTCGTCGTCGTGGGAGGAGGGAACAGCGGGTGCGACATCGTCGTCGAGGCGGCGCAGTTCGGCGAGCGGGCCTGGCACTCGACGCGCCGCGGCTACTACTACATGCCCAAGTACCTCTTCGGTACGCCGTCCGATCAGGTGGGCGACCGCATGCTCGCGCTCGGGATCCCGCTCGCGCTGCGCCGGGCGATCGCGACCCTGTCGTATCGTGTGCTCGTCGGCGATCCGCGGAAGACGCGTCTCCCCGTCCCCGATCACGCGCTCTTCGAGACGCATCCCGTGGTCAACACCCTGCTCCCGTATTACGTGGGTCAGGGGGACATCACGCCCGTCGGCGATGTGCAGCGTTTCGACGGGAACACCGTGCACTTCGCCGACGGCTCCTCGTGCGAGGCCGACGTGATCGTCTTCGCGACCGGCTACCACATCGTCTTCCCCTTCCTCGAGCGACGACACCTGTCGTGGGAGGGCGAGCGGCCGCGGCTGCATCACAACGTGTTCCATCCGCTCTACGACACGCTCTTCGTGGCGGGGCTCATCCAGCCCGACAGCGGGCAGTTCGGCCTGGTGCATCATCAGGGGCGCGCCATCGCACTCTTCCTCGAGGCGGTGCGGAAGGGACGTGCCGCGGCCGACCGGCTGCGCGCCGAGAAGCGGCAGCCCGCTCCGGGGTCGAGCGGCGGCGTGCGCTACAAGGACTCGAGCCGACACTTCGTCGAGGTCGAGCATTGGAGCTACCGGAAGGGGCTCGAGCGCCTTGCCCGCTCGCTGGCGGGGTGACCGCCGCCGTCGCGTGACTCGGAGCCGGGTTGCGTCGTGTAATCGGTGAGATGCGACGACTCCTCCTCACGCCACTGATCCTGGCGGGTGCGGCCTGCGCCCCGGCGCTGCGCCCACTCCCGCCCATGGCGCCGCTCCCGGAACCGCCGGCGGAGTCGCCGATGCCCACGGTGTCCGTCATGCCCGAGGAGCCGGAGCCGTCGATGCGCTGGCGCGACCGCGACATGGAGGCGCTGCGGAGTCGCGGGCTCGCGATCCCGGTGGACGGTGTCCTTCCCGGACAGATCTCCGACACCTTCTTCGCCGCCCGCGACGGCGCGCGTGTGCACAACGCCGTCGACATCATGGCGCGGAAGGGGACCCCGGTCCTCTCGGCCGACGACGGGACCGTCCTGAAGGTCGGCACGAACAACCTCGGCGGGAACGTGATCTGGGCCTTCGACCCGTCGCATCGCTGGGTGTACTACTACGCGCACCTCGATCGCTTCCGCCCCGGACTCCGCGAGGGACAGACGCTCGCACGCGGCGATGTGATCGGCTATGTCGGCACGACGGGGAACGCCCCCAAGGACGCGCCGCATCTGCACTTCCAGGTGCTGCGGATGATCGATGGGCGCCGCTACTCCGATGGCTCGCCCATCAATCCGATCCCCTTCTTCCTCGGGACCTCAGTCTCTCACTGAGCGTCGGTCGGGAAGCGCACGCGGAAGGTCGAGCCGGATCCCGCCACGCTCTCGGCGTCGAGCGAGAGTCCCATCGCCTGCGAGAGCGAGCGTGAGATCGCGAGCCCGAGTCCGGTCCCGCCGTACTCGCGCGTCGTGCTCGTGTCGGCCTGCTCGAAGGCATCGAAGATCGCCTCGAGCCGCTCGGCCTTGATCCCGATCCCCGAATCCTGGACCGCGATCGCGCGCACCGTGCCGTCGGGGGCGCACTCGGCCCGCAGCACGATCCGTCCCCCCTCGGGCGTGAACTTGATCGCGTTCCCCACCAGGTTGATCAGCACCTGCGTGAGGCGCAGGCGATCCGCGATCACCGGGCGCACCGAGGGCGGGAGCTCCGTGGTGAGCGTGAGCGATCCCTGTGCGGCCGCCGTGGCGAACCGCGAGGCGATCTCGTCGAGCAGTGCCGCCGTGTCGATCGATTCGCGCTGCACCTCGATCTTGCCGCTCTCGATCTTGGCGAAATCGAGGATCTCGTGGATGAGCGAGTTCAGATGCCGCCCTTCGCGCTCGATCTCGCCGAGCGACCGGACCGTCTCCGGCGTGACGGGCCCGTAGATGCCGTCGGCGACCGACTCCGCCATGCCGAGGATGACGTTCAGCGGGGTGCGCAGCTCGTGCGACATGTTGGCGAGGAAGGCGGACTTGGACTGGTTCGCCGTCTCCGCGCGTTCCTTGGCGGCCTGCAGCTGCGCCGTGCGTTCGAGCACGAGAGCGTCGAGGTTGCGCACCGTCTCGCGGACGCGGGTACGGGCATCGCGCAGCGCATCGGCGACGACCGTGATCTCCAGCGGCGCGTTGTCGGCGATCACGAGCGCCGTCTCGTCGTCGCCGCGCGCGGGATCGTCGAGCGGCGTGGACGCGGCGCGCGCGATCTGCGCGAGCGGGCTCACGATCGCGCGGCTCGAGATGCCCACGGCGAGGAGCGCGAGGCCGAACGCCGCCAGCGAGACGAAGAAGAGCGAGGTGCTCGCGAGTTCCGAGCGGCGGAAGGCGATGGCCTGCGGCAACTCGGCGAGCACATGCCAGCCCTGGCGCGTCTGTCGCGCGGCGAAGAGCACGCCCTGCTGATTCGAGAGCAAGCGGGGGTTCGGCCGCGCGAGCATCCCGGTGGTATCGGCCGCGCGCATCGGCGGCTGCAGCAGCGTGTCGAGCGTGGGGTGCAGCTGCGCGTCGGTCGAGGTGACGATCCGGTTCGCGGCGTCCACGATCGTCACGATCATCCCGATCGGCGTGCGCAGCGTGCTCTGCAGTACGCCGAGGTCGAGCGAGCCCTCGAGCACGCCGTTGACGCGCCCATCGCGCGCGTGCAACGGCACCGCCACCGCGGCGATCAGATCGTTGCCGAAGCCGCGTCCCCGGAAGACGCCCGAGACGAACGGGCGGTTGGTCCCGGTGGCGGCGATGAAATACGGGCGATCGGCGATCGAGCCGAGGAGTCGGCCGGGGCCCGCCTTCGGCGCGCCGAGTACGACGTTGCCGGCGCTGTCGGCGACGAGCATGGTGAGGAATCCCGGATTGCTGGCCCGGGTCCGTTCCAGGATCTCGGCGATCTCGCCCTGCGCGCTCCGCGGGCGCGTCTCGATCACGGCCGCCGCCGTGACGGCCACGCGCTCGTAGGCCGCCAGATACTCCTCAACGTCGCTCGCGACGCGCGCGACCTCCGAGGTCAGCCGCTCGGTGGCGACCTGCTGCTCGGCGCGCTGCGAGAGCGTGGAGAGGGCGACGACCATCGAGAGCATCGCCAGGATGATCAGCACCGAGAGGCGACGGTTGAGCTCGGCCGAGAGGGGCAGGCCCGTGGAGCGACGACGTCCCGCGACGAATGAGGCGAGCCGCCCGCCGGTCAGCAGCCCGGCGATCACGGCGTTCAGGAGCCCGTTCAGCGCGTGCTTGCCGACGACCAGCGCCACCAACGGCAGCGCCATCCCACGGACGCCGAGATAGTAGACCGCGAGGACCGGGGCGCCGAACACCCCCCAGTAGAGTGCGTCGGCGACGATCGGCCGGCGCTTCCGACCCACGAGGAGGCCGATCGCGAGCCCTTCCCCGGCAAGGACTGCCGCTCCGACCCACTGTCCCCATCCCGCTGCCGTGCCGGCGCCGGCCATCGCGGCGGCCGAGAACCCGGCGAGTGGGCCGAGCAACACGCCCGCGACGAGGGCGGGCACCTGACCGAGCGCGAGCGACACACCGCCCAGCAGCTGCACCGGGAAGCGGTTGATGGCGTACCCGAGCGCTCCTGCCGCGAGCACGAAGAGCACCCGGCGGGTCAGGAGTCGGCTGTCGGGCGCTGGCTCAGCTCGCAGTGGGGGATTCACCTGTGGAAGTCTACCGGAATTCGTTGCACAATACATGCCGGACGACTGGTATGGAAATTGCTAACCGTCTAACTGGCCGAACTCGCTCAGAAGTGGGCTTGGCCCTACCTTTAGAGGCTCCCGACCGATCGCCACGTACCCCGTGCCCCCCGCAATGACCGACTCTGCAGCCGCTGCGCTCCCCGTGGTGTTGATCGTCGACGACGATCCGCAGCTCCGAGGCGTGACGTCGATCATCCTGGGGTCGGATCGTCGTGAGCTCCTCGTGGCGGCCGACGTCGACGAGGCCATGCGCCTCGTGCACAGCCGCACGATCGCCGTGATCGTCGCTGACTACCAGATGCCAGGGAAGAGTGGTTTGGACTTCTTCGTACAGCTGCGCGCCGAGGGGTACACGACACCGTTCGTGCTGATGTCGGGAGACTCGCACGCGAAGTCGGCCGTCGCCGGCCACGGACACGACATGTATGCCGTATTGACCAAGCCGGTCTCGCCGATGCAGCTGCGTCGGATCGTCGATGAGGCGCAGCAGTTGGCGACCGGCGCATGACCTCCATTCCTTCCGCTTCGCAGCTGTTCGACCTTCTGGGTGACGGCTTGATCGCCTTCGGTGCCGACGATCGGGTCCTCCACTGCTCCGCCGTCGCCGCTCGGTTGCTCGATCGCTCCGCCGAGTCGCTCGTCGGGGCCACGCGTGCCCAGGTGCTGGAGCTGACCAACGGGATCGAACGCGCCGGACTCTCGATCCAGACCCACGACGTCGCGAGCCTGGGAGGTGATGCGAAGTCGATGCTCTTGCTGCGCACGGCCGACGCGAGCCTGGCCGCCGAGCGGACGGCGCTCGCGGAGCGGATCGAGGATCGGACGCGCGAGCTGCGCGAGGCCAACTCCGAGCTGGAACGCGCGTCGCGACACAAGGACGAGTTCCTCGCCGCGATGAGCCACGAGCTGCGGACGCCGCTCAACGCGATCCTCGGGCTCACCGAGGCGATGCAGGAAGGGCTGTTCGGGCCGATCACCGATGCCCAGAAGAGCGGGCTCGCCGACGTGGAGTCGAGCGGACGCCACCTGCTGAGCGTGATCAACGACATCCTCGATCTCTCGAAGGTGATGGCCGGGAAGCGCGAGGTGACCTTCGCGCCCGTCGTCCTCGCCGAGGTGACCGACGCGAGCCTGCGGATGGTGCGCCAGCTCGCCTTGCAGAAGCGCATCAATCTGCAGTTGGAGATCGCCGGCCTCCCCGAGCAGATCGAGACCGACGAACGGTTGCTCAAGCAGGTGCTCGTGAACCTGCTCAGCAACGCGGTGAAGTTCACGTCCGAGCGCGGCACGGTGACGCTCGACGGCGTGCTCGACGCGCGGGGCGAGCATCTCTCGCTGCGGGTGACGGACACGGGGATCGGGATCTCGGCGGTCGACCTGCCGCGGATCTTCAAGCCGTTCGAGCAGATCGACGGCGGACTCGCCCGGCGTCACGCGGGGACGGGACTCGGGCTCGCCCTCGTCTCGCGCCTCAGCGAGCTGCTCGGCGGCGGTGTGCACGTGGAGAGCACCGAGGGACAGGGGAGCCGGTTCAGCATCACCCTGCCGGTGAGCCGCGCCGAGAGCGCGGCGTCGTCGAGCGAGGAGAAGAGCGCCTCGCCGGCCGCCGCGCCGACACCGGGGCCGCGCAACTCGCGCACCATCCTGCTCGCCGAGGACAACGAGGCCAACCAGCGTACCTTCGTCGGCTATCTGCAGGCCAAGGGGTTCACGGTCGAGATCGCGTGGAACGGCGAGGAGGCCATCGAGCGCACGAACGCGATCGATCCGGCGCTGATCCTGATGGATATCCAGATGCCGAAGATGGACGGGCTCACGGCGATCCGACGCATCCGTGAGGATGCGCGCTTCGTGCACACCCCGATCATCGCGCTGACCGCGCTCGCCATGCCCGGGGATCGCGAACGGTGCCTGCAGGCCGGTGCGAACCTTCACCTGACCAAGCCGGTCCGGCTGCGCGACCTGAACCTCGCGATCGAGCAGCAGCTGGCGGCCCGTTCGGAGGGGGGCGCGGCATGACGGTGCCGAGCGTGATCCTCGTCGTGGACGACGAGCCGCGGAACCGTCGACTGCTCACCGAGACGTTGCGCCCGGCGGGCTACGAGATGCGCGAGGCGGCCGATGGTCGCGCCGCGCTCGCCGACGCCCGCCTCGTGCGCCCCGACCTCGTCCTGCTCGACGTGATGATGCCGGAGATGGACGGCTTCGAGACCTGCCGTCAGTTCCGGGCCGATCCGGCGCTGCGTGAGGTGCCGATCATCCTCGTGACCGCGCTCGACGACCGCGAGTCGCGACTGACCGGGATCGAAGCCGGAGCCGACGACTTCCTGAGCAAGCCGGTCGATCTCGCCGAGATGCGCGCGCGCGTCCGCACGATCTGCCGCCTCAACCGCGCCCGCGCGCTGTACGAGGAGCGGTCGCGGCTCGACCAGCTCACCGCGCTCTCGCCGAGCGCGATCGTCGTGATCGACGCGGCGGGGCAGGTGTCGTACGCCAACGTGCATGCCGCCCCGCTCGTCGCGGATCCCGCGATCCTCGCCGTGCTCGGACCGGTGGCGACGCGCGTGGTCGGTGGCGAGGAGTTGCGCGAGAGCGTGCGGGTCGAGCAGCGGGAGACGCTCCGGGAGTTCGACATCGCCGGCGCGGCGGTCCCTTGGAACGGGGCCACCGCCGCACAGGTGGTGCTGACCGATGTCACCGCTCAGCGCGCCTGGGAGCGTGCCGCGACGGAACAACGCCGGCTCGAGTCGCTCGGACGCTTCGCGTCGAGCGTCGCGCACGAGTTCGCCAGCGTCATGACGGTGATCGACATGAGCGCCGAGATGATGATGAGCTCGAGCGACGAGGCCATGCGCACGATGCTGCTCGGCGAGATGCGGCACGCGATCCAGCGCGGCGCGATCCTCACGCGCGACATCCTGAGCTTCGGACGTCCGCAGCCGGCGACGAACGCGCCGCACGACGCGCGCGTGACGCTCGCCGAGACGGCGCGCCTCCTCGAGCGCCTGCTCCCGAAGTCCATCCGGCTCACGACCGAGTTGGCCGAGCACGCGATGCCGGTCGGGATGAGCCGTGAGCGGCTCGAGCAGGTGCTCGTGAACCTCAGCTTCAACGCGCGCGACGCCATGCCGCGCGGCGGCGCGCTGACGATCCGCGCCGGTAGCGATGACGCGTGGACGACGATCGAGATCGTCGACAGCGGCACGGGAATGGACGAGGCCACGCTCGCGCGGGTCTTCGAACCGTTCTTCACGACCAAGGCGCCGGGGGTCGGGACAGGGCTCGGACTCTGGATCGTCAGCGCGCTGCTGCAGTCGGTGGGCGGCTCGGTGGACATCGTCAGCACGGTCGGCGTGGGGACGACGGTGCGGGTGCGGATCCCGCGCCTCGCGTTCTACACCGCGCCCGCCGCCGCCACGTCGCAGGCCGGACCACGCGGCAACGGACAGCGTCTCACCATCACCATCGCCGATGACGCGGTCGCCAAGGCCCTCGCGGGGCTGCTCGCGGGGTTCGGCTACGTCATCGTTCCCGCGACCGAACCGCACGATGTGCTGATCGCGGACACCGTGCTCGCCACGGAGACGATGGCCGAACGGGCGATCGCCGCCGGCGGTCGATTGGTGGTGCTCGGTACCGAAGGGCCTGCCGCATCGGCTAGCTTGCGGGTGGAGCACGTCGCCGAGCCGGTCCGCGGCAAGGCGCTGCTCGAAGCGATCGAACGACTCTTCAGCGCGGTGGACTGATGGCGATGACCGGGAAGGAGCGCGCCGAGCTGCGCGCCGACTGCAACGGACTCAAGGCGACGGTGCATGTCGGGGCGCACGGACTCACGGATGCGCTGATCGGCGCGCTCGATGATGCCCTGCGCACGCACGAGCTGGTGAAGGTGCAGCTCGGGAAGCCGGTGGATCTCCCGGCCCGCGAGGCGGCGCGTCAGCTCGCGGTGGCCGTGAACGCC
>CAZAGK010000068.1:1284-19240 GCA_964484775.1 uncultured Gemmatimonas sp. | reverse complement strand
CGCAGGTCGGCACTATTCCGCCCAGCCTGCTCTCTCACCCCTGTTGCTGAGGAATCGCTCGTGGTCCGTCACACCGCGACATCGGTCGTCACGATCGATCGCTTCATCATCGAGCAGGAGAACCTGCATCCGTCGGCGTCCGGCGAGCTGTCGGGGATCCTGTACGACCTCGTCGTCGCCGCCAAGATGATCGCCAACAAGGTGCGTTCGGCGGGGCTCGCCGACATCATCGGCGCCGCTGGCAGCGAGAACGTCCAGGGCGAGGTCCAGCAGAAGCTCGACCTCTTCGCCAACGAGACGATCGTCAAGGCGATGGACCACGGGGGGCGTCTCTGCGCGATGGCGTCGGAGGAGGAAGCGGAGATCATCCCGATCCCCGACGGCTTCAAGACGGGGAAGTACCTCCTGCTGTTCGATCCGCTCGACGGCTCGTCCAACATCGACGTGAACGTGCCCGTCGGCACGATCTTCTCCGTCCTCAAGAAGGAGGGCGACGGCGGCCGCGGCAGCACGCGCGACATGCTGCAGCCCGGGCATCGGCAGGTCGCGGCCGGCTACGTGATCTACGGATCGAGCACGATGCTCGTCTACACCACGGGGCAGGGCGCGCACGGCTTCACACTCGACCCCGCGATCGGCGAGTTCCTGCTCTCGCATCCGAACATCCGGATCCCGGAGCAGGGACGCTATCTCTCGGTGAACGACGCCTACGAGCGGCACTGGGAGGAGCCGGTGCGCGCGCTGATGCGCCGCTATCGCGGACTCGACGGCAAGCGCGACGCCATGAACGTGCGCTACGTGGGATCGATGGTCGCGGACTTCCATCGCAACCTGCTCGGCGGCGGGCTGTTCGCCTATCCGTCGAACGCCAAGAGCCCCAAGGGGAAGCTCCGGCTGCTGTACGAGTGCAACCCGCTCGCCTTCATCTGCGAGCAGGCGGGGGGCGCCTCCACGAACGGCAAGCAGCGCACGCTGGACATCCAGCCGACAGAGCTCCACGAGCGGACCCCGATCTTCATCGGGAGTCGCGGCGATGTGGCCATCGCGCAGGAGATGCTCGCGGGATAGTAGATTTCGGGATGGCTGACGAACGCCTTTCCCCTGCAGGCATCCCGGTGTCGCCCGTGTACCGTCCGGGCGACACCCCTGTGCAGTACGACCACGATCTCGCCGACCCCGGCGTCTTCCCCTACACCCGTGGTGTGCAACCCACGATGTACCGGGGGCGTCTCTGGACCATGCGCCAGTACGCCGGCTTCGGCACGGCGCAGGACACCAACACGCGATTCAAGCATCTCCTCGCGGCGGGGCAGACGGGGCTGAGCGTCGCCTTCGACCTGCCGACGCAGATGGGGATCGATTCCGATTCGCCGCGCGCGCTGGGTGAAGTGGGGCGCGTCGGGGTCGCGATCGACTCGGTCGACGATCTCGCGATCCTCCTCGACGGGATCCCGCTCGACAAGGTCTCCACCTCGATGACCATCAACGCGACCGCGAGCACCCTGCTCGCGATGTACGTGGTGGTCGCCGAGGAGCGCGGGATCTCGCGCGACCAGCTGAGCGGCACGATCCAGAACGACATCCTCAAGGAGTACATCGCGCGCGGGACGTACGTGTACCCGCCCGAGCCGTCGCTCGCGCTGATCTCGGACACCTTCCGCTTCTGCGCCGAGGAGGTGCCGAACTGGAACCCGATCTCGATCAGCGGCTATCACATCCGCGAGGCGGGGGCGACGGCGGTGCAGGAGCTGGCCTTCACCTTCGCCAACGGGCTCGCGTACGTCGATGGGGCGATCGAGGCGGGACTGAAGGTCGACGCCTTTGCACCGCGCCTCTCGTTCTTCTTCGCCTGCCACAACGATCTCTTCGAGGAGGTCGCGAAGTTCCGCGCCGCGCGCCGCATCTGGGCGCGTCTCATGCGCGATCGCTACCAGGCGAGCGATGCGAGCTGCAAGCTCCGCTTCCACACGCAGACGGGCGGGGTCACCCTCACCGCGCAGCAGCCGCTCAACAACGTGGTGCGCGTGGCGGTGCAGACGCTGGCCGCGACGCTCGGCGGCACGCAGTCGCTGCACACCAACGGCTACGACGAAGCGCTCGCGCTCCCGACCGCGGAGGCCGCGACGCTCGCGCTGCGCACGCAGCAGATCGTGGCGTACGAGAGCGGGGTCGCCGCGACGGCGGATCCCTTCGCCGGTTCGTACTACGTGGAGTCGCTCACCAACGCGCTCGAGGAGCGGACGCTCGCGCTGCTCGCGCAGGTCGAGGAACTCGGTGGGAGCGCCAAGGCGATCGAAGCCATGTTCTTCCAGGACGAGATCGGGCGGAGCGCGTACGAATACCAGCTCGGGATCGAGAACGGCAGCACCGTGATCGTCGGCGTCAACAAGTTCGCCGATGGCAAGGAACCGCCGATCATCGCGAAGCCGAACTTCTCGCAGCTCGAGACGGAGCAGGTCGCGCGCGTTCGCAGCGTCCGCGCGGCGCGCGACGAGGCCAAGGTCACGGCGGCCCTCGCCGCACTGAAGGAAGCGGCTCCGAAGGTCGGCACCGCCGAGGGCGGCGTGATGGCCCGGATCATCGATGCGGTGCGCGCGCGCGCCACGGTCGGTGAGATCAGCGACACGCTCGAGTCGGTGTGGGGGCGGTACCGGCCCAGCTGACCCCAGTCCATGTACACCACCTGCCTCCACTGCCACTCTCCCCTCGGGAGCAACGAGGCGGTGGAGCAGTTTCCCGTGGGGCGCCGATTGGCCTTCGACGCCGCGAACGGCCGACTCTGGGTGGTCTGCGGGTCCTGCCGTCGCTGGAACCTCACTCCGCTCGAAGAGCGATGGGAAGCGATCGAGACCTGTGAACGTCTCTTCCGCGACACCCACCTCCGCGTCTCCACCGACAACATCGGGTTGGCCAAACTCCGCGAGGGCACCGAGCTCGTGCGCGTGGGGCGCCCCATGCGCCCTGAGATGGCCGTCTGGCGATACGGCGACCAGTTCGTGAAGCGACGGCGCGAGAATTTCATGGTGAAGGCCCTCGGCGTCGCGAGCACCGGAGCGCTCCTTGCGCTGGGTGTGGGTTTCGCCGGCAACTGGTACGGCGTCGTCGAGTCGATCCACGACCAGCTCACCGCGCCGCGCATCAAGGGCGCCAAAGGCGCGCCGATCAAGATCGTGAAGAAGCGCGCCAAGAGCGCGAACATCTATCTCGACCCCGAGCGTCCGGGACAGATCGCCATGCGGCTCTCGATGGGGAAGGACGGCACCCACTTCTTCAGCGGCGGGATCGCCGAGCGGCGGGCCGCCCTCGTGCTCCCCAAGGTCAATGCCGCCGGTGCGGGGAAGGCCGACATCCAGAAGGCCATCGAGACGCTGGAGCGCGTCTCCGCGGACCAGCCTCCCAGCCTCCTGGTCGGCTTGGCCTCCACGTACCGGAGCGCGCTCAGCCCCACCGCCGAGCTCGGCGAGGCTGCGCCGGCCATCCGCCTGGCCCTCGAGATGGCGCTCCACGAGGACGCCGAACGGGCCCTCCTGGAGGGGGAACTGCAGGAGCTGGAAGACCGTTGGAAGGAGGCCGAGGAGATCGCGCATATCAGCGACAATCTCTTCCTCCCGGACTCGGTGGCCGACGCCCTGCGCCGCCTCCGCGGTCGCTAGCGCCCGAGCGCCCCTGCCACGGGCGCGTCGAGCTTGCTATATTCAAAGGCTGCATCTACTTAGCCCGCATATGCCGACCTACGAATACCGCTGCCCCGACGGGCACGATTTCGAAAACTTCGTCCTCAAGATCAGCAACGCTGCCGCCGAGCTGCCGTGCCCCGTGTGCGGCAAGGCGGCCGAGCGTCGCATCTCCGCCGGTGGCGGACTGCTCTTCAAGGGATCCGGGTTCTACATCACGGACTACGGGAAGGACGGCAAGAAGGATCAGCGTCCGAAGCCGGGCTCGACCACCAAGGTGGAGCCGAGCGGCGGTTCGTCGAGCGCGCCGAGTGCGCCCGCGAGCGGCTCCTCCAGCACCCCTGCCGCGCCGAGTTCTCCCGCACCGAAGAGCAGCAGCGAATGAGCGGCGTCGATCAGCTGCGCGCCGAGCTCGTGCGGTCGGCGCGTGCGCTGGGTGCGCCCGAGGGCGTCGCGCCGGTGCTCGAGCGTCCGCGTGACCCGTCGCATGGCGACTGGGCCACGAATCTCGCGATGACGCTCACCAAGGCGCTCGGCCGCAAGCCGGCCGAGATCGCCAAGGAGCTCATCGCCGGGATGGATCTCGCCGCCGCCGGTGTCGCCGAGGCGACCGTCGCCGGCCCGGGGTTCATCAACTTCCGCATCGGCGCCGGCACCCTCGCGTCGCAGCTCGCGCGCGTGCTCGAGCAGGGCGAGCACTACGGCGAGACGAACGGTGGAGCAGGGAAGCCCGTGGTGGTGGAGTTCGTGAGCGCCAATCCGACCGGACCGCTGCATGTCGGGCACGGCCGTCAGGCCGCGCTTGGCGACGCTATCTCGACGATGCTCTCGCGCACCGGATGGAAGGTGTCGCGCGAGTTCTACTACAACGACGCCGGCGTGCAGATCGCGAACCTCGCGCTCTCGACGCAGGCGCGCCTGCGCGAGCTGGCGGGTGACGCACTCGAGATCCCCGAGGGCGGTTACCACGGCGAGTACATCGTCGACATCGCGCGCGAGTACGCGGCCGCGCATCCTGAAGACAAGCGCGGCGACGACCTCGAGGCGGTCCGCATCCATGCGGTGAAGGCGCTGCGCAAGGAACAGGACCTCGACCTCAAGGCCTTCGGCGTGCAGTTCGACGTGTACTTCCTCGAGTCGTCGCTCTACAGCGACGGCCAGGTGGAGCGCACCGTGAGCGCACTCGAGAAGGCCGGCGCGACGTTCGAGGAAGGGGATGCGCTCTGGCTGCGGACGACCGCGTACGGCGACGACAAGGACCGTGTCATGCGCAAGCGTGATGGCACCTACACCTATTTCGTCCCGGATGTCGCCTATCACGTGAACAAGTGGGGGCGCGGCTTCACGCGCGCCATCAACGTGCAGGGGGCGGATCATCACAGCACGGTGACGCGCGTGCGCGCCGGGCTGCAGGCGCTCGGCGTCGGGATCCCGCAGGGGTATCCCGAGTACGTGCTGCATCAGATGGTGACCGTGATGAAGGGGGGCGAGGAGATGAAGATCTCCAAGCGCGCCGGCAGTTACGTCACCGTCCGCGACCTGATCGACGAAGTGGGGCGTGATGCCGTGCGCTACTTCCTGCTGATGCGGAAGGGCGACTCGCAGCTCGTCTTCGATGTGGATCTCGCGCGCTCGCAGTCCGAGGAGAACCCCGTCTACTACATCCAGATGGCGCATGCGCGCCTCTCGGGGATCTTCCGCGTCGGCGAGATCGCGGTCGAGTCGGTGACTGGTACGGGGGTCAACTGGGATGTCCTCGACAGCGCCGAAGAGCGAGAATTGGTGAAGACGCTGCTCGACTGGCCGCGTCTGCTCGCGGGCGCGGCGGAGTCGACCGAGCCGCATCGCGTGGCGAACTATCTGTTGGAGACGGCCCGGCTCGTGCACACCTGGTACCACAAGCATCACGTCCTCGGGGAACCCGAGCCCGTGATGCAGGCCCGTCTGGCGCTCGCCAAGGCGGCCCGGCAGGTGTTGCAGAACGGGTTGTCTGTGCTCGGCATCACTGCGCCCGACCGCATGTAGCTGCACTCTTGGGGCATGACCCAGCGCCCCGTCACCTCCCGCGTGGACACGGTTCCGATCCCATGAGCGTTCTCGTTGTAGGCAGCGTCGCACTCGATTCGGTGGAGACTCCCTTCGGAAAGGCGGAGGAGGTCATCGGCGGATCGGCCACGTACTTCTCGGCCAGCGCCAGCCATCAGACCCCGGTGCAGCTCGTCGGGATCGTGGGTGCCGACTATCCGGTGGAGAAGCTGCAGCCGCTCGCCGATCGCGGTGTGGACCTCGCGGGACTCGAGCACGCCGATGGGGAGTCGTTCCGTTGGCGCGGCCGCTACCGCCACGACCTCAACTCGGCGGAGACGCTCGAGACGCGCCTCGGCGTGTTCTCGCACTTCCGCCCGAAGATCCCCGCCCAGTTCCGCTCGGCCAAGTACGTGTTCCTCGGGAACATCGATCCGCGACTGCAGCTCGACGTGCTCAAACAGGTCGAGAAGCCCAAGCTCGTGGCGTGCGACACGATGAACTTCTGGATCGAGAGCCGTCGCGAGGATCTGCTCGAGCTGCTCAAGCACGTCGACCTGATCACGCTCAACGATGGCGAGGCACGCCAGCTCACCGAGAAAGCCAACCTCGTGCAGGCCGCGCGGTGGATCCTCGATCGCGGGCCGCACACGGTGGTGATCAAGAAGGGCGAGCACGGCGCGTTCATGTTCACGCGGTCCTCGGTCTTCTTCGCGCCGGCCTTCCCGCTCGAGTCGGTGTTCGATCCCACGGGCGCCGGTGATTCGTTCGCGGGCGGCTTCATCGGCTACCTCGCGCGCACCGACGACCTGAGCGAGGCCAGCCTGCGCCGCGCCGTCGTGCACGGGTCGGCGATGGGATCGTTCGTCGTCGAGGGCTTCTCGATCACGCGCCTCATGGAGATCTCGCGCGCCGACATCGACGCCCGTGTGGCCGACTTCCACAAGCTGGTGAGCTTCGAGATGGAGCTTCCGGCCTAGCATGGCCTCGCTCGACTATCGCAGCGCGGGCGTGGACATCGACGCCGCGGAGGATTCCAAGCACCGGATCCGCCGCCATGTCGAGTCGACGTACACGGCCGGGGCGACCGGCGCCTTCGGCGGCTTCGGCGGCATGTTCCGGATGCCGGCGGCGACCGCCGGAGCGGGGCAGCTGCTCGTGTCGAGCGCCGATGGCGTCGGCACGAAGATCAAGGTCGCCATCGACGCTGATCGCCACGACACGGTGGGGCATTGTCTCGTGAACCACTGCACCAACGACATCCTGGTGCAGGGGGCGTTGCCGCTGTTCTTCCTCGATTACGTCGCCTTCGGCGCACTCGTGCCGGCGACCGTCGAGGCGGTCGTCGCCGGCGTCGCCGCCGGATGCCGCGAGAACGGCGCCGCGCTGATGGGTGGCGAGACGGCCGAGATGCCGGGCCTCTACACGCCGCCGGATTACGACCTCGCCGGCTTCATCGTCGGTATGGTGGAGGAATCGCGGGTCCTCGGTGCGTCGCGCGTGCAGGTGGGCGACGTCCTGGTGGGACTCGCGAGCTCGGGGCTGCACACCAACGGCTACTCGTTGGCGCGCCGCATCGTCGCCGAGCGGCTGAAGCTCGGCGTGCACGACCCGTTCCCGGGGGAATCCGGGAGCGTGGCCGATGTGTTGCTGCGCGTGCATCGCTCGTATCTGCCGGTGATGAAGCCGGTGCTCGACCACGTGCACGCGATGGCGCACATCACCGGTGGTGGACTGCCGGGGAACCTCGACCGGGTGTTGCCGCCCACGATGGACGCGGCAGTGGACACGGGGACATGGACCGTGCCGAACACCTTCTCGGTATTACAGGAAGCGGGGGAGGTGGCCCGCGCCGAGATGTTCCGCGCCTTCAACATGGGCGTCGGGATGGTCGTGATCACCGACGCCGCAGGTGCGGCGGAGGTCTGCAGGAGCGCGGCCGCGCAGGGCGTGGCCGCGTGGGAGATGGGAACAATCGTGCCGGGTACCGGCATCGTGAAACTCAACGGAGGCAACTGATGAAGAATGTTCGTCTGATCGCTGCGGCGATGATGCTCGCGACCGCCGCTGGCACCGCCGAGGCGCAGTGCACCGGCGCCACGACCGTGGCCGACGCCTGCACGAAGGTCACGGACCTCGTGAACTATGTGACGCCGCAGTTCTCGACCGCCCTCGCCGGCGGCAGCGCCACGATGGGGCAGGGAGGCACGCTCGCCGGACTCGGCCACGTGGCCGTGTCGCTCCGCGCGACGGCAGTGTTCGGTTCGATGCCGAAGTTCAACGGCACCGCGTTCAACACGGGTGGCGCGGTCGCGTCGACCTTCGCCAGCGAGAACACCCCGGTCCCGATGGTCACGGCCGATGCGGCGATCGGTCTCTTCCGCGGCGTCTCGCTCGGCGTGACGCATGTCGGTGGCGTGGACGCGCTCGTGAGCGCGACCTACCTGCCGAACGTGGACGGCGGCGACTTCAAGATGACCCCGAAGAGCAACCTCAAGTTCGGCTATGGCCTCCGCGTCGGGCTTCTCGAGGAGTCGCTCGTGGCGCCGGGCGTCGCGATCTCGTACATCCAGCGCGACCTGCCGGCGATGAGCCTCACCGGTTCGAGCACGGTCTCCGCTGCCGGCAACAACGCGCCGGGCACCTTCGAGCTCAACGACTACACGGTGAAGACCACCGCCATCCGCCTCACCGCGTCGAAGAGCTTCCTCGTCTTCGCGCTGAACGCGGGCATCGGTCAGGACACCTACAAGGGCTCGTCGAACCTGAAGGTCACGGTGACCCCGGCCGTCGGTGGCGCGCAGGTCGGCACCGGCGCGACGGCGATGTCGATGACTCGCACCAACATGTTCATCGGCACGCAGATCAACCTCTTCGTCCTCAAGATCGTCGGCGAAGTCGGCCAGGTCTCGGGCGGCAAGACGCCGACGCTCAAGAACAACTTCGGCAGCGCGGCCGACAAGTCGCGGACCTACGCGTCGCTCGGCCTTCGCTTCGCGATCTGACGCGTGAGCAGCACTGAAGGGACGGCCTCCACGCCCGCCGCGGACGAACGGGCGTGGATGCGCCGGGCCCTGACCCTGGCCCGCGAGGGCTGGGGACAGACGGCGCCGAACCCCATGGTCGGCGCCGTCGTCGTTCGTGATGGGGTCGTGGTGGGGGAAGGGTACCACGCGCGCTACGGTGCGCCGCACGCCGAACCGGCCGCGCTCGCGATGGCGGGGACCCGCGCCCGCGGGGCCACGGTGTACGTCTCGCTCGAGCCGTGCAACCATCACGGCAAGACACCGCCCTGCGTGGACGCGCTGATCGCCGCGGGCGTGGCGCGGGTCGTGGCCGCGGTGCGCGATCCGAACCCCGTCGCGGCGGGTGGACTCGATCGTCTGCGCGCGGCGGGGATCGCGGTGGAGGTCGGCGTGCTGGAGCGTGCGGCGACCGATCTGAACGCCCCCTTCCTCTTCGCAGCGACCGGCGCGTCGCGTCCGTGGGTCACGATGAAGCTCGCCATGGACGCTGAGGGCGCCATGGCCCCCGCCGACCGCTCACAGCAGTGGCTGACCGGACCCGAGTCCCGCCTGCGGGTGCACCAGCTGCGGGCGGGGAGCGACGCCGTCGGCACCGGCATCGGGACGGTGCTCGCCGACGATTCCCAGCTGACCGTCCGCGAGGGGCGGCCGCCCCGTGTCGCCCCGCGCCGGGTCGTCTTCGACCGGCGCGCGCGACTTCCGCTTGGCACGGCGCTCGCCCGCTCCGCAACCGATATGCCGGTTACTCTTCTATCCGCCGATCCGGATGGACGGCAGCGCGAGGCCTTGGAACGGTGCGGGGTCGATCTGCTGGTGGCGGAGGGGCTCGCTGGGCAGCTGGCGGCGCTGCGGCGGGTGCACGGGGTTCGGTCGCTGCTCCTCGAGCCCGGTCCCACGCTTGCGACCGCCCTCTGGGACGCCAAACTGGTCGACCGCCTGATTATCTTTCAGGCACCGGTCCGGCTCGGTCCGGACGCCCTCCGCCCGTTCGGCGGGGAGCGCCCGTACGAGGCGTGCCGGATCGTCTCCCAGGAACGCCTGGGCGACGACCTGATGACCGAGTTCGCGATCCACGACCCGTAACCTCTGCTGTTTCTCACCATGTTCACCGGCCTCGTCACCGCCATCGGCACCATCGACCGCGCTCGGGAGACCGAGGCCGGTCGCGAGTTCCGTGTGCGATGCGACTACACCGGGCTCGTCGACGGGGAGTCGATCGCGCTGAACGGTGCCTGTCTGACGGTGCGCGAGCATGGCGAGGGCTGGTTCACGGTCGCGGCGATCGTCACGACGCTCGACCGCACCGCCATCGGCACGTGGTCGGAGGGGCAGCGCGTGAACCTCGAGCGCGCCCTCGCCGTCGGCGACCGGCTCGGCGGGCACATCGTCCAGGGTCATGTCGACGCCGTGGGGACGGTGCGCGCGGTCGCACGGCGTTCCGATGCGCTCCTCGTCGACGTCGAGGTCCCCGAGGCCATGTGGCCCCTGCTGGTGCCGCAGGGTTCCATCACGGTGGATGGAGTGAGCCTCACCGTGAACGCTTTGCCCGCGCACCGTGTTCTACAACTGTCGCTCATCGAGTACACCTGGCGTCACACGACGCTGGGCGCGCTCGTCGTGGGCGACCGCGTGCATCTCGAGGCGGACGTCATCGCCAAGCACGTGCAGCGGCTCGTCGCGCCCTATCTGGCGGCGACGGGCAGCACCTCCACCTGATCCAGAGGGCGGACCGCGAGGTCCGCACGACGCTTATGGCTTTCGGAACGATCGAGCAGGCGCTGGCGGACCTCAAGGCGGGGAAGTTCCTCGTCGTGGCGGACGACGAGGATCGCGAGAACGAGGGCGATCTCATCTGCGCGGCGGAGTTCATCACGCCCGAGATGGTGAACTTCCTGATGGGCGCCAAGGGGATGATCTGCCTGGCGCTGAGCCCGGAGAAGGTCGCCCAGCTCGATCTGCAGCCCATGGGCGCCGAGAACACCGAGGCCATGCGCACGGCGTTCACGGTGACCATCGACGCCGCGCCGAAGTTCGGCGTGACGACGGGGATCAGCGCCGCGGACCAGGCGGCGACGATCCGCGCTGCCGCCGATCCGCGCGCCGTGCCGCACGACCTGCGCCGGCCGGGCCATGTGCATCCGCTGCGCGCGCGCGAAGGCGGCGTGCTGCAGCGCGTCGGACACACCGAAGCGGCCGTCGATCTCATGCGCCTCGCCGGGCTCCAGCCCGCCGGCGTGATCTGCGAGATCCTCAATGCCGACGGGTCCACCGCGAAGCGTCCGCAACTCGATGCCTTCGCCAGCGAGCACGGCCTCACCTTCGTGACCGTCGCCCAGCTCGTCGCCTTCCGGCTGCAGCACGAGCGGCTGGTGCACCGCGTCGCGGAAGCGCGTCTGCCGACCGACTTCGGCGAGTTCACGGTGATCGGCTACAAGAACGACGTCGACACCCGGGAGCATCTGGCACTCGTGTACGGCGACGTCGACGGACAGGACGGCGTGCTGGCGCGCATGCACTCCAAGTGCCTCACCGGCGACGTCTTCCACTCGCAGCGCTGCGACTGCGGCTGGCAGTTGCACACCGCCATGGAGATGGTCGCCAAGGAAGGGCGGGGGGTGATCGTCTATCTCGATCAGGAAGGGCGCGGGATCGGGCTGCTCAACAAGCTCAAGGCTTACGAGCTGCAGGACCGTGGCGCCGATACCGTCGAGGCCAACGAGAAGCTCGGCTTCGCGCCCGATCTCCGGAACTACGGCATCGGCGCGCAGATCCTGCTCGACCTAGGGCTGAAGTCGATCCGCCCCATCACCAACAATCCGAAGAAGCTCGTGGGACTCGAGGGGTACGGACTCAAGGTCGAGGAGCGCGTGCCGTTGCTGGCGCCCGAGTCGGCCGAGAACTCCGAGTATCTCGAGACCAAGCGACGCAAGATGGGTCACCTGAGGGCACTGTAGATGGCTGAGTTCAGCGGGATCCCGGAAGGGAACTTCAAGCGGTTCGCCGTGGTCGGCAGCCGCTTCAACGAGACGGTCACGCGCGCCCTGGTGGACGGTGCGCTCGACTGCCTCGTGCGGCACGGTGCCGCGGTCGAGGACGTGGACGTCGTGTGGGTGCCGGGCGCGTGGGAGCTTCCCGCAGCCGCGGCGCGACTCGCCGCCTCGGACCAGTACGCCGCGATCGTCGCCTGTGGCGCGGTCGTGCGCGGCGACACGCCGCACTTCGATTTCATCTCCACCGAGGCCACACGCGGGCTCGGCGCGGTGCAGCACGACTACAACATCCCGGTCGGCTTCGGGCTCCTCACGGCGGACACGATGTCGCAGGCGGAGGAGCGCGCGGGCGGCGGTCATGGCAACAAGGGATGGGATGCCGCGCTCGCGGCGCTCGAGATGGCGGATCTCTTCGCCCGGCTCGACGTGGTGAGCCCCGACGAGGAGGCCGATGGCGGCGCGCATTGAGTCGAAGGGGCGCTCCCGCGCCCTGCAGGCGTTGTACGCGTGGGACATGCGCAAGGACGACGACCTCGGTCGTGTCGCGCAGCTCATCTGGGACGACCTCTCGGTCGCGCCCGAAGAGCGGGAGTTCGCGGGCAAGCTGCTGCGGATCATCCTCGCCAGCGGGCGTGAGCTCGACGCCGAACTGGCCGAAGTGACGACCAACTGGCGCATCGAGCGGCTCGGCGCGATCGAGCGCTGTGTCCTGCGCCTCGGCGCAGCGGAACTGGAGCAGGGACTCACCCCGCCGCGCGTGGTGATCCAGGAGTGCGTGCGACTGGGCGAGCGGTACGGCAGCGCCACGAGTGCGCGCTTCGTCAACGGCGTGCTCGACGCGCTCGCGCGACGCATGGGTCGGCTGGCTTGAAGGTCCTGCTCGTGAACTGGCAGGACCGCGAGAACCCGCAGGCCGGGGGCGCGGAACTGCATCTGCACGAGATCTTCGAACGGCTGGCGGCGAAGGGACATCAGATCACCCTGCTCTGTGGCGGGTGGCCGGGATGCCCCCCGCGCGCGACGCTCGGCGGGATCGACGTGCATCGGGTCGGGACCCGGCAGACGTTCGCGCTGAAGGTCGGCGCCTACTGGCGCACGCATCTGCGGGACGAGCCCTTCGACGTGCTGTACGAGGACATCAACAAGGCACCGCTCTTCACCCCGCTCTGGGGGGCGCGATACCCCGTGGTCGCCTGTGTGCCGCATCTCTTCGGTGGCACCGCCTTCCAGGAGCTCGTGTGGCCGCTCGCGACCGCGGTGTGGCTGAGCGAGCGTCCGCTCCCCTTCGTGTACCGCGAGACCCCGTTCCAGGCCATCAGCGAGAGCACGGCCGACGACCTGGTCGGCCGCGGGCTGTCGCGCGCGCAGGTGAAGGTCATCTATCCCGGGGTCGATTTCGACTACTTCACCCCGCATCCTGAACTGCGGACGCCGCACCCATCGTTCGCCTACGTCGGCCGTCTGAAGAAGTACAAAGGAGTCGATCTCCTCATCCGGGCCTTCGCGCGGTTGAACCATCCGACGGCCACGCTGGAGATCGCCGGAGCGGGGGACTATCGCCCGACGCTCGAGCGGCTGGCGGCATCGCTTGACCTCGGTGCGCAGGTTCGGTTTCTTGGCTTTGTGACCGAGGAGGAGAAGCTCTCGCTCCTCCGACGGTCGTGGGCCGTGGCGTTGGCGTCGCCCAAGGAAGGATGGGGACTCACCAACGTCGAAGCAGCGGCGTGCGGCACGCCGGTGGTCGCCTCCAACTCACCCGGGATCCGGGAGTCGGTGCGTGACGGCGTCACCGGCTTCCTCGCGCCGCATGGCGATGTCGCGGCCCTCGCGGCCGCATTCGGACGACTGGCGGAATCGGCGGAACTCGTGCGCACGATGGGGCAGGCCGCGCGCAGCTTCGCCGAGACGTTCACCTGGGAACGCACCGCGCAGCAGACGGAGGCGCATCTCGCCTCCGCCCTGCGCCGAGGAGGATGAGCCGATGGGCGCACTGACGGTCGGCGAGTTCTACGAGCGCACGAAGGACTCGCTCCAGCTGGAGATCCTCGGCAACCCCGAGGGATTCAAGCGGATGATCACGATGGCCGATGCCTCCGGCCCGGGGCTCGTGCTCGCGGGGTACACCGGCCGTTTCGTGCATCAGCGCATCCAGGTGCTCGGCGAGACCGAGGTCTCGTACGTGGCCTCGTTGAGTCCCGCCGATCGCGAGCGCAATCTGGCGACTTATTTCTCCTTCGAGATCCCGCTCGTGATGGTCACGAAGGGGCTCGAGCTCCCGCCGGGATTCGAAGAAGCCGCCTCGCGCTCGGGCGTGACGATCCTGCGGTCGCGACTGAAGACGCTCGAGTTCTACAAGGTGATCATCCCCTTCCTCGAGATGCAGTTCGCGCCGCAGACGAACCTGCACGGATCGCTCGCCGACGTCTTCGGTGTCGGGTTGCTCTTCACGGGCGCGAGCGGCATCGGCAAGTCCGAGTGCGTGCTCGACCTCGTGGAACGCGGGCATCGTCTCGTCGCCGACGATCTCGTGATGGTCACCCGTCGCGGGTCCGATGTGCTGATCGGGCGCGGGCATGAGATGTCGCGCCACTTCATGGAGATCCGTGGCGTGGGGTTGATCGAGATCCCGCGCATCTTCGGGATCCACGCCGTGCGTCAGCAGAAGCGCGTCGAGGTCGTGGTGAATCTCACCAAGTGGGACGCGCTCGCCGAAGTCGACCGAACCGGGCTGGATGGCGAGACCACCGACATCCTCGGTGTCTCGATCCCGAAGATCACCGTCCCGCTGAACCCGGGGAAGAACATCACCGTGATCGCCGAGGTGATCGCGATGAATCATCTGCTCCGCTACTCGGGGCATCACGCGGCCGAGACGTTCAACGAGCGCCTCAAGGCCAAGATGCGCCAGGCCACCGACGTGGGGCGCTATCTGCAGGACGATGACGAGTAACGACGCCCCCTCGCTCGGCGGGATCGTGCTCGCGGGCCATGGCGGCTTCGCGGCCGGGATGCTCGACGCCGTCCAGACGGTCGCCGGTGCGCAGCCGCGCGTGGCGACGGTCTCCAATCACGGCCTCGATGCCGCCGGCATCGAAGCGGCGATCGCCGATGCTCTGGCGCGGGTCCACGCGTCGGTGATCTTCACCGACCTTCCGGCGGGGAGCTGCACCATCGCGGCGCGGCGCCTCGCGAAGCAGCGCGGCGGACTGACGGTCGTCACCGGTGCGAACCTGCCGATGCTGCTCGATTACTTGCTGAAGGGGCGCGAGGGGAACGAGGGCGCCGCGCTCGCGGCCGCCAAAGGGCGCGACGGCGTGGTGGTGATCGCCGCCGAACCGACCGCGGCGCATGCGCCGAGCGAGGGGACCCATGGCCGTTGATCTCTTCCGGATCGACGATCGTCTCATCCACGGCCAGGTCGTCGTCGGGTGGGGACAGCCGCTCGACCTCGCGTTCTTCGTGCTCGTGGACGACGATGTCGCGGCCAGCGACTGGGAGCAGGACCTGTACCGCATGGGGGTCCCGCCCGAGATGGAGCTCCATTTCCGCTCCGTCGAGCAGGCGGCGGCGGATCTGGCGGAGTTCGTGGCGCGCCCCGAACACGGGATGGTCCTCACCTCGGACATCGGCACGATGCAGCGTCTCGCGGACGCGGCATCGGTGCCGCGCGTGAACGTCGGAGGGATCCACCATCGGCTGGGGCGCAATCCGAAGCTGCGGTACGTCTTCCTCACTCCCGACGAGGAGAGCGCCTTGCGGGCGCTCGCCGCGCGCGGGATCGAGGTGACGGCGCAGGACGTCCCGTCGGCGACCCCAGTCTCGCTCGACGCACTGTTGGCGTCGACGGGGGATGGATGATCGAATACCTCCCGCTCACCGTACTCGGCGCGATGCTGGGGCTCGATGTGGTGAGCTTCCCGCAGGCGATGATCTCGCGTCCGATCGTGTCGGCGACCCTCGCCGGCGCCTGGGTCGGCGCCCCCGGGCGCGGACTCGTGGCGGGCGCCGTGCTGGAGCTCTTCGCGCTCGAGACGCTGCCGTTCGGCGCGAGCCGTTACCCGGAATGGGGCTCGGCGGGGGTGGTCGGCGGTGCGGTGTTCGCGTTGCAGCCCGACGGCACGACCGGGGCGTTGGCGGTCGCGGTCCTGGCCTCGCTGCTGACGGCCTCGGTGAGCGGCTGGTCGATGATCCAGCACCGGCGCGGGATCGGGCGGTGGGCGGCCGGGATGCGCGATGCGCTCGCCTCGGGTGCGCCGAACGCCGTGGCCACGCTGCAGCTGCGCGGGATGTCGGCCGACCTGCTGCGCGGCGGACTGGTGACCTTCGCCGCGCTCGCGGTCTTCGTGCCCCTTTCGAACGCGGTGCTCGGGGCGTGGACGCTGTCGCCGGCGCCGTCGCGGGCCGTGGTGGTCGCGCTCGCCGGTGCCACCGCGCTCGGGGCGGTCTGGAAGAACGTCCACTCCACCAAGGGGGCCCGCTGGTACCTGCTCGGCGGCTTCGCGGTGGGACTCGCGCTCCTGGGGTTCGCATGACCGCTCCGGCGCAGCTCCCCTTCGGGGTCCGCCTCGCGATCCTGCTCCGGCTGCTCGCGGTGCAGGGGGCGTGGAACTACGAGACGCTGATGGGGAACGGGATCGCCTTCGCCATGGAACCGGGGTTGCGACTCCTTCCCGGCGGGAAGAGCGGCGAACCGTTCCGGCTCGCGATGGCGCGGCACGCGGGCTACTTCAATGCGCACCCATATCTGGCGGGCGTGGCGGTCGGCGCACTCGTACGGGCGGAACTCGATGGCGAGGACGTCGCGCGCATCGAACGCTTCCGCACGGCCTGCTGCGGACCGCTCGGGAGCGTCGGTGATCGCCTCGTCTGGGCGGGATGGCTCCCGGCCTGCTCGCTGGTGGCGCTCGGGGCGTTCGGTTTCGGCGCGTCGGCGCTCGCGGTGGTGCTGACCTTCGTCGTGCTCTACAACATCGGGCATCTCGGTCTGCGCGTGTGGGGGCTGCACGCCGGGTTCCGTGACGGGCTGCGGGTCTCGAACGCGCTGGGGAACCCGCTGCTTCGCAAGGGGCCGGCCGCGGTGGCGCGGGTCGCGGCGCTCACTGCGGGGATCGTGTGGCCGTTGGCGGTGCGCGGCGTGGTCGGGCCGGCGCGCAGCTCGTTGGTGTTCGTGCTCGCGTCGGCTGCGGCCGGCGCGTTCGTGGTGACGCGCCTGCAGGGGCGCGTGGAAGGGTGGCGGGTCGCGATCGCGGGTCTCGCAGGACTCATTCTCTACTCGGTGGTGCGCTGATGGTCGAGCGTCTTGTGACGGTACGGAACAGCCACGGTATCCACGCCCGTCCGGCGGCGGAGATCGTGAAGACCACGGCGAAGTTCGCCTCCCACATCACGATCACCCGTGACGATCTCGAGGTGAACGCGAAGAGCATCATGGGGGTGATGATGCTCGCCGCCGAGTGCGGGGCGGAGATCCTCCTGCGGGCGGACGGCGCCGACGAGGAGGCCGCGCTCGACGCGCTGGCCGCCGTCATCGCGGCCGGGTTCGGGGAGAGCTGAGATGGGCGCCCGCACGAGTCTTCCGCTCAACGGCATCCCCGCGTCGCCGGGGATCGTCGTCGGGCCGGCGCATCTGCTCCGATGGGAGGTGCCCGAGGTCCCCACGCGCGTCGTCCCTGACGACGCGATCCCGGGGGAACTGGAACGACTCACGGCGGCCCTCACCAAGGCGATCGAGCGGCTTCAGCACGTGCGTGAACGCGCCGAACGCTCGGCCGGGGCCGCCGAGTCGGCGATCTTCGACGTGCAGATCAGCATCATCCAGGACGAGGAGCTCCGGGGCCGCGTCCGCCAGATGATCGGGCAGGGGTTCGCCGCCGAACGGGCCTTCGACACTGTGATGGTGGAGTGGCGCGAGCACTTCTCGCGCTCGACGCATGCCATGATGCGCGAGCGGGTCGGCGATCTCACCGACGTGCACATCCGCGTCCTCTCGGTGCTGCTCGGACTCCCCGACTACGATCCCGTCGATCTGCCCAAGGGCGCCAACGCGATCCTCATCACGCACGATCTCACCCCGAGCCTGACGCTCCAGCTCGACCGGGAATGCATCGCCGCCATCGCGACCGACGCCGGGACGCGCACCTCGCACGTCGCGATCCTCGCGCGCTCGCTCGGCTTGCCGGCGGTGGTCGGACTCCTCGATGCCACCTCGCGGATCGAGACCGGCGACCGCGTGATCCTCGAC
>CAZAGK010000068.1:0-1274 GCA_964484775.1 uncultured Gemmatimonas sp. | reverse complement strand
CGTCGTTTGCGATCGAGCCTCGCTATGCGAGCATCGACGGCACCGCGGGCACGCTCCTGGTGCGGCCGACCACCGCCGAGCTCTCGCAGGCGGACGCGCGCGCCCGTGCCGAGCAGCGCCAGCGCGAGGCGTTGGCGAAGGTGGCCGGTGCCGAGGCGATCACCGCCGACGGCGTGCGGCTGACGCTCCGCGCGAACGTGGACCTCCCGGACGAGGTCGGCGTCGCGTCCCACAGCGGTGCCGAAGGGGTCGGTCTGATGCGCACCGAGTTCCTCGTGGTGGGGCGCGCGACGATGCCGAGCGAGGACGAGCAGTACGAGTCGTACTCCAATGTCATTCGCGCCTTCGACGGGCGTCCGGTGGTCATCCGCACCTTCGACGTCGGCGGTGACAAGCTCCCCGTCGGCGGCTATCCGCACGAGCCGAATCCCTTCCTCGGCTGGCGCGCGATCCGCATGTGTCTCGACGAGCCCGAGCTGTTCAAGACCCAGCTCCGGGCCCTCCTTCGGGCGGCGGTGCACGGCGACGTGCGCGTGATGTTGCCGCTCGTCGTGTCGGTGGACGAGGTCCGACAGGCCCGCTTCCTGCTCGAGGAATCGGCGCGCGAACTCGCCGCCCGCGGCATCCCGCACCGGGCCGATATCCCGTTGGGCGTGATGATCGAGACGCCGGCGGCCGTGCTCACCGCCGACGCGCTCGCGCCCGAGGTGGCCTTCTTCAGCATCGGGACGAACGACCTGGTGCAGTACACGCTCGCCGTCGACCGTGGCAATGCGAGCCTCGCGTCGCGGTTCACGCCGCTGCATCCCGCCGTGCTGCGCCTGATCCGGCGCACGGTGGAGGTGGGGGCGGAACATGGCCTCGATGTGAGCGTCTGCGGCGAGATGGCCTCGGAACCGATCATGGCGTTCGCCCTGGTCGGACTCGGGGTCCGGACCCTCAGCGTCGCGCCGCTGTCGGTGCCGGCGGTCAAGCAGATCATCCGCGGGATCCATACCAGCGTAGCCGCAGAAGCGGTTCGTCTGGCCTGTGATGCGGGGACGCCGGCCGCTGCGGAGGCGGTCCTGCGTCAGCACCTCGCACGGGAACTCGCCGAACAGCTCTGACCCACTCGCTCTCCGGGGGCCGGGAGTGTAATTTTCAAGGCTCCCGCCACACCCACCCACGCCCAACCTAACGCACCGTGCTTCATCGACATCTCTTCACGTCAGAGTACCTCCCCGAAGGTCACCCGGACAAGGTCGCCGACCAGATCTCGGATGCCGTCCTCGATG
>CAZAGK010000067.1:0-19262 GCA_964484775.1 uncultured Gemmatimonas sp. | reverse complement strand
GGGCTGCAAGATGGTGTGGAGGACGGAGAGCTTGGACGCCTCCTTGGTCTTGAACGAGGCGGGGTCGTCGAGGACCTCGCCGTCGCGGTTGCCCAGGATGTTGGTGGAGTACCAGCCGTCCAACCCGAGCATCCGCGCCTTGATCCCGGGCGCGATGACCGTCTTCATCCAGGTCTGCCCGGTCTTGAAGTCCTTCCCCGAGATCGGCACGCCGCGGCGGGTCGCCAGGTCGACGATCGCCGGGATGTCCACGGACAGGTTGGGCGCGCCGTTCGCGAAGGGCACACCCTCCATGACCGCGGCCCAGGCGTAGAGCATCGACGGTGCGATGGTGGGGTCGTTCGCGTCCATCGCGGCCTCGAACGCCTCGACGCTCGCGTGTGCGGGCCCCTTCTCCAGATAGATCTCGGTCGAGCCGCACCAGACGATGACCACGCGGTCCAGCCCGTGCGTCGCCTTGAAGGTCCGGATGTCGGCCCGCAACTGCTCCGCCAGGTCGCGGAGCGTCGCCCCCTGCTTGACGTTCGTGCCGTTGATGCGGGTCACGAACCGATTGTCGAAGACCGCCGGCAGCGGCCTGATGGCGGAGAGGAAGTCCGCGACCGGACCGAGGTCGCGCTCCTCGAGGACGCCGGCGTTGCGCGCCGCCTGGAGCGCATCATCGGGGATCGGGTCCCACGCCGCGAACACCAGGTCCTCGAGCGCGGCGAGCGGGACGAAGTCGCGGATCCGTGGACTCCGCCCCTCCGTCTTCTCGCCGAGTCGGATGGTCGCCAGCTGCGTCAGCGATCCGATCGGGCGGGAGTGGCCGCGCCGGATGCTCTCCACGCCTGCCATGAAGGTCGTCGCGACCGCACCGAGCCCCACGGTCATCACGCCGAGTCGCCCGGTGGCGGGGCTGACGGCGCGCCGTCCCGTACGATCGGGCGAGTGCTCACTCATGCGTCGTGCTCCTTGGATTCACGGTTCACCAGCGTCGTTCGGACGAATGCGATGCGCTGCCACACGGTGATCCACGCGGTCACAGCGAGTACGAGCACCACCGTGCGGAGGACCCACCCGTCGAGCGCGAAACCGAGCAGCCCCTGCGGGGCCGCGAGCAGTGTCACACGCTCCGGGCGCTGCATCATGCCGACCTTGGCGTCGAGTCCCAACGCCTCGGCGCGCGCACGCGCGTAGGAGGTCAGGAAGGTGCCGATGATCGCCGCGAGGGTCAGATAGACCATCGGGATGCTGTGGTACGGACCCTCGGAGGCCCAGAAGATCAGGATCCCGCCGAGCACGGCTCCGTCCGCCACACGGTCGAGCGTCGAATCATAGAACGCCCCGAAGGTGCTCGCGGTGCCCGTCCGCCGCGCGACCATGCCGTCGAGGACGTCGAACATCGCCGTCACCCCGAAGACCCACCCGCCGGCCACGAAGTGCCCGGTGGCGTAGAGCACCCCGGTGACGATGGTACAGAAGGTCCCGAAGGTCGTGATCGTGTTCGGCGAGACATGCCACGCCACCAAAAGGTCGACCACCGGCCCGATGAGCCGAAGGTACCCGGACTGGATCGCATTCCACAGGCGCCGCATCGCTCGGAAGCTATGCCCGTGCGCACGACTCGGGCAACGTTCGGACAGTCCTTCTAGTGGTAGAGCAGATACTTGCGTACGCGTTCGCGGAAGGCGCTCACGGCGGGAAGCTCCCGGTCGATCACCGAATCGGGATCGTCGCCGGCGAGCAACGCCTCGCGCGCCTTGGCGTTCCCGAAGCGCTCATCGAACCCGACGGCGGTGATGCGGAGCGAATCGGGGGAGGTCTTCCCGAGCGCCCACAGGAGCGCAGCGCCGACGCGCGACGGGCTCATCACCTCGCGGTCGGTGACGACGATCCGGACCCCGGGGATCGTCCGCTCGGGATACTTGCCGTCGGTGGGCGCGCGCGGGGTGAACTCCTCGACCCGGAACTTCACCCCCGGGATGAGCCGGTCGTTGAGCAGTTCGGCCACGGCCTTCGCCTGCATCCACGGCGCGCCGATGCGCTCGAAGGGCAGGTCCGTCCCGCGTCCCACGGACACGTTGGCCCGCTCGAACGCCACCAGCGACGGGTAGACGAGCGACGCGGTGAGCGTGGGCAGGTTCGGCGAGGGCTTCACCCACGGAAGCTTGGTGTCGTCGAACCACATCGCCCGGCGCCAGCCCTTCACCGGGACCACGGTGAGGGCGGCGTGGATCCCCAGCTCGTCGTTGAAGAAGAGGGCGAGCTCCCCCATCGTCATTCCGTGTCGCAGCGGGGCGGGATATAATGCGTACGACTTGCCGGGTTTCCCGGGCACGGGATCCGCATTCGTCGCGAGCGCCTCCTCGAGCATCGGTCCCTCCTCGCGGGACCCGGTGATCGGGTTCGGACGGTCGAGGACGAGGATCGGGATCTTGTTCCGCGCGGCCGCCCGCAGTGTGTAGACCATCAACCCGGTGTACGTCCACGTGCGCGTCCCGATGTCCTGCAGATCGAACAGGATCGTCTCCACTCCGCGCAACAGCGAGTCCGGCGGCGCCTGCGTGCTCGGACGATACAGCGAGTGGATGGTGAGTCCGGTGCGCGCGTCGACCTCGTCGGCGACGTTCGCATGGTCCTCGGTCCCGCGGATGCCGTGCTCGGGAGAGAAGAGTGCGACCAGCTTGACCCGCGCCTTCAGCGCGCGTTTGTCCCGCGTCAGCAGATCGATATCCGAGGTGCGATGTTCATCGATGCCCGTCTGGTTGGTGATCAGCGCGACCCGCCGGTTCTGGATCAATCCCGTGCGCTCGTCCAGCAGCACCGTGATCCCCGGCCGCACTTTCTCCGGCTCGCCGCGTCGGTCCCGCTGGGCCCCGAGTGCGGCCGGGAGCAGCAGGCCGAGCACCACCGTCCGCATCGCGCCCCGCACCACCTCTCCGTTCAACGCCGCGCTCGCGGCCATCTTCATCCGATGAAACATTCGCGTCTCCTCGCTTGCGGTTCCGTGCTCGCCCTCGCTCTCGCCTGCGCGCCGGGCGGGATCCGGACCTCCCCCGCTCCGTCGTTCGCCCCCTCGCTCACCGCGCCGCTCCCTGCCGACGCGACACGGTGGATCGATCAGACCCTCGCCGGCCTGACGCTCCGCGAACGGGTCGGTCAGATGGTGACGGTCTGGGCCCTTGGAGATTACACCAGTACCACGGATCCGTCATACGTCGAGCTCCGCCGCTGGATCGAAGAGGATCGGGTCGGTGGGGTGATCATGTCGCTGGGGTCGCCGATCGAGGTCGCGGCCAAGGTGAACGACTTCCAGCGACTGGCGAAGGTCCCGCTGCTGATCTCGTCCGATATCGAGCCGGGACTCGGTCGCCTCGAAGGCGGGGTCTTCGCGCCGAACACGTACGGCGGCGGCAGCGCGACGATCCTCCCGAGCAACATGGCGATGGGCGCGTCCGGCCGGGAGGAGAACGCCTTCGAGGCCGGGCGCATCACGGGCCGCGAGGCGCGCGCGATCGGCATCCACCTGGCGTTCGCCCCCGTGGTGGACGTGAACAACAATCCCGCCAACCCGGTCATCAACACCCGCTCGTTCGGTGAGGAGCCGCAGGCGGTGGCGCGGATGGCGGCGGCGTTCGTCCGCGGCGTGCAGGGCGAGGGCGTGGCGGCGGTCGCCAAGCACTTCCCCGGCCATGGCGACACCGACACCGACTCGCACAACGCGCTGCCGATCGTCACCAGCGATCGCGCGCGGATGAACAGCGTCGAACTCGTCCCGTTCCGTGCCGTGATCGACGGCGGGATCTCGGGGATCATGACGGCGCACATCGCACTGCCTGCGGTCGCGCACGACTCGGTGCCGGCGACACTCGTGCCCTCGATCGTGACGGGGCTGCTGCGCGACACGCTGCGCTTCCGAGGGCTCGCGGTCACCGACGCGCTGTCCATGGAAGGGATCGGCGGCGGCTACACGATCGAACGGAGCGCAGTGCTCGCGGTGAAGGCGGGGGCCGATATCCTGCTCAAGCCCACCGACACGCGACGCGCGATCGACGCCGTGGTCGCGGCCGTCGAACGCGGCGAGCTCTCGCGCGAGCGGATCGATGCCAGCGTGCGACGCATCCTCGAACTGAAACTGCGCACGGGCGCCATCCAGCATCCGATCGTCGCGCTCGACTCCCTCCGCCTCGCGGTGGGGAGCGCCGAGAACCGCGCGGTGGCCGCGCGCATCGCGAGCGAGGCCGTCACCCTGCTCCGCGACGAAAGTACGCTCGTCCCGGTGAAGGATGCGAAGTCGAGCCTCGTGCTCACCTACGCCGGCGAGATGGACATCGATGCAGGACGTGTCTTCGCGGCGACCCTGCGCGCCACGCTCAAGGGGACCCGCGTCGTCCGTATCAACCCGCGCTTCACGCGGGCGCAACTCGATTCGTTGGTGCGACCGGGCGAACGCGTGATCATCGCCACGCAGGTGCGCACCATCGAAGGCGAAGGACGCTTCTCGGTGGCCAAGCCGATCGCGCAGTGGATCGACTCGATCGCCGCGACCCACCCGGTGATCGTCGCGGCGCACGGGAATCCGTACGTGCTCCGCGAGTTCCCGCACGTCGGTGCGTATCTCGCCGCGTGGGGACGAGGGCCGGCACTCGAAGAGGCGGCCGCACGCGCGATCAGCGGTCGCATCGGCATCACCGGCAAGGCCCCGGTCTCACTGCCTGGCTACTTCACGCTCGGCGCCGGTCTCGTCCGCGCCGCGCCGCCGAAGTTCGCCGACGCGATGGCCGATACCCTGCGCCGGGTCCTCGACCGCGCACTCGCCGACAGCGCCTTCCCGGGCGCCTTCGTCGTCGTCGGGCGTCGCTCCGGCGTGATCGCCCAGATGGGCGCGGGACATCTCGACTGGGCCCCCGGATCCCCCGTCCCCGACGAGCACACCATCTACGACATGGCGTCGCTCACCAAGGTCCTCTCGCTGACCTCGTCGATGATGCAGCTCGTCGAGCAGAACAAGGTCGAACTCGACGCGCCGGTGCAGAAGTACCTCCCGCAGTGGACGGGAACGCACAAGGAACTGGTCACCGTGCGCGACCTTCTCACCCACCGCTCCGGGCTCCCCGCCTGGCGCCCCGTGTACAAGGAGGCCACGACCCCGGCCGAAGCGCTGGCCATCGTGCTCGCCACGCCGCTCGACACCCTGCCCCGCGTGCGCATGGTGTACTCCGACCTCGGCGCCATCCTCATGGGCGAGATCGTGCGCACGGTGAGCGGCAAGCGGATCGACGCCTACACCCGCGACCACGTCTTCGGCCCGCTGGGCATGAAGGAGACCGGCTACCTCCCCGACCCGTCGCTCCTCCCGCGGATCGCGCCGACCGAGGTGGATCCGTGGCGCCAGCGCCATCTGCGCGGCGAGGTCCACGACGAGAACGCCTCGGCCATGGGCGGTGTTTCCGCGCACGCGGGACTCTTCGCGTCAGGCTCCGACCTGACCCACCTGGCCGAGGCGTATCTGAACGGCGGCGTCTATCGGGGCACGCGGATCTTCCGCGAGAGCACCATCCGTCAGTTCACCACCGTGCAGGACTCGACCTTCTCAAATCGGGCGCTGGGATGGGAGACCCCGACCGGGGCGAACTCCGCCGGACACGTGATGACCCGTCCGGCCTTCGGGCACACCGGCTTCACCGGGACCTCGTTCTGGGTGGATCCGACCGATGACCTGTACGTCATCCTGCTGACCAACCGGGTGAATCCGACACGCGCCAACACCAAGATCGGGGCGTGGCGACAGGCGGTGGCCGATGCCGCGGTCGCGCTCACCCGCCAGCTGGCGCCGGCGCAACCCTAAGGGCCGCTCGACGCTATCGCTCGACCGGCTTGGGCTCGGTGCGTTGGGAGACCCCCTCGGGTGCCACGATCATCGTGAACTCGAGGGGTTTTCTCGTCTCGGCGGCGATCTTCATCGAGAGGCCGCCGTTGCGGTGGAAGCCGATCCCTCCCCACCCGACCGTGAGCACCTCGACGTGCGGGGCGGCCGCGGTGACGCGCACCCTGTAGTCGCCGAAGGCCGGCTTCTTGAGCTGGATGCTGATGGTGCAGGTCGAGTCGCCGGCCACGATGCCGGCGGCGTCGGTGCAGTCGATCTTGGGCTGCGCGTCGGGGATGGTGTTCCGGGGAGCGGCCCCGGGGACGAACACCACGACCTTCCCCCCGTCCGGCGCCGTCAATTCCACCCCGAGATCGGCGACCGTGACCGTCAGGAACATCTCTCCGACCGGCTTGTCGAGCGTCTCGAGCCGTGGGGCCTTCTCCCGCCCCGAACCCCGGGTCAGAAGCCCCCAGGCCAAGGCCCCGCCCCCGAACAGGATGGCGGCCAGCCCCAGAACGGGCTTCAGGATGTCCATGAAGGCGCGCAGACGCCTATTTCCTTGAGAAAGATTCGGCATTCGGATATATTACGTACCAGCACATCATATCGCTCGCCACTGGCGAAGCAGGAGGAGTATACGATGAGCACGATGAATCAGCCCGAGACGCTGCTGGCCCTCACCGCCGCAGCCGCCGTCGAAGTCAAGAAGTTCATGGCCGCCGAGAACGTGGCGCCGGAGACCGGTGGTCTTCGCGTGTCCGTGCAGCCGGGTGGCTGCTCCGGCTTCAAGTACAGCCTGCTGATCGAAGACAAGCCCGCCGATGACGACACGATCGTGGCGCAGGACGGGTTCAACGTCTTCGTGGATCCGTTCTCCATGCAGTACGTCGGTGGTGTCACGGTCGACTACGTGACGTCGATGCAGGGCTCGGGCTTCACCTTCAAGAACCCGAACGCGACTGGCGGCTGCGGCTGCGGTAGCTCGTTCTCGGCCTAGTTCGGTCCGTTGACCGGGGGCCGCTTCGGAGTCATTGATCTCGCCGTCGTTGTCCTCTACCTGACCGCAACCACCGGTTTCGGGCTGTGGCTGGGACGCAAACAGACCAACGCGCGTGATTATTTCGTCGCAGACCGCTCACTGCCCTGGTGGGCGGTCTGCTTTTCGATCGTCGCCGCCGAAACGAGCGCGCTGACGTTCATCTCGATCCCGGGGCTGGCGTACGTCGGGAACTTCGGGTTCCTGCAGGTGGTCGCCGGCTATGTCGTGGGACGCATCGCGATCGCGGTAGTGCTCCTCCCCCGCTACTTCGAGGGGGAACTCGTCACCGCGTACACGCTTCTCGAGACGCGATTCGGCAAGGAGACGCGCCGCTTCACCTCGATCGTGTTCATGGTGACGCGCGCGATGGCAGACTCGGTCCGCGTCTTCGCCACCGCCATCCCGATCGCGCTGATCATTGGACCGGTGGTGCCGCGCGAATATCTGATGCCGAGCGCGATCCTCATCCTCGGCGCGCTGACCATCCTGTACACGTACAAGGGCGGGATGCGCGCCGTCGTGTGGACGGAGCTCGTCCAGACGGCCATCTACCTGACCGGTGGACTCGCCGCCGCGATCCTCCTCGGCAATGCCGCCACCGACGGCTGGGGCGGGATCCTCTCCCGCGCCGGCGCGGCGGGCAAGCTGCAGTTCATCGACCTGTACACCGGACTCGACCGCCCGCACACCGTGCTCGCCGGAGTGATCGGTGGTGCATTCCTGTCCATGGCGTCGCACGGCGCCGACCAGACGATCGTGCAGCGTCTGCTCTCCTCGCGCTCGCTGCGTGATGCGCAGCGGGCGATCATCGGCAGCGGGATCGCCGTGTTCGTGCAGATGACGCTCTTCCTGATGGTCGGGATCGGCCTCTGGTCGTTCTATGCGGCGCGCGAGTTCCCGAAGCCGGACGACATCTTCCCGACGTACATCGTCGAGCAGATGCCGCACGGCCTGCTCGGGCTCATCGTCGCGGCGATCGTCGCCGCCACCATGAGCACGCACTCGGGCGCCATCAACTCGCTGGCGGCGACCACCACGCACGACATCTACCTCCCCCTTTCCGGACGCAAGGAGGACGACCCGCAGACCTTCAAGACGGGGCGGATCTTCGCGCTCGTCTGGGGGATCGTGCTGACCGGCGGGGCGCTGCTCTACCCCGAGGGGAAGGTGCCGGTCGTCGTCGTCGCGCTGTCGATCGCGTCGTTCACGCAGGGCGCGCTCCTCGGTGCGTTCTTCCTCGGCATCTACAACAAGCGCGCGGTGCAGCGCGACGCGATCCTCGGGATGAGCATCGGCATCCTGACGATGGCCTTCATCGTGTTCGCCAAGCCGCTCGTCGCCGCGTATCCCGGACTGACGGGAGCGCTGAGCCCGTTCGTGAACATCGCCTGGCCGTGGTACGTGCTGATCGGGATGACGATCACCGTGACCGTCGGCTCGCTCTCCGCGCTGACGCACGAGGGCCGCACTGCCGCCCCCGTGAGCAAGCGCTAACTTTGTTGCCATGACTACGATGCTTGTTGTCGGCGTGGACGGTGGGGGCACCAAGACCCAGGTGATCGTCGCCGACGCCGAAGGAACCCAGCTCGCGACGGTGACCGGCCCCGGGTCCGCGGTCCGCCCCGGAACGGCCGAAGACTCGGCCGATGTGATCGAATCGCTCATCGGCGAGGCGCTCGCGGCCTGCGGGCACGAGGAGACGGTCCCGTCGGCGATCTGCGCCGGGCTCGCCGGAGTCGGGCGCGATGCCGAGTACTCGGCGATCGTCGCCGCGCTCTCCCGTCGCAACCTGAGCGACGAGCTCGAAGTGCTCCCCGACACCGTCGTCGCGCTCGAAGATGCCTTCGGCGATGGCCCGGGGATCCTCCTGATCGCCGGTACCGGCTCGTCGGCGATCGGTAGAAGCCACACCGGACGTCTGGCCCGCTGCGGCGGCTGGGGGCCGGTCTGCGGCGACGAGGGCAGTGGCGGATGGCTCGGGCGTCGCGCGCTCAGCGTGATCACCGCGGCCTCCGATGGGCGCGAGCCCGATACCGCCCTGCTTGGCGTGATCCTCACGCACCTGCAGATGGAGAACCCCGACGAACTCGTCGCCTGGGGCGCCAAGGCGACGCCGGCGGACTTCGCGAAGCTCTGCGGCCCGATCATGACCGTCGCCGCCAACGGCGATCTGCGCGCCAACTCGCTCTGCACCATGGCGTGCGAGGAGCTGGTGCTCCACGTGCGCTCGCTCGCGCGACAGCTCTTCACGGACGAACGCGCGGCGGTGCCGATCGCGCTCGCGGGTGGACTGATGCACCGTGGGAGCTATCTGCGCCGACTCGTCGAGCTGCGCCTCAAGACGGCCGTCCCGGGCGTGAAGCTCCACAGCGACGAAGTCATCCCGGCGCGCGGCGCGGTGCGGTGCGCGCTCCGACTGGCGGCGAACGCGTAGCGCTCGATCGGACCGAATGCAGCGGGGCCGTGCGATGATCGCACGGCCCCGTTCTCGTTCAGCGACTTCTCAGGCTCAGCGCAGATGCGCGCGCAGGAACTCCAGCGTCCGCGTCCAGGCCAGCTCGGCGGCGGCTGCGTTGTACGCGGTCGGACGGCCGTCATTGAAGAAGGCATGCCCGGCATCGTATACGTGCACCTCGAATGACCCGCCGGCCGCCGCGACGCCCGCCGCCAACGCGTGCACGACGTCGAGCGGCACGCTCTTGTCATCACGGCCGAAATGGCCGAGGACCGGCACCTTCACGCGGGCCGGCGTGATCTCGACCTTCGGGTGGATCCCATAGAAGTCCACGCACGCCGAGAGCAGCTCGGGCATCTCCTGCGCGGCGTAGAGCGCCAGTTGGCCTCCCATGCAGAATCCCATCGCGCCGAGCTTCTTCGGCGTCACGGCGTCGTGCGCCAGCAGATAGTTGGCCGCACCTCGGAGATCGACGCCGGCCTCGGCGATGTTCAGCGCCATCAGCAGCTTGGCGGCCTGATCGGGATTGGTGGTCTCCTCGCCGTGGTACATGTCGGGGGCGAGGGTCACGAAGCCGGCGGCTGCGAATCGGTCCGCGAGTGCCTTGATATGCCCGACGAGCCCCCACCACTCCTGGATGAGGATGAGTCCCGGACCAGTGCCGGAGGGCGGCAGCGCCAGATACCCGTTGTTCGTGCGGCCGTTGGCCGCGTAGCTGATCATGGATCCAGTCATAGTCTTGAAAGTTGAGAAGTCATCCTGCGAATCGCCAGTAACTGCCTCGACGGTGCGACTTACGACGAACGGCGTGCCATGAGCCAGAGGTTCTCGCTCCCGAGCATCCCTTCCATCAGGAGCTGCACCGGTTGCATCGCTGCGCCCACCATCTGGGCGACCGTGCGCGGCACCGCGCCGACGAAGTACTGCAACTGGTCCGCGATCTTCGGCATGGTCTTCCCGCCCCCGTCGAACGGCTCCAGCCCCGCCGCGCGCACCGTCGCCTCGAGCGTCGCACCGCGGAAGTGCACGCGGTGCCACGGCAGGTAGAGCGACTGCGCCGAGTAGCCCATCGTGCGCGCGGACCAGCTCTCGATGTTCGGTACCTCGATGTAACAGGCGCCGCCGGGACGCAGCAGCGCACGGATCTCCCGCAGCGCGCCGTGGGGATCCGCCGTGTGCTCCAGCACCGCGCGGTAGAGCACGAAGTCGAAGCTGCCCGCATGGGCGCCGAGGTCGCGTTGACGCACGAATGGGATGGGAGCGCCGCCGGACCGATCGTGCTGGATCGCCTCGGGCGGCGACTCGTGCATATCGGAGGCCGTCACGGCCGGCCAGCCGAGCGCCCGCGCTGCGAGCGCGTACCGCCCGTTCCCGGTGCCGAGGTCGAGCATCGACGTCGGGATGCGCCCCATGCGCTCGGCCATCCGTTTCAACTGGAAGCGCGCGATCGCGTCCTTCACCGTGGCGATCGCACCGACATCACCGGGGACGAAGTCCTTCGAGTCGCGATCGGCGTAGAGCGACGCGAGCTCCGCGTCGCTCTTGAGCGGCAAAGTCCAGATCAGCCGGCACGACGGGCACGCAGCCAGTCGGTACCCGCCACGCGCGGCGCCCGCCTTCCAGGGGCGGAGCGCCGCACCATCAGCGGGACATCGTGCCTCGTCGCCCACGCTGCGACCTCAGGCCGCGCTCTTCACCGCCGCCGGCTGCCCAGGGACCTCCGGGAACTCCCCTTCCCAGCGCGCCATCACGGCGGTGGCGAGGCAGTTGCCGAGCAGGTTCACCGACGTGCGGGCCATGTCCATCACGGCGTCCACGCCGAGGATCACGGCGACGGCCTGCAGCGGGAGCCCGAACATCGAGAGCGCACCGCTGAGGATCACCAGCGAGGCGCGCGGCACGGCGGCCACCCCCTTCGAGGTGAGCATCAGGGTGAGCATCATCAGGATCTGCTGCCCGATCGGCATATCGATCCCGCCCGCTTGCGCGGCGAAGATGCTGGCGACGGCCAGGTAGAGCGTCGAGCCGTCGAGATTGAACGAGTAGCCCGTCGGGAGCACGAACGCGATGATGCGCCGCGGGAGCCCGAACTCCTCGAGCTTCTCCATCGCGAGCGGCAGGGCGGCTTCGCTCGAGGCGGTCGAGAACGCGATCAGCCAGGGCTGCTTCACGTAGGTCCAGAAGATCCCGATCGGGATCCGCGCCACGAGGGCGACCGGCACCAGCACGATCAGCACGAAGACGATCAGCGAGCCGTAGAGCGTCGCGACGAGGATGGCCAGGCTCTTGAGCACGCCGAGCCCGCTCGTGCCGACGGTGGTCGCGATCGCCGCACCGATGCCGAAGGGCGCGAACTTCATCACGATCCCGACGAACTTGAACATCACATCCGACATCGACTGACAGAAGTCGAGCATGAACTGCTTGCTTTTCCCCTGCGGGAGCTGCGCGAGCCCGACCGCGAAGAGGATCGTGAAGAAGACGATCTGCAGCACCTCGTTGTGCGCCGCCGCGTCGAAGAAGCTCTGCGGCACCATGTGCTCGATGACGCCGTTGAACGTCACTTCCGTCTTCGCGAACTCCGCGCCCTTGTCCGCGCTCGCCGCGGCCAGGGTGATGCCCACGCCGGGCTTCACGAGGTTCACCGCGATGAGGCCGATGGCCAGCGCCGCCGTGGTCACCACTTCGAAGTAGAGGATCGAGCGCCACGCCAGGCGACCGACCTTCTTGATGTCGTCGCCGTGACCGGCGATCCCCACCACCAGGGTGCTGAAGAGCAGCGGCACGATCAGCGATTTGATCATGCGCAGGAACACCGACGACGTCGCCTTCTCGGCGATCGCCATCTTGGGCCACTCGGCCGCGGGGAAGAAATACCCGAGGGCGATGCCCGCGATCATCGAGATCGCGATCCACTGCGTGGAGCTAATGCGGCGGGGTGCTGCGCTCGTCTCACTCATGCGTCACCGGAACGTGGTGGAGGCGTCGTCGCCTCGGGGATGTGTCGGACAGCCGGAACGATATCCTGCGGACCCTACGCGCGCTGGTCCTCGCCGCTGCGCAGGGTCGAGTTGCGATAGCCGTAGAGGGCGTAGATCACGATGCCGATCAACAGCCACCATCCGAACCGCACCCAGGCGAGCCCGGGGAGTCCGGCCATCACGTAGATGCACGCCGCGGCGCCGGTGATGGACACCGGCCAGACGAACGGGACCCGGAACGGGCGCGGACGATCGGGCTCGAGATACCGCAGCGCGAGCACGCCCAGGCACACGAGCGCGAAGGCGAAGAGCGTCCCGATGTTCGTGAGATCGTACGTCTCGTTCGCGTCGCCGATGAGCGACCAGACCGCGACGAAGACGCCCGTGATAAGCGTCGTCACGTGCGGGATGTGCGTCTTGGGGTGCACCTTGGCCGCCCACCGCGGGAGCAGGCCATCGCGCGCCATCGCGAAGAAGATGCGCGGCTGGCCGTACTGGAACACCAGCAGCACGGCGGCCATCGAGAACACGGCGCCGAGCGCCACGATCTTGGAGATGCTCGTCATCCCGGTGGCGTCGAGCGCGAAGGCGAGCGGGTCGGCCGAGGCCCCGAGCTTCTGATAGGGGACCATCCCGGTGAGCACGCCACCGACGATCACGTAGATCAGCGTGCAGATCCCGAGTCCGCCGAGGATGCCGATCGGCAGGTTGCGCTGCGGATTCTTGGTCTCCTCCGCCGCCGTCGAGATCGCGTCGAAGCCGATGTAGGCGAAGAAGACGATCGCCGCCCCCTGATGCACGCCGGTGAAGCCGTTCGGCGCGAAGGGGTGATAGTTGGCGGTGTCGATGTGCTGCGCCCCCATCACGAGGAAGAGCGCGAGCACAGCGAGCTTGACCGCCACCATGATGTTGTTCGCGCGCGTGCTCTCCTTGACCCCGGTGAGCAGCAGCCAGGTGATCAGCGCGACGATGGTGAAGGCGGGGACGTTCACGAGGATCGGGACGCCCATCACGTGCGGCGCGGCATCGATCAGCCCGTGGACCTTCGGATCCGAGCTCAGGAGCGCGGTGCGATACCCCGTCGTGAGCCAGACCGGGAGATCGAGGAATCCTCCCGTGAGCGACTTGAAGTAGTCCCCCCACGAGATCGCGACCGCCACGTTGCCGACCGCGTACTCGAGGATCAGGTCCCACCCGATGATCCAGGCGACGATCTCGCCCAGCGTCGCATACGTGTAGGCGTACGCGCTCCCGGCCTGCGGGATCATCGACGCCAGTTCGGCGTAGCAGAGTCCCGCGAGGGCGCACACCGCGCCCAGCAGCAGGAAGGAGAGGACGAGCGCGGGACCGGCGCCGTAGCGGATCACATGCCCCGCCGCGTCGGTCTGGCCGGCGGCCGCGGAGCCGATCGATCCGAAGATCCCGGCCCCGATCACCGCGCCGATGGCGAGCATGATCAGATCACCGGCTCCGAGCGACCGCTTGAGCCCGGAGGTCTCCGATTCCGCGACGAGCGCGGCGATCGGCTTTCGACTGAAGAGTCCCTTCATGCCGTGGCGTTCCTCGCGTCGGGTGCGTGGGGCGGGAAACTCGAGGCCGGCACCATGGCGGCGCCGGCCTCGAGGAAGATGGAACGGATCAGATGAACAGCGGCGCGAGCACGAGCGTGATCGTCGACAGCAGCTTGATCAGCACGTGGAGCGACGGACCCGCGGTGTCCTTGAACGGGTCGCCGACGGTGTCACCGACCACCGCCGCCTTGTGCGCATCCGACTTCTTGCCACCGTACACGCCGGTCTCGATGTACTTCTTGGCGTTGTCCCACGCGCCGCCGCCGTTGTTCAGGAAGCCGGCCATCAGGATCCCCACCACCGTCGCGATCATCAGGAAGCCGGCCACCGCCTCGGCGCCGAGATGCTCGTCCGGACCACCGAGGAACTTGAAGATCAGGCCCACACCGATCGGGAAGGCCAGCACCAGCGCGCCCGGGAGCACCATCGCCTTGAGGGCGCCGACGGTCACGATGTCCACGCACGCGGCGTAGTCGGGCATCTCCGTGCCCTGCATGATCCCCGGCTTCTCCTTGAACTGACGGCGCACCTCGGTGATCACGCTCTGCGCGGCCTTGCTCACCGCGGTCATCGCGAGTGACGAGAACCAGAACACGAGCATGCCGCCGATCAGCGCGCTCACGAACACCTGCGGCTTGCTGAGGTCCACATGCAGCGCCTGGCCGGTGTAGTTCTTGACCTCGTCCAGATACGCCGAGAAGAGCAGGAAGGCGGCGAGCGCAGCGGAACCGATCGCGTAGCCCTTGGTCAGCGCCTTCGTGGTGTTGCCCACCGAGTCCAGACGGTCCGTCTTGTCGCGGATCTCCGGCGGCTGCTTCGACATCTCGACGATGCCGCCCGCGTTGTCGGTGATCGGACCGAAGACGTCCATCGCGAGGATGTAGCCGGCGGTGCCGAGCATGCCCATCGTGGCCACGGCGGTGCCGAACAGACCACCCGCCGCCTGCCCGTCGATCATGATCCCGCTGGCACGACCCACCATGAAGCTCGACACGAGCGCGATGGCGATCGTGAACACCGGCAGCACCGTCGATTCCATGCCGACCGACAGGCCCATGATGATGTTCGTGGCCGGGCCGGTCTGCGACGCTTCGGCGATCGAGAGCACCGGGCGGTAGCGGTACTCCGTGTAGTACTGCGTGATGAACACGAAGGCGACCGAGGTCGCGACGCCGATCATCGCGCAGATGAAGTAGTGCCACCACGCATCCGGAGCGCCCGGCGCGACGAGCAGGTACTTGCACGCGAAGAAGATCGCGAAGCTCACCAGCGCCGCCGTGAGGTAGTAGCCGCGGTTCAGCGCCGCCATCGGGTCGGCATCTTCCGTGGTGCTCACCGACATCACGCCGATGATCGAGCACACCAGGCCGAGCGCGCCGATCACGAGCGGGAAGAGGATCCCCGCCACGCCGAACGACTGGAAGAGGAGCACGCCGAGGATCATCGCGCCGATGTTCTCGGCGGCGGTGGACTCGAACAGGTCGGCGCCGCGGCCGGCGCAATCGCCGACGTTGTCGCCCACGAGGTCGGCGATCACCGCCGGGTTGCGCGGATCGTCCTCGGGGATGCCGGCCTCGACCTTGCCCACGAGGTCGGCGCCGACGTCAGCGGCCTTCGTGTAGATGCCGCCGCCGAGCTGCGCGAAGAGCGCCACGAACGAGGCGCCGAAGCCGTAGCCGACGATCAGGAAGGGGATCTTCTGCGCCCAGGCCGCCGAGTCCATCCCGTTCGGCACCATCGCCGCGAGGATGGCGAAGAGGCCGCCGACGCCGAGGAGCGACATCGCGACGGTGAAGAGGCCGGAGACCGCGCCACCGCGCAGCGCCGTCTGCAGCGCGGCGTTCAGCGACGTCATGGCCGCCGCGGCCACGCGGATGTTCGTGCGGATCGAGACCCACATGCCCATGTAGCCGGCGATCCCCGAGCTCAGCGCACCGAGCAGGAACGACAGCGTGATGAACATCGCGAAGACCTTGGGATCGTCCACCGGGTCGGTCGCGTTGTGGGTGCGCAGCAGGCCATAGCCGACGGCGAGCACCGCGGCCACGAGCACCGCCAGCATCGCGATGGTCTTGTTCTGACGGGCGAGATACGCCTCGGCGCCTTCCTGGATGGCGTCGGAAATCTTGCGCATCTCCGGCGTGCCCGTGCTGCGCGCGAGCACCCAACGGGCGAGCCCGACGGCGAACAGCAGGGCGCCGATCGAGGCGCCGAGGACGATCATGAGCAGAGTCGACTGCGTGGGAGCCATGAACCTGGGGGACTAGAGTGCGGAAGTGCGAGGGCGTCGATACCGCGCGGGACGCCCGTGGGAGGGAGGAGCTGACGGACCGCTAGGCAGCGTTGCTCGACGAAGCCGAACGCTTCCAGGCGAGGTACACCGGAACACCCACCAACACGAGCACGAGCCCCGAGAGGGCCTGCGCACGCGTCTTGTCCGCCACGAGGAGCGTCACCGCGACGCCTCCCGAGAGCAGGACGTACAACGCGGGAAGCACCGGATAGCCGATCGCCTTGTAGGGGCGCGGGACATCCGGGCGCTTGGCCCGCAACAGGAACAGCCCGATCGTGGTGAGCGCGTAGAACAGCAGCGCCGCGAACACCACATAGTCCAGCAACTGCCCGTACGTGCCGGTCAGGCAGAGCGCGCTCGTCCAGACCGACTGCAGCACCAGCGCCCACGCCGGCACGCCGTTCTTGCTCAGCACGCCGGCCTTGGCGAAGAACAGCCCGTCCTGCGCCATCGCGTAGTACACACGTGCGCCGGAGAGGATGAGTCCGTTGTTGCAGCCGAAGGTCGAGATCAGGATGGCGCAGGCCATGATGGCCGCACCGTTGGCGCCGAAGATCGTCTCCATCACCGCCGTGGCCACGCGATCCGAGGTGGCGTGGTCGATGCCGCGCGCGATCGTCGTGGCACCATCGACGGCGCCGTGGATCGGCAGCACGCTCAGGTAGCCGACATTGGCGAGGATGTACAGCAGCGTCACCAGCCCCGTGCCGAGCAACATGGCGAGCGGGAGATTCTTGGCCGGGTTCTGCACTTCGGCCGCGGCGAAGGTCACGCTGTGCCACGAGTCGGCGGAGAAGAGCGACCCGGTGAGGGCGGCGCCGAAGGTGATCACGAAGAGCATCGTGAAGTCGGGCGAGCCGGCCCAGAACTGACCGGCGGCGAAGTTCGCCGCCACGGCATCGGCATTGCGACCGACCGTCAGCGCGAGGATCACCAGCAGCGCGAGCGCCGCGGTCTTGATGAAGGTCAGCGAGGTCTGGACGAACTTCCCTTCCTTCACGCCGCGCAGATTGATCCAGGTCAGGATCCAGATCGTCACCAGCGCGATCAACCGCTGCGGCGACAGGCCGAGCTCGACCATCCCGCCCGGCGTGGAGAGATCGAGCTGCGGGAACCAGGCGAACCGGGTCGGCGTCACCGACGGCAGCAGCACGCCGAGGAACTTGCCGAAGCCGACGGCCACGGCGGCGATCGTCCCCGTCTGGATGACCACGAAGAGCGTCCACCCGTAGAGGAAGCCCATCAGCGGGCTCATCGACTCACGGAGGAAGGTGTACATCCCGCCGGCGCGCGGATACATCGCCGCGAGTTCGCCGTACGCGAGGGCCCCGAGCAGCGTCATGACGCCCGTCAGGACCCAGGCCAGAAGTAACCATCCAGGAGAGCCGAGCGAGCGGCTCATGTCGGCCGAAACGATGAAGATGCCCGATCCCACCATGGAACCCGCCACGAGCATCGTGGCGTCGGTGAGGGTCATCGCCTTCACGAACTGGCCCTTCTCAGCAGTCGGTTGGCTCATGGTGGTCGGCTAGGGTTTTGTCACAATCCGGGTAAGCTAGCGACCGGTTCGGGGGTGCGGAAGATACATTAGAGGCCCGATCGGGGACGGGCACAAAAAAGGGCGGCCACTGGCCCCCCTGGGATCCCGCAACCGCTGGCGGTACCGGCACCCGGACGCTGTCCGGGCGCCTCGGCGGGACGATCAGACGTCGCCCGGGACCTCCGCCGTCACGAAGGCGGTGTCGCGCACGGCGGTGCCGTCCGGACGCACAGCCGGCCGGAAGCGCACTTCGTCGAGCATCAACTTGATCTTGCGGTTGTAGTCGCCGTCCTTGGACTCGTTCCAGCGGATGAGCTTGGCCTTCCCCTTCTCGTCCACCTCGAACACGGCGACGAGCTTGTAGGGGCGCACCTTGGCCGGAACCGGGAGTGGGAGGATGGCCAGCGTGGTGACGCTCGGCGGATAGATCTTGCCGTCGCCGCCACCCGTGCCCGGACCACGCCCGGAGCCGCGCCCCGTGCCCTCTCCCGAGCCCACGCCGCCGCCGGAGCCCGGGCCATTGCCCGCGCTGCCGTCCTTGCCGCTCCCGCCACCGGTACCGGCCACGGGGGCCGCGTCCTTGGGCGGCTCAGTGCTCGTCTGCACGACCGGCTCCGGCTTGGGCGGCACCGGCTCCGGAGGCTTCACCTCAGGCGGCTTCACCACCGGGGGCGGGATCACCTTTGGCGGCACGATCTGCGGCTGCGTCTGCGGCGCGATCTGCACGTACTGCAGCCGCTCGGCGACGATCCCTCCGGTGCCGCGGTTCCCGCCGCCACCGCCGCCCGCAGGACCCTTCCCCACGCCCGCCACCTTCTCGTCGAGCATCACCTGCACCCAGAACGGTCCCAGGAGCAGGAGAAGCAATCCGAGGTGGATGGCGACCGACATGAACGCGCTCCCGGCGCGATTCTGCTTGGGAAGCGGAATGCCGACGGGGGGACGATACGGACGTCGTGTGGTGGGTTCGGAATTCTCGGTCATATCTCCTCAATAATACGGCCGACGAACCCGAAAAGGTTCGTCGGCCGTAAGGTCCGACTCTGGTCCAGCGATGCCGAAGCGCGGACTACTTGCGCTTCTTGGCGGCCGGAGCCGCTCCACCACCGCCGGCATCCTTCGGGGTCATGCCGATGACCTTCACGCCACCGCCACGTGCGGCGTCCATGGCGAAGATCACGTCCTGATACTTGGCCTGGGGGTCGCCCTTCACGAACATGATCTTCTCAGGACGGGGATCGTAGATCTCCTTGAGTCGATCCCGAAGCTTGGTCTTGTCGACGGCTTCGGTGTTCACGAAGTACTCGCCTTCGCCGCCCGGGCCCGGCTTGACCTCGAGCACGATCTGGTTGGACACCGAGTTGGCGGTGGCGCCCGCCGGGGTGGGGTGCGGGGGCGGAACGTCGCTCGCCGTCCGGCGGATCGGGGTGATGATAATGAAGATGATGAGCAACACGAGGAGCACGTCGATCATGGGCGTCACATTGGGCTCGTTGGTCAGCCCGCCGCCGCCGCCACCAGCGCTCATGGCC
>CAZAGK010000066.1:0-20479 GCA_964484775.1 uncultured Gemmatimonas sp. | reverse complement strand
GCTCGACCTGGACGACCTGATCCTCGGCATTCTGATGGTCGTGGGCGGTGCGTGGTCGTACATCGCCCACGAGCGCGAACGCCGATCCACCGCGACGCCCGGGCTCCCCGGTGGATTCCGCGCGACGGTCTTCCTCCTGATCGGCACGCGCGCACTCGTGCACGCCCTGGTACCGGACGCATTGATCGTGAGCTCCGTGAGCACTCTGGCCGCCGTCGCGATCATGGCGACCGTCCCCATCGCGTATCGTGGTCGGCTGATCGCGAGTCAGCCGGCGTGGGCACTCTCGGGCGGCCCCTCGGCGCTGGACCTGGGACTGTTCCGCGTGGTAGGGTGGTACGCGATCCTCGTGACGGCAGGCGGCGGCTCGGCGATGTTCTGGGCCGCCGAGGACTCGTGGCGCGGGCTGATGGCCGGAGTGGTGGGTGTTGGAGCGGCGGTGTTGGTCTTCCGGGCAATGCGGGAGTTGCCGCCCGCGGATGCGGCGGGTGGACCCGGGATCGGGCCCACCCCGGTGTCGCACGGCGAGGCCGCATGACCGCCGAACAGTTCCGCCACACGCTCGCCGGCTCGCTGATGGTCATCACCGCCCTCGGCATCCTCTGGCGCGAGCGCAAGCTGCCGAGCACGGAAGTCCCGATCGGGACGTGGTTCACGACCCTCGTGTTGTTGGGCGGGCTCGACAACGTGCTGCGGGCCTTCGTGCTCGACGCGTCGCTCTCCGCGGCGATCAGCACCGTGCACGACTGCCTGACGCTCCTGCTGATCCCGTTGATCCTGCACGAGCAGCGCACGATCCGCACGGCGATCTGGTCCGGCAAAGGTGGCCCCACGGCGGGCGACCTGGTCCTCTTCCGCGCCGGTGGCGCCTTCGCCGTCTTGCTCACCATCGGTGGCGGTGCGATGGCGTGGGCGACCGTCGAAGTCGCGGTGCTGCGGTGGACGGCGCTCGCAGCGTCCGTTGTGGGAGCGGTGGCGAGTGCGCTGGTGATGCGGGCGTTGCCCCCCGCGCGCGCTACCGCTGCGGCATCCAACGAACTCACCACAGCCTCCCGATGAGACCGGCACCCCTGTTGCGCCCCCTCGCGGTAGGGGGCGTGTTGCTCCTGTCGGTCACTCGGCCCGCGAGCGCCTTCCAGTCGGCGCGCCCCGCAGGGGCCCCGACCGCGACCTCCACCGAACGCTTCGAGTCCATCGGCGCGGTGATCGACATGCCCGATGGGCGCGTGGCGGTCAACGACCTCGTCGCGCGGCGGTTGGTGTTGCTCACGCCGACGCTGGCGCCGAGTCGGGTGTTGCTCGATTCGGCGCGCGTGGGGGAGAAGGCCCGCTACGGCGACGGTGGGGCGGCGCTGCTTCCGTGGGGGGGCGACACGCTGCTCTTCGCCGATCTCGGATCGAGCGCCATGGTGTTGATCGGGAGCGATGGGACGCAGTATCGCACCTTCGCGGCGCCACGGAAGCTGCCTTCGCTCTTCCCGGGCTTCAGCGGCTACCCGGTGGTCGATGCGCAGCATCGTGTGACGGCGACCGGTGGTCTGATCGTCACACGCCCGAACCCCCGGGACGCGAAGCCTGGGATGTTCACATTCGTTGCCGACTCGGTACCGCTGCTACGCACGGATCTCGTGACGGGCGCGTCCGATACCCTCACGTATGTCGCTGCCTCCGGGGCCAAGGCCATGCTCAACGCGCTTCCCGGCGGCGGTGTCGCAATCGTTCCGTACATTCGCTCGCCCCGCCCCAAGGATGCGTGGGCCGCGCGTGCCGACGGCAGTGTGCTGATCGTGCGTGGGCGCACGCTGCGCACCACGGTGCTCGCGCCGAACGGCTCGAAGACGGAACAGCCGCGGATCCCGTATCCGTGGGAGCGGCTCTCCGACAGCGCCAAGATCGCGCTCGTGGACGCCGAGGTCGCCAAGGCCGTTGAAGGTCCCGAGGGGCAGCGGTCCACGCAGCGCGGGGTCGAGTTCGCGTATGTCCGCGAGCCGGTGGAGGAGGTCATGGACTACTATCCCGCCTTCACCGATCAGGGTGCTCTCGCCGACCCCGCGAACCGCACCTGGCTTCGCCTGACCGCCACCGCCGAGGGGGGCGCGCCCATCTATATGGTACTCGGCCCCGACGGCTCGCTGGCGGAGTATGCGTTCCTCCCCCCGAACTCGGCGGTCGCAGGGTTCGCGCGGGATGGGAGTCTGTTCCTGGGCGAGCGTGACGCGAGCGGACTACGACTCACGAAGTGGTCCGTGGCGGCGTTGCGAAGGTCCAAGACGCTGAAATGAGAATTCCGGCCGTTCTCTGCGCGCTCGCGCTGCCGATCGTGATCGGGATCGGTTGCAGCGCGGCCGTCGCTATCGCCCCGCTCAGCGTGCGTTCCACCTTCACCGTGGACAGCACGAGCTATCACCTCACCGCCACCGGCACCGGCTATACCGTGACCGTGCGCGCTCGACTCACGAACACCGGCGACGCCACCCTGTGGATCGACCGCTCGTGCAACTCGCTCATCAGGGGCACCCCTGAGCCGTGGCTCACCGCGCAGCGCACGGTGCCCGCCACGCCAGTGGTCGAGGCGGGGGACAGCTGCAACAGCACCGATCCCCTCGGGACGTTGGCGTACTATCAGGTACTCCCGGGCACCACGTACGCGTGGACCCGGACACTCACCTTCACCGGATCGAGCGAAGCAGCGCTCGCGGGGACCTATTCGATCTCGACGGTGGCGGAGTCCGACCCGTCGAGCTACCCGCCGAGGAATATGGTGCCGGCGGAGGGGAGGACGGCGACGTTCATGGTCGTGGTGCCGTAGGGGGACGCAGCCACACCGCGATGGGGATTCTCGTGTACACCGAGGGGCTCACCGGCGGCGTCGCCTGGCACATGTCCCCCTTCGAGGGGAACAGACTCCTCGACGAGGTCGGCGGCAGCACGATCCGTACCGTCGCGAGCTCCGACCCGATGCACCCCGCCGCCTTCCCAGTCCCCGGTGGACTGTCCGACGACCGCCTCACCAACGCCTTCACGCACGGCGAGGTCGAGTTCGACGGGCGACGGTGCTACGAAGTGCGTCTCGCCCAGTCGCCGCGTGATCTGGGTGAGAGCTGCGCCTTCTTCGAAGTGGAGTGTGGACTCCTCGCCGGCTTCCGCGCCGGCGCGCTCGGCGGCCCTGGTGGCTCCCCTCTCGCCGTCACCTGGCGCGACTATCGCACCCTGCTCGGCGCGCTGCGCCCCACCCACACCGTGAGCGAGGTGATGGGGATGACGACGGTGCGGAAGCTGCTCTCGCTGGCGGCGGCCGAGCGGGAGCGTGATGTGTTCGAGGTGCCGGGGGAGATCCGGGCGCTGATGTGAAAGTGGCGCAAAAACGTCTAGCGGCGCCGACCGGGTTCGTCCATGATTGTAGCATGGGCCTCCACGAACCGACGAAGCGCCGCGGGAGCGATGCGGCGCCAGGTGGGCAGACGCCGGTAGCGGCCATCAACGACCACACGCCGTGGGACGACTGGTTCCTGCGGCGGTTGCTCTGGGTGCCGCTGGTTGTCACCGCGATCGCAGGGCTCGCGCTGTTGCTGATCGATCATCCAGCGAGCGGATCGGGCGGAGAGGTCGTGCAGGGGCTCGCCACCATGTTCGGCTATACCGGACTCCTGAGCGCCATCCCATTTCTGATCGTGATCGCCCTGATGGCCCGGCGAGGATTTCCCACCTCGCGCCAGGGGTGGTCTCAGTCGTTCATCACCGTGCCGGTGTTGAGCGTGGTGGTCGGCATGCTGCTCATCTCTCTCGTCGTGATCGTCAAGTCGGGGTGGTTCGACTTCTGGGATCATTTCGACGGCATGATACTTTTTGCGGTGATGGCGGCGATCATCGGTGCGAGCTGGTCGCTGGCGCTCTTCGTGGTCTGGCGGGTAGTCCGGCGCCTTCGGTCCAACACCGGGCGCGGTGAGGCTAGTCACGCGTGACGGTGTGCACGCGCCGCTGAGCATTCGCGTGAACAATGGGTATCAGCTCTGCGTCCCCGGGACGGCTGTTGGTGCAGCGGATGTCGGGGTCGTGGACTAGCACCAGGAAGAAGCACATGGCATCGCTGAAACCCGTGACCCCTGGGGAACTCAATCTCGACGAGTTCCTGATCCCCATGGGACTCACGCAGTACCGGGTCGCGAAGGAGATCGGCGTACCGGCGTAGCGCGGTGTAGGGCCGATTTCGCGGAGTCATAGTGTGCTCGTCAACGGACTGTAGATGGGCAAGCCGATCCGCCCCGTTCTCAAACAGTTCTCGTACTCGTATCCCCCCGGAGCCCCACCGAATGCTGCGCCTCCCGTCGTCCGTCGTGCGTACACGAATCACAGGCCTCGCGCTCGCCCTCGGCCTCACGAGCACGCTGGCCGCAGCCCAAACGCCCGTCCAGCCCGACTCCTCCCGCCGCGTCGCCCAATCCGCACTCCTCGGCACCAGCCGCCGCGCGGGCGCGGCGCGCTTCCGCGCGCGTGCCGAGATCCTCCACTTCACCATCCGCGAGCGCGCCCCCGGCAGCAGCACCATCGACGCGACCGACGAGTACTGGATCCGCGGCGGGAGCGTCCTCCACCTGCACACCGACGCGAGCGGCGCCCGCACCGAGTCGGCCCTCCTCTACGGCGTCCCCGTGGAACGCGCCCCCGACGGCACCGTTCGCCGACTCCCCGACCGCGAGACCTCCCGCTTTCTCGGCGTCCTCGGCACCGACCCCTTCCTTCCCCTCGGTGGCGTCGGCGAAGCTCTCACACCTGCGGTATCCCCCGGCATCGCGTCCACCGCCCGCACGGCGTTCGTCCCCTGCCCGGATGCCTCCCCATGTGTTGAGATCCGGTTCCCCACCCCGGTGACCTTCCCCAGCGCCCCCACGCTCCCCGGTGAACGCGTCAGCCGCTTCCGACTGCGCGACTCGGTGCTCGTGCTCACCGAGCTCCACTCCGAGCGCGACACCTTTCGCCTCACGGGGAGTGACATCCGCGCGGTGTACGGCGTGCCCGCGCCGAGCCGCGTGACGATCCTCGCCTCGCGCGACCGCGCCCCCGTGGAGCGTGAGTACGCGGACGTCCGCTATGCCCCCGAGGACTCGACGCGGTTCCCGGTGCTGCCGAGTGCCGTGGCCGCCGCGGTCGCCCAGCAATCCGTCGATCGCGCCCAGTCCATGATGCGCGGCGGCTCACCGCCCCCCGCTCCGGACCTCGTGCGCGAGATGGTGACCGTGGTGCGCACCGTGCGCGGCGTGCCCGGCGCCAACGTGGTGCAATACGACCGTCGCACGCGCGGGGCCGATGTGGTGGTCTCCATCGCGGATTCCACGGGCATCCCACGAGTCGAGGCGGTGGTGGGGGATGCGCAGTGGACGCGCGTGGGGCAGGAGGTGCGGGCTTTCGTGAGCCCGTCGGCGCAGGTGTTGCGCGCCGCAGGCACCTTCACCCCAGCGCAGATGTGGCCCTGGACCGTCGAGGAGGCCCCTCGCGGTGTGGGGCTCGCCGACGCCGAGTGTGAGTTGGGGCCGTGCGCGCGGGTATTGCTCGAGGGGAGCGGCGGTGCGGCGCGCGATCAGGGGTGGGTACTGGTGGAGTTGGGCGGGGCGCGCGTGATGGAGTCCGCTCGGGTGCGCACCGCCGGCACGCGCCCCGACACCACCGTGCTGACCATCGGACAGTGGACGAGCATGGGGAATGCCATTCGTCCTGCGCTCTCGCGGCTCGTGCACGCGGACACCACGTGGGAGCGTCGGCTGATGCGGGTGGCGACGAGTGCGGCGGATACGATGGCGTTCCAAGTGCCGGTGGAGATGCGGCGGGTGCCGTGAGTCGGCATCGACTTGCAGGAACTGACGACGGCCGCAGCCGCATCATGCCCATTCCGAGAGGTCGAAAGGAGTGAACGCAGTGTTTCCCACGCCGTGGACGTTGTTCAGCAGCTATTTCCATGCGGTGTCCCCATCACCGGGCGTGACGCGCCCCGCCATCATCAAGATGACGGAGCTCGTGACCGTCTCGCAGTCGCCCGTCTAGACACTCTTCGAGACCTGGCTCCGCGACGATGGCGACGCGATCGTCCGCGCCTCCGCGATGGGGATGGTCATGCCTGCCCAGTCCCCGGTGGCTCCCCTCTCGCCGTCACCTGGCGCGACTATCGCACCCTGCTCGGCGCGCTGCGCCCCACCCACACCGTGAACGAGGTGTTTGGGGTGACGTCGGTGCGGAGGTTGCACGGGCTCGTGGCCGCCGAGCGGGATGGTCATGTGTTCGAGGTCCCGGGGGAGATCCGGGCGCTGATGTGAAAAGTGGCGCAAAAACGTCTAGCGGGGCCGACCGGCTTCGCCCATGATTGTAGGATGGGCCTCTCCTGTTCGCGCCTCGACCGCTCAGCAGCGCTCCGGACGTGACCGATCGCCTCCAGTCGTACTTCCGCCGCGCGCTTTGGCTCCCGCCTGCTACGGGCGTGCTCAGCGTGCTGCTCGGCATGCTCGCGATGAATCTCGGATTTCCGAAGATGATCGAATCCGTGCTCGTTGTGCTGGCGGCCGTGATGGGGTCGTCGGGAACCGTCGCGTTGCCTGTGTATCTCGTGGCCGTGCTGCATGTGTCGAGCAAGGGATGGCCGTCAAACGAAGCCGGCTGGCGTCGGCTGCTCCTGCGCGGGCCGTGGCGGATCGGCTCGGCGGTGGGGATGATCACCTTCAGCATCGGCGCCGCGGTCGCGTATGCGAAACATGAACCGCTGCGCGAGCTCGGCCAGGTCGGTCTCCTCGCGTCCAAGATCACCCTGGGCGCGCTCCTTGCTGGGTACCTCAACGCCGCGTTGATGTGGCTCGGATGGCGGATCGTCCGGGACGAGTGGCCGGGGCGTCGGGTGCCATTCGCGGGAGCCCCCGTGGCGATTGCGAGTGTCCGTCCTGAGCTGACGATGTCTCTTCGATCCACCGACGCAAAGGAGGTGTGACGTGTTCGGGAGTCGGCCCCTTCTCAATCGACGATATGACGCAACTTGATCCTGTCATGAAAGCTGCCACCGTGACCACCAACGCCCACTGGAAGAGAGCCCTCCTCTTCGGCGCCATCTGGGGCGTGGGGATGTGGTATATCACGAGCGCCATGGACGTGTTCGCCTTGGGACGCCCCTTCGGGCAGAACGCGATGGTCGAGCTTCCGCTGTGGGTGGTGATGGGCGTGATCGTGGACCGCGCGGTGTGGTTGCTGCAGCGGCGCATGCGCGCGGGGAAGAATGCGCAATAGCCGGCGAGGGACGGGCCTCTCCGGCTCGCACCGCGGCCACGCTTCCGCGCGATGCACGTGATCGATCACGTTGGCAGTCGACGATTCATCGTGGTCCATGGCAGAATGATCGGACTCCTCCCGCGTCTCGTGTGGTCGCTGATCGAGGTCGCCTTCGGCGCGTTGGCGATCGGCGGTTCGTTCGTCTTTGGGGCCTCGGCGAGCGAGATCTCCGGTCCGTTGATCGTCACCGCGATTGCGCTTGGGCTGGGGTGCGTCTACGCGGGGACCATGTGGGTGGGGTGGCTGTGGGTGCGGTGACCCCCAGAGTCGCCCGGCGCTTCAGCCGATCTCAGCCGCTCCGGACCAGGAATCGTTCGAGGGCGGCGAGGATCTTGACCTCGACCGCTTCCGTCCGGAGGGGGTCCGCTTCGTCGAGGATCTCTGCGTACTCCTGACCCAGCGCGCGCTTAAGCAAGCGATTCAGCTCAGCAGAAGACTCCAACCGGAGAACCTGAGTCGCCGTCTCCTGCTCTGTCCCGTGTCGCAAGGCCAACATCAGTGCGGTGGCCGCGCGTCCAGCCGCGATGACATCCTCAGGTGACGCGATTTGATCGGCAGACAGATGCCGAAGCAGGCTGCGGCGATCCTCGGCGAGTTCCTTGGCGACCTCCGCGACGGTCGCGATCCTGAACCCGGAGCCGAGCGTGGCGCCGAAGACGCGACCGGCGGCATCTCCGAAGTGCGAGGCGATGCAGCGCAGCGTGTCGGAGAGCGCGGGCTGCCCGGCGTCCTCCAAGGCGTAGGCGCAGAGTAGGGGGGCCACCGGCTCGAGGTCGCCGAGGATGATTCGGATGCCGTGACCAATGGCAGCGACGCGGCCGATGTCCGCAACGCCGCGTGCAATAAGGACGCGGGTCGGAACCTTCGACTCTTGCAGAACGCCTATGAGGCGCGCGACCGCAGGGGCAGGCTCGCCCTCCAGGGCCAGCGCGAGCAGGGCGGGGGTGCGCGATCGCTGCGCGGCGAGGACGATCGGGGCTGCGTCCGTGGACTGGAACACGCGCGCGGAGCCGGGCTGGTCGCCCCATTCCACGAATGTGTGGCAGGGGCGCTGTCGGGCGAGCGCCGACGGGCGCAGCAGGGATGCGGTGCTGGGCGTGGGAACGAACGTCATAGCCGGGGGATTGCCTTCGCGTGGGTGTCGGGAAGGTACGCGCCGCGCGGCCGACCGGCTAGGCGCCCCTCCTCGGGGCACGGGCGGGCGTGCGTACAGGTCGTTCGGGTGCGATGGGACAAATTCGGCCCATCGAAGTGCTTGCGGGAAGAGTTGCGCAGACTGATTGTATGTCGTGCGCGCCTCGGACACTTTCTGCTTCACTGCATCCGAGTGTTGTGTCGAATGCACTTCAGGCAAGTTCACCGGAACCGGGTCGACACGATGCGCCGTCTGCAATTTGCCATCGTATGTGTTCTTGGCGGAGCGTTCGTACTGCCCGCACTGCTCGGTCTTGGTCGAGCGCCTTCGGTCAGCGGATGCGTTGTATCGGCCGAGGCTGAGACCGCGATGCGAACGTCCGACGGTGGCTACGTCGAGTCTGTGCTTGGAGAGACCGCTGCCGGCGGCGGAACAATCGCGGTCGGCGGTACACCCCTCTCTCAGGTTGCGGGCAGCGGTCGCGGCGTGAGTCTGAGCGGAGCGGGCCGACCAATCGTAGCGGTGCGTCCAGCGACACAAGGGGCGGAGCTCTTTCCATCCCCGATTTCTGCTGACACGACGATGGGAGCGAAAGTCGCAGTTGGGAGAAATGGTGACGTCGACGTCTTCTTCTTTGCCTCAGAACGGCAAGCCTCTAGAGCCGAGCCGACGCTTTCAGCTGACCTCTACTTTGCTCGCGCTAGCGCCCGAGGCCTTGCGAAGCCGGAACGAGTGGCGCGCCTGCAAAACGTCATCGTTGGCCCTGGTAGGGGATCAAGTGTGGTTCGCGTCGGCGAAGAGCGCGCTCTCGCATTCGCGCTCGAGCCGTTCGAGGCGAGCAGCGGCCCAAGACTCGGAACATTCGGGCTGGTCCTCATTCACGGGCGACCGCAGGCGTGGCGCGTAGATACGCTGCGGTTCGCGGTGCCGGTCTACAGTGTCGATCTGGTCCGAGAGCAGCGAGCTGGTGCGTGGGCGGTAGTATTTACGGCACCGCTAGTGCTCGGCGATGGGCGCTTGAACGCTGCGGTCACGTACTGGAGCTCATGGTCAGATGGGAAGTGGACCCCGCCTCAACGAACCGACCGGCTCACTACCTCCCAAGAGAGAAAGGAGCCGGGGCTGGCGTGGCTGCGCGACGGTGTGGTCGCGATGTGGTCGGTGCGACGACTCGCGGGAGCCACGGAGCGAGTGCTACTCCTTGGCGCGGCCGACGTGGCGAATCCGCGGCCCGAACAGGTGGTATCGTCGGTCGCTTCTCAGCAGGCCGTGACCACGATGGGGGACTCGTTGCTCATCATGATCTCTGCCGCTCGCGAATCGGTGGATTCTCTGGACTGGACCGTCGTCTCAGGCATCAGACTTCACGGACGGGGACGAATCGCCGCGCGGCATCTCGGACTGAATCTCGCAGTTCACTCGATGGGAAACGGAGAGGCGCTACTTCTCACCACGGACAAATGGTCCGACGGAACCGACGCTCGGCTGACGGCCCGAGAGCGTCGACTTCACATTCGCTGTAGCAGCTAAGGCGCACCCACAACACAGACCGGTAGTCGAGGCGGCCCGCGACGCGCGCGCAGACCGCTAGGGGACCTACGCGCGTACTGACTATTCACAGCGAGGGCACATGCGAGCGAAAGCACTAGCGGGGTTCATTGCGATGCTGACCGTGGGGTGTGCGGACGAGATGACGGGGATCCGCGGGGATGCGATCCCATCGACGCTCAGTGTTCCGGGAGCGAGCGTGACGAGTCGCCTGTCCACCCAAGGGTCAGCCGGCCTGCAACGAGCGCCCCGGGGAGCCGAAAGCAATCTCACCGAGGAAGATCTCGGACTCTCACTTGAGGCTCTTGTCCTCAATTCGCCAAGCGCCACCGTGCAAATCGGAAGCACGGGAAGGACCACCATGACGGGCAAGGTCGAATGGGAGGGCCACAGTGTCAGCATGTTCACCTCTCTCCGGATCTTCGACACGAGAAAGCTCAGCACGCTCATTGACCTTCCGCCTGAGGAATCGGGAGATGGCGGCCAAGGATGGAAGCGATCAACGCATCAGCACTCCGTGTCTTTCAACGCCAATCGATCGTGCGGGATATCCGGCTACGGACTCGCGCAAACGAAAGTGCATGTCGCTGTCGACATTCCGATCAATATCAACGCCGGGGTCGGATCGACCACGGTCATGGCTTCGCACAGCTACTCGAAGCCTGACGCGGCGCACGACCAGCAGGCCCTGCGGAACTGCACGGACGAAGATCTTGACCCCGTGGGGGGAAGCACGACGATCGGCGGTGGCGGAGAAGGTGGGACGAGTTGGTGGATCTGCTACTACTACGACGTATACGACCTCATCACCGGTGCGTACCTGGGGCGCGAGGATGCAGGGTGCGATCCGCTCTTCGAGCAGTGAACGTAACGATTCCCATAGAACTCAACGACCAAGGAGACGAGTGACATGAATCGAGTTGCGAGAATCATCTTCGCCCTGCTAGCGATTGTGACGCTTCCGTCGGTCGGGGCTCGCGCGCAAGGTGCGAGTTTCAACCAGCGGCGTGTTCTCCTCGCCCTTACAGAGAATCAGTTGCCCCAAGGAGCGCAGGCGGTCGTGGTGAGGACGGCTGGCGGATCGCAGGATGACCTCATTATCGTGAGTGATGGCGCAGGTGCTGCGGATCGGCTCGCTGCGGCCCTCGTGGTCCTCCAAAAGCTCCGTAGGAAAGAGCCGATCGCCCTACACTCGGGGAAGCTGGTGCTGCAGCACAGTGTGATGCCCACCCGAGACCAAGGTACGATTCAGAGCCTGCAGAATCGGAAGATCGAGCGCGCGCGAGGTGGAGTCCGGCGAGAGATTCCAGGATACGGACGTGCGAGGGTCATCGCACTCAAGGCGAGCTCTCTGCGAGAATAGACCTACACCACGAACGTCGGGGGGCAGTGCGCATCGCGCACCGCCCCCCGCTCACATCCATCCAAGAGCAAACCCTACAACTGCACCAACTGCTTCACCCCCACGCCCTCAGCCTCAGCCTGGAAGTTCAACACCACGCGGTGCCCGAGCACATTCGCCGCCACCGCCTTCACATCATCAAGATCCGGCACGCTCCGCCCATCCATAGCGGCGCGAGCCTTGGCGCCGAGCACCAAGTACTGCGACGCACGCGGCCCCGCACCGTAGCTCACATACTTCTGAACAGCAGCACTCGCCCCCGGCTCTCCCGGACGCGTCGCACGCGCGAGTCCCACCGCATAGCTCACCACCGACGGCGGCGCCGGCAACCGGCGCACCAACTGCTGCATCTCGATGATCTGCTGCCCACGCAGCACGGGCTCGATGACGTTCGTCTTGCTCCCCGTCGTCGTGTTCACGATCCGCTCTTCCTCCTCCTTGCTCGGATAGCCAAGGGTGAGCTGATACATGAAACGATCGAGCTGCGCTTCCGGCAGCGAATACGTACCGTCGTGCTCGATGGGGTTCTGAGTGGCCAGCACGAAGAACGGCTCCTTGAGCGTGTACGTCTTCCCCGCGGCGGTCACGCGGTGCTCCTGCATGGCCTCGAGCAGCGCCGCCTGCGTCTTCGGTGGGGCGCGGTTGATCTCGTCGGCCAGCACGATGTTCGCGAAGATCGGCCCCTTCTGGAAGACGAAGCTCCGCTTGCCGGTGCCATGATCCTCCTCGAGCAGCTCCGTCCCCGTGATATCGCTCGGCATCAGGTCCGGCGTGAACTGCACGCGGCTGAAGTCCAGGTCCAGCGCCTGCGCCAACGTCTGGATGAGCAGCGTCTTCGCGAGCCCGGGCACACCCACCAGCAGCACATGGCCGCCGGCGAGGATCGCCGCCACGAGCGAGTCCACGATCTCGTGCTGCCCCACGATCTTCCGCCCGATCTGCGCGGCGAGTTCCTTGCGCGCCACCGCCAGCGTGGCGAGGAGTGCCAGGTCGCGTTCGTCTTCTGCCGACTGAGGAGTGGCCACTACTGCTGCTCCGTGCGCGCGAGTTGCGGTTGGTGAGGCAGGGGAGAGAGTCCCAAAGGTAACGAAAAGGGCGCCGTTCGTGAACGGCGCCCGAGGGCAAAACGCTGAACCGGCCGAGTCACTTCACCACGAACTCGGCCCGCTGCTCCATCGGATAGTTCATCGACGCGAGGCGCGCGACCGCCGTGTACCGCCCCGGCGCGGCGTTGCTCCACTCATCATTGAAGGTGAGCGTGTCATGCTCGCGCAGCACCTTGTTCTGCAGCGTGGCGGTGAACATGCGCTTGTTGCTCCAGCGCCACACTTCACGGCCGAGTGAGTCGAGCACGATCACATCGTGCGTCTGCCCAGAGGGGAAATTCACTTCGAGCTTCTTGTTCCCCGTGTTGCTCACGACGAAATCGAAGCGCACACCATCGCTCGTGTTGACGGCGAGTGAGGGCGTGAGCGCCGGACCACGCGACTTGGTCGCGTGAACATTCGACAAAGACTCGACCGCACGTGGACGCCCGCATGCGAATGCGAGCACGCCAATGCTGAGCAGTGCGAAAGTGATCTTTCCGTTCATCCGTGGGGGCGGCGTGAAGTGACGCTCGGAATGTTACAAAGATTGTAGCGCTTTCTTTCCGAGCCGAAAAGTTATCAACAAACAGACGATTCGTCAAATGGCAGGTCACACGTAAGTGAAAGTGGGGGGCGAGTTTGGTGGGTTTCGCGGTTACTCCGAAGTGCCGATTTGGCGCACGAAATTTGACACTTCGGAGTTTATTCGGTGTTGATAACTGGTCAACTGGCGCTCGCGACGCAAAATCGCCGGCGTTCCGCGCGCTGCGGACCCCCTGTTTTCAGAGAGGAAATCGAGCTTGCGAAATATTTCACAAGCTCCTAACTTTGAAGGCTGAACATGGGATTTTCCGAGCCTCCTGATCGCGATACCGGCGAAGCTGTTACGCCGGAGGCCAAGGGGCGTGCCCGAGAGATCGAACGGCGGCGCGACGCCCTGCTGGCCGAGGCGCGGGGGGAGCGGAAGGACGACGATGGCGGAAGCGGTGCTCGGCTGGGCGGACTGGGGGTGCAGTTCACGGTCGCCATCCTCCTCTTCCTCTATCTCGGGAACTGGGCGGACAAGAGGTTCGGCAGCTCGCCGTGGGGCATCCTGGGCGGGCTCTGCGTGGGCTTCGGAGCGGGGTTGTACCTGATCATGCGCGCCGCGAAGGACGAGAATCGGCGCGACGACGAAGCGAAACAAGCTCGGCGAACCGGGAAAGGGTCGTGAAACAGATCGGCATTTTCGCGGTGCTGCTGGGGATCGTAACGGTGGGGGGCGGCTTCGCCTTCACCCTGTTGTATCCGGGCCCCGAAGGGGCGCGGGCGGTATGGACCAGCGCGGCCATCGCGGCCGTGGTCCAGAGCATCGGATTCGGCTTCGCCTTCTACCTGCGCAAGGAGAATGTGATGGCCGGGTGGGGGGCCGGGATGCTGCTCCGGTTGCTCACCGTGGGATTGTACGGGATGGTCTTCATCAAGCTGTTGGGTCTTCAGTCGGCACCCGCGTTGATCAGCATGGTCTCGTTCTTCTTCGTGACCACGCTCTTCGAACCACTACTGCTCAAGCCATGAGATTCGCTGCACTGCGATTCGCGCCCCTGTTCGCCGCCGTCGTTCTGGCCGCCGCTCCTGTGAGCACCTACGCTCAGGAAGCCGCGCCGAAGAAGGTGGACATCATCACCCCGCACATCACCGACTCGCACGAGCTCGATCTCCCCGCGGGTTGGGGACATGGGCTGGTGCAGGAAGTGCCGCTCCCGCACTTCGCACCGATCCATGTGGGGCCGTACGAGGTGGACCTCTCGCCCACCAAGCACGTCGTGATGCTCCTGCTCGCGTCGATCCTCGTGATCATCGCCCTCACCTCGGCGGCGCGCGGCGTCGCCAAGCGGGCGGCCACGGGACGTGCGCCGGGTGGGTTCTCGGGGGCGATGGAAGCGGTGGTGCTCTACATCCGGAATGAGGTGATCCTCCCGAACGTCGGCCACCATGGCGAGGCGTTCGTCCCCTTCGGGCTCACCCTGTTCTTCTTCATCCTGACCTGCAACCTGCTCGGGCTGATCCCCTACGGCAGCACCGCCACCGGCAACATCGCCGTGACGGCGACGCTCGCCATCGTGACCTTCTTCGTGGTCGAGATCGCCGGCATGCGGGCGCTGGGCGCGGGCTACATCAATACGATCATCTTCTGGCCGCATGACATGAACATCTTCATGCGGATCCCGATGTCGCTGATCCTGAGCCCGGTGGAACTGCTGGGCAAGTTCACCAAGCCCTTCGCGTTGGCCATCCGTCTGTTCGCCAACATGACGGCGGGGCACATCGTGGTGCTCGCCCTTGTGGGGCTGATCTTCTCCTTCGGCAGCTATCTGATCGCGCCGCTCCCGCTCGCGATGGCGACGGCGATCATGTTCCTGGAACTGATGGTGGCCTTCCTGCAGGCGTTCGTGTTCACGCTGCTGGCGAGCGTGTTCATCGGGCTCGTGCGCGAGTCGCACCACTAAGCAGGTGTTGGACGCGCACCGCCCACGCCGGGCGATGCGTGCGGTAGCCGGGCCTCTTGTCCGGTGATGTCCGTTGGAGCGCGCGATCGTGCGGGCTCCGGTGACGGACGGCGAAGCAGGACGGGGGCGACCCCGGTTCGCAGGCGAAACTGCAGGACCACGATTCTCTCTTGGAGCTTCACCAATGACGATGTTCCCGCTGTTCCAGGCCGCCGCTGAGGCCGCCAGCTACAACAAGGATTACATGGGCGCGTGGGCCATGATGGGCGCCGGCATCGGTGCCGGTCTCGCCATCATCGGCGCCGGACTCGGCATCGGCCGCGTCGGTGGCCAGGCCGTTGAGGGCATGGCTCGTCAGCCCGAGATCGCCGGCAAGATCCAGACCGCCGCGCTGATCTTCGCCGCCTTCATCGAAGGCGCCGCGCTGTTCGCCGTCGTCGTCGCGTTCTCGATCCAGGGCAAGTTCTAGGCAGTTCTGCTCGTGGCCGCTCCTTCATATGAAGGGGCGGCCACGGGCACCCCAACTTTTCATATCCGGATACCCTATGCGTTCCATGCTTTCGCGCGTCGTCGCACTGTCGCTGGTCGCTTCTCCGCTGCTCGCGCAGGAAGGAGAGCACGGCGGCTCGGTGAACCTGCTCTCGCCCAACACCGGGCTGATGGCGTGGACGCTGATCATCTTCGCGATCGTCTACTTCGTGCTCTCCAAGTTCGCCTTCGGCCCGATCACGGAAGCCGTGCGTGACCGCGAGAAGGCGCTCGAGGACGCGATCGCGATGGCCAAGGCCGATCGCGAGGCCGCCGCCGCGCTGCTCGTGGAGCACAAGGCGCAGATCGAGGCCGCCAAGGGCGAAGCGCAGAAGTTCATCGCCGAGGGCCGCGCGACCGCCGAGTCGATGCGTGCCGAGCTGCTCGAGAGCACCAAGAAGCAGCAGGAGGAGATGATGGAGCGCGCCCGTCGCGACATCGAGGCTGAGAAGTCCAAGGCGATCGACGAGATCCGCCGTGAGGCGATCGACCTCGCCCTGGCCGGTGCCAGCAAGGTGATCGAGAAGAACCTCGACGACGCCCAGAACCGGAAGCTCGTGGAGAGCTACCTCGCTTCGATCGGCACGCGATAGATGAACAACGAGTCGATCGCCAAGAACTACGCCGAGGCGTTGCTCGCGCTGGCCACCAAGGCCAACGCGCGCACCGAGTGGGCCGCGTTGATCAATGGCGTGGCCGCTGCGGTGGAAGGGGATGTGACCCTCCAGCGCTTCCTGGCCGCGCCGCAGGTGACCGAGGCGCACAAGATCGCGATGCTCGGCAAGGCGCTGGACGACAAGGCGCCGAGCACCTTCGTGAAGTTCCTGCAGAAGCTGGTCACGAACCGTCGTCAGACGCTGATCCCCGAGATCGCGGTGGAGTTCGGGAACCTGCTGGATCAGGCCGAGGGGCGTCTGCACGCGCGTGTGACGGTGGCGCGTGAGACGAGCGAGGCCGACGTGAAGGCCATCGCCGAGTCGCTGAGCAAGGCGATCGGGAAGACGGTGGTGCCGCACGTGGCGGTGGACGGCCGGATCCTGGGCGGCGTGATCGTGAAGTACGGCGACACGGTGATGGACGGGTCGGTGCGCCGTCGGTTGGACCGGTTGAAGGCTCGGATGGTCAGCCGGTAGTAACCGTCTAAGTGGTTGCGGTGTATAGAGAAAGGTCGCTTTCGGGCGGCCTTTCGTCATTTCGGTGCAGTGGTCTAGGGGATTCCCCTGACTTGGGGGGTCATGAAACGCGCTGAAACTGTCACAAAGTTGAACGGTGAAGTATTGCGGTATGAGCCGGGAGCGACTACCGTAAAGGGTCATTCACGGCACGGAAAAGTGCCGTGGAACATCTATTATGTGGAGAGTGCCCCGATGTTCGCTCCTCGTGTGAAGCAGCTCCTGAGCACTGCCGTCGTGCTGACCGCACTGGTCGGCGGTTGTGCGCGTAGCGATCGGATGCCGACGGCGCAGCCGTCGGAGCCGAAGACGTTGCTCGCAGTGGCGCAGGCTCGCGCCTCGGCGCGGTCGCCGATCTCGGCGGAGTGGTACACCCGGAGCAACCCGATGGGGTGGACGGGGCGTGCGCACAATCGGTTCCTGACCGAAGCGCTGCTGCGGACGGTGAACGTGTCGTCGCCGCGCGAGCGCTGTGCGCGGCTCGAGCAGGTGCTGCGTGAGGGGCGCTGGCTGGGTGAGGATCGCGGGCGTGTGTCGTATAGCCAGCGTCGTGACTGGTCGGCGCAGGCGATCGCGGCGATGCCGGGATGCCGGTCGGGGCGTGAGCGCGAGGATTACAACCACAATGCCGCGTTCTACAAGGCGCGCATGCGGTCGCTGGCCGAGGTGACGCCGTATACGGATGCGATCATGGCGGCCGTGAATGTGGCGACGTCGTCGACGCAGCTGGCGAGCACGATCGCGGTGATCACCGACAGCGCCAGCGCGGTGCTCTCGGGTGAGGATCTGGACATCGTGAACGCGGCCGGTTCGTTCACCGTGTCGTCGGCGCAGTACTGGGAAGCGAACGGCGACTGGCAGGTCGAGGCGTTGGCGACGGGCGGGATGGGGGCGTGCATCGAGCAGACGCTTTCCGCCGAGGCCTGCGTGTACGCGTCGCGTGGTCCGCGTCGCCAGCAGGGGCCGACCTTCCGTCTGGCCTCGGTCCGTTCGATCGGTGGCGTGACGAACGCGGCTGGCGCGCCCTTCTGCCCGTACCGTTGGAACGGGTGGGCGGTGACGGCGGGCGATCTGGGCGGCTTCATGGGCGGGCTCATGACGGTCAGCGTGGGCGGCGGGGTGTTCGTGGGTGCCGCGGCGTCGGTCGGGGCCTTCGTGGGTGAGGCGGGACGCGAGCTCTATTGCCGGGTCACTCACCAGCAGTGACCGAAAAGAACGACGAAGGGCGCGGCGCGCTCGCGGAGACCCCGCGGGCGCGCCGTATGCGTCTGAACTTCGCCACGGCCTCGGCCGTGGTGACGTTCGGGGCGATGATGTTGTTCGGGCCGCCGGGGTGGTTGGGGTCGGCGGTGATCGGGGCCGCAGTGGCGGGGTTCGCGGGGTACTGGGCGGTGGGCGTGGCGATCCGCAGGCGAGGATTGTAGCGCCTTATTTTTTCGTGTGTCCTATCGCAGATTATCCCGATGGCCGAACCAGTCGACCGTCGGGCTTTCTTTTCCCAGGGCTTCCGCAAGGTCCTGGGGCGGGCGATGGACGTCGTATCGGCGCGGGTAGGGGGCGGGCAGTACATCCGCCCACCGGGGGCGTTGCCCGAGGCGGCGTTCCTGGCGGCGTGCACGCGCTGCGGGGCCTGCGAGCCGGTCTGTCCGGTGCACGCCATCCGGGCGTTGCCGCCGAGTGCCGGGCTGGCGGCGGGGACGCCGGCGCTGCAGGTGATGTCGCAGGCCTGCGTGATGTGCACCGAGATGCCCTGTGCCGTGGCCTGTCCGACGGCGGCGCTCGAGGTTCCGGCCGATGGCTGGCGCAGCGTGAAGCTGTCGCTCGTCAGCATCGACGCGAACCAGTGCATCGCGTTCCGCGACGTGGAGTGCGGGGTGTGCGTGCGGGTGTGTCCCGCGGGAGAGGAAGCGCTGCGGCTGGATGCGCCCGGGCGCCCGGTGGTGGGTCCGGCGTGCACCGGGTGCGGCGCCTGCATCAATGGATGTGTGACGAGTCCGAGTTCGATCACGGCACGACCTTCGGAGGCGATGCGATGAGTGGAAAGACACCGGTGCGGACGGTCCAGAAGCCCTGGGGGCACGAGACGATCTGGGCGGAGACGCCGCTGTACGTGGGGAAGGTGCTGCACATCAAGGCGGGGGAGTCGCTCTCGCTGCAGTACCACAATCTGAAGGACGAGGTGATCCACGTCCTGCGCGGCGAGATGATCTACCGGGTGGGCGACGCGCCGGGCGCGCCGCTGCGCGAGGTGCGGCTCACCGAAGGGGAGAGCTACCGGAACGAGCCGGGGCACGTGCATCAGATGCAGGCGGTCACCGACTGCGACCTGCTCGAGGCGAGCACCCCGCATCTGGACGATGTGGTGCGTCTGACCGACAAGTACGGCCGCGCCGGGACGAGCGCCCCATGAAGGTGATCATCCCGTTGGCGGGGAAGGGGACCCGCCTGCGCCCCCACACGCACACCGTGCCCAAGCCGATGCTCCGCGTGGCGGGGAAGCCGGTGATGGACTACGTGCTGGACGACGTGCGCCGACTCGGGGAGATCACCGAGGTCATCTACATCACCGGGCACCTGAAGGAGACGGTGGAGGCGCACGCGCGGACGGCGTACGCCGATCTGCCGGCGAGCTTCATCGAGCAGAAGGTGCAGGACGGGACGGCGGGGGCGGTGGCGCTCGCGGCCTCGCGCGTACATGGCGAGCCTGTGCTGATCATTTTCGTGGATACGATCTTCGACGCCGACCTCTCGATCATCACGACCTGCACCGACGACGGCATCATCTGGACCAAGGAAGTCGAGGACTACCAGCGCTTCGGCGTGGTGGTGACCGATGCCGCGGGACACATGACGAAGATCGTCGAGAAGCCCAAGACGCCCATCAGCAAGCGGGCGAACATCGGCCTGTACTACATCCGCAACTCGACGCTGCTCTTCGCGGGGATCGCCGACACGCTGACGAAGCCGGCGAACAGCGGCGAGTACTACCTGACCGACGCCTTCCAGTACATGATCGACCACGGCGGGAAGCTCAAGGTCGAGGATGTCGCCGGGTGGTACGACGCGGGGAAGCTCGACACCCTGCTCGACACGAACCGTGTGATGCTCGAGAAGGGGCGCGCGCGCCGGCCGGCCGATGTGCAGGGGGCGACGATCATCGACCCGGTGTACATCGAGGACGGCTGCACGCTCACCGGCTCGACGATCGGGCCCAACGTCTCGATCAGCGCGGGGAGCACGGTCACGGGGTGCACGGTGCGTGACACCGTCATCGGCAACACGTCGCGCCTGAGCGAGTGCGTGCTGCACGATTCGCTGATCGGCGATGCGGTGGTGCTGGAGCGGGTCCGTGGGTCCACGACGGTCGGCGATCACTCCGAAGTTCGAGGGGAATGATGAGCGAGATGAGTCGGCGGGGGTTGTTGAAGGGGGCGGCACTGGCCGGCGCCGGAGTGGCGGCGAGCGGGGCCTTCACGCGCGGGATCGCCGAGGACATCTCGGCCATTCGTCATCCGGATCAGCAGCCGGTGGCGCCGAAGGCGCGGAAGACCATGAAGGGGGTCCCCTTCGAGCGCACGGCCAACGTGCGCGTGGGGATCGTCGGCACGGGGCTCCGCGGGCGCTCGGTGCTCAACGAGCTGCTCGGCGTGGACGGGGTCACCATCGTGGCGATCTGTGACACCGTCGCCGACAAAATGGCGCGCGCCACCAAGATGATCACCGACAAGGGGCAGCCCGCGCCGGCGACCTACACCGGGAGCGATCACGCCTACGAGCAGTTTGTTTAGGTTACGGATATGTACTTGTTCTACACC
>CAZAGK010000065.1:0-20544 GCA_964484775.1 uncultured Gemmatimonas sp. | reverse complement strand
ACCACCCCGAAGACGTGCACCGACAGGCCGCGACGCAGGATTCGCATGGGATCGTATATGGGAGGAAGGGACCCGAAGAACAAGTACCCGTCGCTCGGACGACTCCGTCACATCGACCGCGCCCCCTATATTGTCGGAATGACCGGCGACGCCCGCGTGTACCCGCAGCGCCCCCGCGAGGTCGCGCCGTCTCCCACCGGCCCCCTCGCCGATGGCCTCAATGAGGCCCAGACTCGCGCGGCACTCCACGGCGATGGTCCCCTGCTCATCGTCGCCGGGGCCGGCACCGGGAAGACTCGCACCCTCGTGCACCGGGTGGCACACCTGCTCGAACGCGGCGTCCGCCCCGAACGCATCCTCCTCCTCACCTTCACCCGTCGCGCGGCCCAGGAGATGCTGGCCCGCGCCGAGCGGCTGGTGGGGAGCACGAGCCGCGGCGTGCATGGCGGCACCTTCCACGCCACGGCGCACCGCCTGCTCCGCCGCTTCGGCACCTCGGCCGGGCTCGCCTCCGATTTCAGCATCATGGACCAGGGCGACGCGGTGGATCTCATGCAGCTCGCGCGGAGCGCGGCCGGGATCGCCGAGGCGAAGGGGGAGAAGAAGCGCTTCCCCAAGAAGGAGACGCTCCACTACATCTACTCGCGGCACATCAACACCGAACTCCCGGTGCCGCAGATCCTGGCCGAGGAATACCCGCAGTTCAGGGAGTACGAGGCGCAGGTCATACGTGTCTTCGCCGACTACACCGTGCGGAAGGCACAGCGCAACCTCGTGGACTACGACGACCTCCTGCTCTTCTGGGCCCTCATGGCCGAAGCGGAGGGGCCCTTGGCCGATCGCCTGGGTGCGCTGTACGACCACGTGCTGGTGGACGAGTACCAGGACACGAACCACCTGCAGTCGCGCATCCTCCGCGCGATGTGCCGGACGCACAGGAACATCACCGTCGTCGGCGACGACGCGCAGAGCATCTACGCCTTCCGCGGCGCCACCATCCGCAACATCCTCGACTTCCCGCACCACTTCCCGGGAACGACGGTCGTCACCCTCGAGGAGAACTACCGCTCCGTCCAGCCGATCCTCGACGTCACGAACACGCTGATCTCGCGCTCCGAGGAGCGCTACACCAAGGACCTCTTCACGAAGCGTGAGGGTGGGGAGCGTCCGTGGCTCGTCACCGCGCACGACGAGCAGGCGCAGACGCGCTTCGTCGTCGACCGCATCCTCGACCTGCACGAGGAAGGGACCCCGCTCTCCGAGATGGCGGTGCTCTTCCGCGCCGGCTACATGAGCGCCGATCTCGAGATCGAGCTCACCGCCCGCAAGATCCCCTTCGAGAAGTGGGGAGGTCTCAAGTTCCTCGAGGCCGCGCATGTGAAGGACGTGCTCGCCTTCCTGCGCATCCTCGAGAATCCGCGCGACGAGGTGAGCTGGTACCGCCTGCTCCTGCTCCTGCCGGGTATCGGCGAGGCCACTGCCCGCGGTGCCATCACCACGATGGCTGAACTCGCCTGGACCTCCGACGCGTTCGGGCGCTACGTGCCGCCGCCGCGCGCGCGCGCGGCGCACGAGTCGCTCGTCCAGCTGCTGGACCAGTTGCGCGCCGCACCGAGCGACCGCAAGGATGCCGTCAGCGCTGACATCGCGCGGGTCCGTCGCCTGTACGATGACATCCTGCGCGAGCGGTACGATCGGGTCGAGCCGCGTCTCGCCGATCTCGACCAGCTCCAGAACATCGCCGCCGGCTACCCCGATCGCGGGAGCTTCCTCTCCGCCCTCGCCCTCGAGCCACCCTCGGCGACGCAGGACCTCGGCTTCGGCGCCGACAGCGAGGACGATGTGCTCGTGCTCAGCACCGCGCACAGCGCGAAGGGACGCGAGTGGGACGCCGTGTTCGTGATCTGGGCCGCCGACGGCTGGTTCCCGATGGCGCGCGCGCTCGGCAGCGACGAGGAGATCGACGAGGAGCGCCGCCTGATGTACGTGGCGATGACCCGCGCCCGCGACCACCTCGCGGTGACGTATCCGTTCAACGTCTACGACTCACGTCGCAGCGCCGACTACTCCATCGACCAGGTCTCGCGCTTCCTCGACCGCGGGGTCCGCGACCTGATGCAGAAGGTCGTCGTGGATCAGCCGCAGGCACCCCCGGAGCAGATCCAGAACGACCTCGCCGCACTCGACCTCCGCGCCATCCTCCGCAAGCGGTTCGAAGGGGGCTGAGCCGCTCCGGTCAGAACCCGACGGAGATGCCGACCTTGGCCACGTAGCCGAGGAAGCTCTTGAAGCGCGCGGTACCGAGGGTGTTCTTGGCGTCGGCGAAGGACTGCGACACCAGTGCGGCTCCGACGTCGAGATTCACGCTCGAGGACAGCCGCGTGAGCAGTCCCGCGCCGGCACCGAACGCCGTGCCGCTCGAGGAGAAGTCGGCCACCGTCGTCCCCACCTTGAGCCGCGACCGCTCCGTGAGGAGCGCGACCCGACCGGCGACGTACGGCGCGAAGCGATCGCTCCCCACATCCACGGCGTAGCGCGGCTCGAAGAACACACCCGACAAGGTCAGCGACTCGGGCGAGCGATCATGCGTGGACGTCTGGTATCCGACACCGAACGACCATGCCGACGGCGAGTAGCGCAACTGTCCCTCGAACCCGACACCGCCGATCGCGCTCCCATTCACCTCCTGGTTCGCGAGCATCACCGATCCCTGGATCGACCAGGGCTGCGCACTCTGGGCCTCGCCGCGCGAGGAGAGGGCGGCGAGCGTGACGATCGCGGCGACCACGGGGACCACAACCTTCGAGCAGGCGTTCAGCATCCGATGCGGCATTCGTCGTTCCTCCGGAAGGGACGTCGCGCGGATCGCGCGGCGGTCGGGAAAATTACTCGCGATCCGTGCGGCCGCACGGGTCGACCTGTCGAGCGTCACGCGCCGCCTGCGCCGGTCAGCTGCTTCACGACCACCCGCCCGTTCTCGGTGCGGAGCTGTGCCCGCACCGTGAGCTGTCGTTCCCGATCCTGATGGAACGCATTCGTGTAGGAGATCCGCAGGCGCATGGTCCACGCGCAACCGTCCGCCATCTCCTCGCCGCGGACGGCACTGACACTCGCGCGGTGGTTACTGCCCGCCCGCAGTTGCTCCAGCGTCGCGGCTTTCAGCTTCGCGTCAGCGGGATCGACGGGGTGATACATGACGTCGAAGGCCTGCGGGAGCGCTCCACCGAGCGCCTGCAGGACTGCGAGTTCGGCCGCGCCGGCTGGACCACAGGACAAGCGCGTCTCCGCGGCCCGACTCGGCGCCGCCGTCGTGGGAGCCTCGCCCACTGGAGAGGCCGCCGGCGCGGGCGGACTCACCGGTGGGGGCGCGGCTCGCTCGAGATTCGCACGCCCCGCGTCGGGCTTCGACACGCCGGCCGCCCCACGAGCGGAATCCGATCCCCCGCTCGGCGGCTGGGGCATCTGCAGCGGCACCGCGGACGGCATCCCTGATGCGGGAGCGCCGCGTCCTCCGCTCGACGATTCGGTCGAGGGCGGGGCTCCGGCCCCACGCCCTCCCGGCACGGTCGCCGTACTCGGCGCACTCGCGGTGCGCGGCGCGACGTCGGCGGCCGGCGGCGACGCGATCCGAGCACCCGACTCCGGCAGTGTGGCGGCGATCGTCGGCGGCTCCAGGCTCGGACCGCTTCGCGACTTCGACCATAGCCATCCCCCGAGCCCCACCGTCCCCACGAGTGTCAGCGCGACGAGCGGCCGCACCCACGCTCGCATCGCGGTGCCGACGGGCGCGCCTCCGCCTCCTTCGGCCTCGGCACCACCACTGTCCGAGGTGAACGGCAGCGTCGCATACTCGGCGTGTTCCCCCTCGCGACCGCGTGCGAGCGCGACGATCGCCGACGACACCGCACTCCGCTCCCCGCGCGACTCCGCCAGGGCGCGGAATCGCTCGCTCACTTCGGCCAGCGAAGCGAATCGATCGGCCGGGTCCTTCGCAAGCATCCGATGGACCATCTCCGCGGTGGCCGGATCGACGTCGGGCACCAACGTCTCCAGACGAGGCACCGGGTCGTGCACGTGCGCGTGGATGAGTTCGAACATCGTGCCGCTGAACGGACGGCGTCGGGCGATCATCTCGTACGCCATCACCCCGAGTCCGTACTGATCGGAGGCGGCGGTGGCCACCACCCCGCGACACTGCTCCGGACTCATGTACGCCGGCGTTCCGACGAAGGCACCGGACACCGTCGTCGATGGGGCGGTGGTGACCCGGGCGATCCCGAAATCGGTGACGCAGGGGCGCCCGCGACGATCGAGGATGATGTTCGACGGCTTCACGTCGCGGTGCACGATGCCGTCGAGGTGCGCGTGATGGAGCGCCTCCGCGATCTCGGCCACCAGCGTCTCCACCACGACCAGCGGGATGCTCGGCTCATGCTTGAGCACGGTGTCGAGCGTCCGCCCGTCGATGAACCGCATCACGATGAAGGTGAGTCCCTCCCCTTCACGGACGGCATGGATCGTGACGATCCCCGGATGGTCCAGATTCGCCGCGGTGCGCGCCTCACTGACGAACCGATCCTGCAGCCCGGCGACGGTCGCGAGCTCCGGCAGCATCACCTTGATCGCGACGCGACGATGCAGGGCCAGGTCGGTGCCGAGGAAGACCGCCGCCATGCCGCCCCGCCCGAGCTCGCGCTCGATGGTATACGCCCCACGTGTGGCGTGGCGGACGCGGAGCAGCAACGGATCCGGCGGCGTCACCGCGAACCCGGGATCCGGTGCACGGTCGAAGCCCTCACGGCGTCCGGAAGACGACCGTCGTGCTCGTCGCGGTCGGTATGGCGCGATTCGCGCTCGTTCCGTCGCCGAGCTGTCCGCTGTCGTTCGCTCCCCAGCAGGAGACGCTCCCCGACGCGGTCAGCCCACAACTGAAGGGTCCGCCGATCGCGACTCCGACGAACACCGCGCTCGCCGAGACCGCGGTCGGCACCGAGCGTGCGTTCGAGGTGCCGTCGCCGATCCGACCGTCGGGGTTCGGGCCCCAGCACTGCATCGTGCTGTTGGCGAGCACGCCGCAGGCGTTCGAGCCCGCCGCACTCAGCCGCACGAACGGTCCCCCGGCCACGGTCGCCGGGGAGAGCGAGGTCGAGCTTCCCGGCTGGATCTGTCCCCAGCAAGCGAGATCGCCGACGCCCGAGAGCCCGCAGCCGAACGTCGTGCCGAGCGCGATCGAGGTGAAACTGAAGGACCCGCCGACCTGTCGGGGCGTGTTGCGGCTCGACCCACCACCGCCATCGCCGACCTGCCCGTTGTCGTTCGCGCCCCAGCAATATGTCGCGCCGGCCGTCGTGATCCCGCAGCTGTTCGACCCGCCGGCAGCGAGGCTGGAGAAGGTGAGTCCGCCGCTCACCGCGACGGGCGCCACGCGCGTCGTGGTGGAGCCGTCGCCCAACTGCCCCTTGCTGTTGTCGCCCCAACAGTAGGCCGCGCCACCGCTCGTGAGGCCGCACGTGTGCAGATCGCCTGCGACGATCCGCACGAACGGGCGCCCCGAGTTCGCGAGCGTCGGAGCTGTGGAAGTCTTGTGGTCCGTCCAGCAGTAGACGTCACCGCTCGAGGCGAGTCCGCATCCCCGCCCCGCCCCCAGCGCGAGCGACGTGAACGCGCGACCGCCCGCGAGCAACGTCGGTGTCCGCACGGTGTCGGTCCCCCAACGTCCCCAACAGTACGCGGCCCCCGCGGTCGTGAGCGCACAACTGTTGCTCGCCCCCGCCGCCAGCGAGCGCAGTGCGGGCTCCGTCACGCCGACGGTCAGCGTCGACGTCCCGGTCTTCCCTTCACTGGTCGCCGTGATCGTCGCGGTCCCGATGCCGACCGCACGCGCCGCACCCGCGGTCGAGACGGTCGCCACCGACGCATTGGACGTCGTCCACTCGACCACGCGATTGGTGAGCGACTGCCCGTTCGACGCGCGAGGATCGGCGACGAACTGCTGCGACTCCCCCCAGCTCAGCTGCACCGATCCCGGCGTCACCGCGATCGTCGCGATCTGGGTGTTCTGGGTGACGGTGATGGTGTTCCCGCCTCCGGAGCAGGCCGCGAGCACGAGCGACCACACCGTGAGCGTGCGGGCCCGCACCACCGACCTCAGCCTGCGCATTCGTTCACCCGTCCGCACACACGACTCCCGTTGGGAAATCCGCGGCGACCGCCGCCGCGCGCTCCGTGCATTGTACACGCACCACTGCCCTGCGCGCATCTTGCGCCACGTCAGTTGACGCGTAAAGTAACCCGTATGCTCCCCTCCGTGCTCTCCCCCCGGCGCACCCCGTTCGCTCGCCTGCACCATCTCGTCGCGCTGATCGCGTGGTGGTGCGCGCTGCCGCTCGCGGCACAGTCACGTACCATCCGCGTCATGGGGAACGATGGCCTCCCCGTCGCGCACGCCGCCGTCTGGCTCGACCGCGCCCGCCCGCGCATCGCCGACGCCGACGGGATCGTCACGATCCCCGAGAACATCCGCGGCGCCGTCACCGCCGACATCGCGCGACTCGGATACGCACCGCTGTCCGCGCCGATCACCGTCCCCAACGAGTCGATCGAGATCACCCTCACCCTTCCCCGCCTGCGCATCGCGCTGCAGGCCATGCAGATCGTGGAGCGGGCCAATCCCAACGTGCTCGAGCAGACCGGCTTCTATCGGCGCGCCCTGGACAACCAGCGGAGTTCGAGCGGGGCGGTCTTCTTCACGCCCGAGGAACTGGAGCAGCGAGGCCCGGCGCGGGTCACGCAGCTGTTCGAATCGATCCCCGGACTCGCGCTCCGTCGGCGCGCCGCGGGCGGCCTGGTGCTGACCTCGCGCACGGGAAGCTGCGCCCTCGGCGTCGTGCTGGACGGTGTCGGCATGCGTCCGGTGGACGATGGCGCGAGCGCCCAGTCGATCACCAACCCGAACGGGCGGCAGCGGCGGAGCACCGCACCGCAGGCCGACAGTGCCGCGGTACTCATCGACAACCTGGTCGGAGCGGGCGCGGTGCTCGCGGTCGAGGTCTACCCCCGCGGCTCGTCGATCCCCTCGGAGATGCAGGCGACCGCCACCAGCTGCGGGGTCGTGGCCATCTGGACGGGTGCGCGTCGGTGAGCCTGGTGACACATTGCCGGCTGAGATGGGTATCTTCTTGATGGTACGTCGCCACCCCACCGGGAGTCACAGATGATCGTCCCGCGCCGATCCGTCGCTCGCTCCATCGCCGTTCGCGTCACTACTGCGGCCCTGGCACTCGCATGCGCCACGCCGCTCGCGGCGCAGCAGCGCACGCTCCGCATCGTCACCACCGACAGCATCCCCGTCCCCTATGCGTGGGTGGCCATTCAGGGCCAATCCGCGCGCATCGCCGACGAGAAGGGGATCGTCAACCTCGGCAACCTCTCGCCGAAGAGCTACACCGTCGACATCCGACGACTCGGCTACGCGCCGTTCGCCGGGCCGCTCACCATCGGTGACGCCACCGCAGTGGTGGGGCTTACTCCCCTCGCGACGCCGATCGGGAAGGTCGCCGTCATCGGCACCGGCCCGATGAGCATGGAGGGGTTCTACCGCCGCTGGCTCAAGCGGCAGAACGGCGGTGGCCCGGGAGTCTTCATCGGCCCGGAGGAGATCGAGAAGAAGAACGTCACCGATGTGGCCGGCCTGCTGCGCGACCAGAACGGACTCAAGCTCGAGCGTGCCAGCGACGGCGGCTACGTCGTCACCGGCCCCGGGAACAACGGCTGCCAGATGGCGATCATGGTCGACGGTCAGGTCATCAAGTCGCGCACCGAGGCCCGCACCGGACAGGCGTCGCGCACCAGCATCGGCTCCCCGCTCAACGACAAGACGACCTACATGACACCGGGCGAGAAGGCCGCGATGGCCGGCCGAAGCAGCTCGGGTGTCGAACGGAAGTTCGGCGACTACGCCGACTCCAACTCGGTCAAGATCGATCAGGTCGCCTCGATCGGCGCCGTGAGCGGCGTCGAAGTGTACGCGCGTACGGCAGCGCTCCCCGCCGAACTCAACCTGACCGACAACACCTGCGGGCTGATCGTCGTCTGGACGGGCGCGCGCAAGTGATCGCATGGCGTCGCCGAGCGTCGCGCGCCTGCGTGACGCTCGGCGGTGCCGCAATCCTCGCCGCGCCGCTCGCGGCCCAGCAACGCAGCGTTCGCATCGTCACCGCGGACAGCGTCCCCGTCCCCTTCGCGTGGGTCGCCATCCAAGGGCAATCGGCCCGGATCGCCGACGAGCGTGGGATCCTCCTCCTCGGCGATCTCCCCGCGAGATCCTACGCCGTCGACGTGCGGCGGATCGGCTACGCACCCTTCGCGGCATCGATCAGCGTCGGTGACACCCCCGCGCTCGTGCGTCTCACACCGGTCGCCGCGCAGCTCGGAAAGGCCGCGGCACTCGGCACCGGTCCGATGAGCATGGCGGGCTTCTACCGCCGCTGGCTCAAGCGTCAGAACGGCGGCGGAGCCGGCGTCTTCATCGGTCCGGAGGAGATCGAGAAGCGGAACGTGACCGACATCGGCGCGCTCCTGCGGGACCAGAACGGGATCCGACTGGAACGCGCCACCGACGGTGGCTTCGTCCTGGTCGGGAGCGGCGGCACCGACTGCCGGGTCGCCATCATGCTCGATGGCCAGCTCGTGCGCTCCCCGGCCGAGGCCAGGGAGGGGACCGCCGGCAAGAACGGGCTGGGGACCGCGATGAGCGATGCGCAGATGTCCATGGACACCGCGGCCAAGGATGCGTCGAACGGCCGCCTGAGCGCGTCCGTCGGACGCAAACGGTCGTCCTTCAACAGCGCGAACTCGATCAAGGTCGATCAGCTCGTGGCGATCGACGCCGTGGTCGGAGTGGAAGTGTACGGCAGGACCGGATCTCTCCCCGCCGATCTGAACCTCGCCGACAACAGCTGCGGCCTCGTCGTCCTCTGGACGGGCGTGCGGAAGTGACGGGCGCTCAGCGCGCGACGGCCGGCGGAGCCACGCGCGAAGCCGCCCGCACCGCGGCGCCGGGATCATCCGGCGCCGCCGTCGCGATCGCGATCAATCGCGCCAGCGCCCGCTTCACGTCGCGATCCTCGACGCGCCAGACGCCTTCGAAGTCCTCGAGCCCGGTCGCGTAGATCCGCCGCGCGAGCAGCGCCGAGTTGTCGAGCCGCACCCGCGCGGCGTAGCGCCGGTCGATCGACTTCCACTGCGGCGCGATGGAGTCCACCAGGAGCGCACGCGTGCGGGCGTAGATCGTGTCGCGTGCCGCGAGCCGCGTCGCGCGCGCGCTGTCCCCCGGATGCGCGCGGAAGGCGGAGTCGATCGAGACGTAGGTCCGCTGCCAGACGGCCCCGAGCAAGACGTCGTCCTCCCAGCGCTCCGCCGTCCGGCGGGCCCGCGCCGTGTCGCCCCGCGACGCGAAGAAGCGCTCCGCCCCGCGCGCCCCCACGAAGCTCGCGAAGCTCTCGTTGAACACCGCCTGCCCCTTGGCGTAGAACCGGTTGTGCGTCAGTTCGTGGATCACCGTGTTCACGATGTCGAGCGAGTCCTCGCCCAGCGTCGTCGAGAGCAGCGGGTCGTTGAAGAAGCCGAGCGTGCTGAACGCGGGCGACGGGCGCAGGTAGGTGTCGTAGCCCTCCGCCGCGAGCGCCTTCTCCGCCTGCTGCGCTTCCGCGAAGTCGAAGTACCCGCGATACGGCACGCGCCCCACGATCGGGAACCACCAGGTCACCGGCCGCAGCTGATCACGGTACGCCCCGGAGAGCACCAGGACGAGCGTGTCGTGGTCGAGCTTCGAGAACTGCGTGAAGGCGTCCTTCGCCGGCAGCCCGAGCGAGTCGACCGCGAAGCGCCGGGCCTCGAGCACCAGCCGCAGCTTGTCCCGCGTCAGCGCGTCCGTGGAGGGATCCGCGACCATGCGCTCGATCGGCTGCCGACGCCACAGGATGCGCCCTTCGGCCACGGCACCGCGCACCAGATATCGCCCGATCGGAGTGACCGCGAGGAAGAGCGCAGCCGCTCCCAGGAGCGCCAGAAGCACCGTGCCGATCAGCCCTGCGCGACCCTTCACCAGTCTCCTCCGTGCCTTCCTGGGGCCATTCCGGGCCTCCGGTGCCCCTGCGACTCGCCGTGACATTGAGCTAAGATATTACAAGGCAATGGCTTACGCTATTGACCCGGAAGAGGAATTCGCTTTGACAGACCCCCCGCCAGAGCGGTAACTTCTAAGGTTCAATGTCATTCGTCCATCTGCACTGCCATTCCGAGTACTCGCTCCTCGACGGCGCCAACCGCATCGATGATCTCATCGCGCGCGCCATCGAGTTCGAGCAGCCGGCGCTGGCCATCACCGATCACGGCAATCTGCATGCGGCCTGGGAGTTCCAGGAGAAGGCGCGCAAGCAGAAGATCAAGCCGATCATCGGGATGGAAGCCTACGTCGCACCCGGAGACCGCCGCCAGCGCGGCAAGACGCAGGCGAGCGACCGCAATTACTACCACCTGGTCCTGCTCGCGCGTGACATGCAGGGCTACAAGAACCTGGTGAAGCTCTCCTCCCTCGGCTACACCGAGGGCTTCTACGGCAAGCCGCGCGTCGACCGGGAGCTGTTGGCCAAGTACAGCGAGGGGATCATCGTCTCCTCGGCGTGCATGGCCGGAGAGGTGGCGCAGCATCTGCTCGGCGGACGCCCCGACGAGGCCCAGAAGGCCGCCGAGTGGTACGCCGACGTCTTCAAGGACCGCTACTACCTCGAGGTCCAGGCGCACGACGCCGGCGAGCAGAAGCTGCTCAACACGCAGGTGTTCGATCTGGCCGCGAAGATGAACCTTCCGGTCATCGCGACCAACGACGCGCATTTCCTGAAGGCCGAGGACCACGACGCGCACGACGTGCTGCTGTGCATCGGCCTCAAGAAGGACCGCCTCGACGAGAACCGGATGCACTACGACCGGGGGCTCTACTTCAAGAGCGCCCCCGAGATCCGTCAGTACTTCGAGACCCGTCCCGACGTCCTCGAGAACACGCTGAAGATCGCCGACGAGGCGGGCTTCACCTTCGACAAGAAGTACTACGTCCCCTCCTTCCCGCTCCCGGAAGGGGTGAAGACCGAGAACGATCTCCTCGTCGAGCTCTCCACGAAGGGCGCGATCGAGCGGTACGGCTCGCCCCTCCCCGCCAACGTGCAGGAGCGGCTCGACTACGAGCTCGCGGTCATCACCAAGACGGGGTACGCCGGCTACTTCCTGATCGTCGCCGACTTCATCGCCGCCGCTCGTGCGCGCGGGATCCCCGTCGGCCCGGGTCGCGGGTCTGCCGCCGGCTCGATCGTCGCCTACGCGACGCGCATCACCGACGTCTGTCCGCTCAAGTTCGACCTGCTCTTCGAACGCTTCCTGAATCCCGAGCGCGTGTCGATGCCCGACATCGACGTGGACTTCTGCGAAGAGCGCCGTGGCGAGGTCATCGAATACGTCCGCGACAAGTACGGGCGCGACTGCGTCGGGCAGATCATCACCTTCGGGACGCTCAAGTCGCGCGCCGCCATCAAGGACGTCGGTCGCGTGCTCGGCTTCACGCCCGCCGAGACCGACACGATCGCGAAGCTGATCCCGAATCAGCCGAACTTCTCACTGACGGTGAAGGAGGCGATCCAGCAGATCGCCGAGGTCGGGAAGCTCTACGAGACCGACGAACGCACCGCGCAACTGCTCGACTTCGCGATCGCGCTCGAAGGGCTCTCGCGCCACGCCGGCGTGCACGCGGCGGGCGTCGTGATCGCCCCGGGCCCCATCGACGAGTACGTCCCCGTCTGCACGCAGGACTCGAAGGGGAGCGGGAGCGACGGCGAAGAACGCGTCGTGGTGACGCAGTACGACATGAACGCGCTCGAGAAGGCCGGGATGCTCAAGATGGACTTCCTGGGCCTCACGACGCTCACGATCATCCACGACACCCTCGAAGCGATCAAGGCGCGCGGGCGTGAGGTGCCGAACCTCGACACCCTGCCGCTCGACGACGAAGCCACCTACCGCACCCTCCGCGCAGGACGCACCGCCGGCGTCTTCCAGTTCGAGTCGCCGCTGGCGACCGACATGGTGCGCTCGATGCGCGCCGACAGCTTCGACGACCTCGTCGCCTCGAACGCCCTGATGCGCCCCGGCCCGCTCGACGCCGGGATGCACAAGACGTACTGCCGACGCAAGAAGGGCGAGGAGCCGGTCTCGTACCAGCTCCCCGAGCTCGAGGAGATCCTCAAGCCGACCTACGGCGTCATCACCTATCAGGAACAGGTGATGCGTATCGCGCAGCGTCTGGCGGGCATCTCGCTCGCCGAAGCCGACGTGCTGCGAAAGGCGGTGGGCAAGAAGGACGCCGAGCTCATCAAGAAGGAACTCGACAAGTTCATCAGCAAGGCCGTCGAGAAGGGCTTCGACCGCAGGATCATCACCGACATCGCGGGACAGATCGAGACCTTCGGCCGCTACGGCTTCAACAAGTCGCACTCGGTCGCGTACTCGGTGCTGTCGTACCACACCGCGTACCTGAAGGTGCACTACCCCGCCGAGTTCATGGCCGCGCTCCTCTCGGCCTGCATCGGCGACACCGACTCGGTGGTGAAGTACATCAATGAGGCCCGCGACCTCGGCCTCGAGATCCTCCCGCCGGACGTGAACGAGTCGGGCTACAAGTTCACCGTCATCAGCGACCAGCGCATCCGCTTCGGATTGGGCGCGGTGCGCAACGTCGGGCGCGGCGCCATCGACTCCATCATCGCCGGCCGCATCGTGGACGGCGTCCGCGAGCCGTACGAGACGCTCTACGATTTCGCGGAACGCGTGGACCTGCGCGTCTGCAACAAGCGCGTCTTCGAGGCGCTGATCTTCTCCGGTGCGCTCGACAGTCTCCACGGACACCGCGCGCAGTTCGCCGCCGCGACCGATGGTGCCATGCAGGCCGCGTCGCTCGCGCAGGTCGAACTCGCCACAGGCCAAGGCTCGCTCTTCGGTGATGCCGGCCCGGCGGCGACGCCAGGCGCACAGCTCCGCCCCACCCTGCCGAACCTCCAGCCCCTCAGTGAGCACGAACGCCTCACCAAGGAGAAGGAGATCCTCGGCTTCTACATCTCCGGCCATCCCCTCGAGCCCTTCCGTGCCGAGTGCGAACTGCTCGCCACGCACACGGTGTCGCAGCTGGGACCGTGGACGGAGCAGCAGATGCAGCTCACGGTCGTCGTCACGACCATCCGCAAGCAGATCAGCAAGAAGTCGGGGAACGAGTTCGCGCGGCTGATCATCGAGGACTTCTCGGGATCGGCCGAGGTGCTCGTCTTCCCCGAGGCGTGGGCTGCGATCGGTGATCGCGTGCACGCCGACGTCCCCGTGATGCTCAAGGGGGGCTACTCCAAGCGCGACCAGACGGCCGACACCCCCACCTTCATCGTGGAGTCGATCACCCGACTGGCCGAGCTGCGCACTACCGGGCAGATCTCGGTGGCGCTCGAACTCTCGCAAGCTGAACCCGTCGATACGGCGGTCATGAACGATATCCGTGCGGTCGTCGATGCCCATCCCGGCGCGGCCCCGCTCGAAGTACGTTGGAATGGCACCGACGGCACGCGCGCCACCTGGCGCTCGGCCTCACTCACGCTGTCCCCTGCGTCCGCCGCTCTCCTGGAGCTGCGCGCGCTCCTCGGGACGGAACGCGTGCGCCTCGTGCGCGGGAGCTGACATGGGTACGTCCGCATTGGAATTCGAGAAGCCGCTCGCCGAGATCGAGAAGCAGATCGAGGAACTCCGCCGCATGGCGGAGGAGCGCGAGATCAGTGTCGATCGCGAGATCGAGCCGCTGCAGGCCAAGCTCGGGACGCTCCGCAAGGAGATCTACGAGAACCTCACCCCGGTGCAGCGGGTGCAGGTCGCGCGCAGCCCGCGGCGTCCCTTCACGCTCGACTACGTCCGCCTCGCCTTCACGGACTGGATCGAGGTCCACGGCGACCGCGCCTTCCGCGACGACCCCGCGATCGTCGGTGGCTGGGCCCGCCTCGACGGCGAGACGGTGATGGTGATCGGCCAGCAGCGCGGCCGCGACACCAAGGAGAACCTGCATCGCAACTTCGGGATGCCGCACCCCGAGGGCTATCGCAAGGCGCTCCGCCTCATGAAGCTCGCTGAGAAGTTCCACGTCCCGATCGTGACCTTCATCGACACCCCGGGCGCCTGGGCCGGACTCGGCGCCGAGGAACGTGGACAGAGCGAGGCGATCGCGCGCAATCTGCTGGAGATGAGCCATCTCACCGTGCCGATCATCGCGACGGTGATCGGGGAGGGCGGATCCGGCGGCGCGCTCGCGCTCTCGGTGGCCGACCGCATCCTGATGCTGCAGAACTCCGTCTGCTCGGTGATCACGGTGGAAGGATGCGCCGCGATCCTCTGGAAGGACGGCAAGAGCCCGGAGATGCGCGAGAAGGCCGCGACCGCACTCAAGATCACGGCCCCCGACCTGCTGGAACTGCGGGTGATCGACGAGATCATCCCCGAGCCGCCGGGGGGCGCGCACGCCGATCACGAGGCGACCGCCACCGCGCTCCAGGAAGCCCTGCTGCGCAATCTGGATGAACTGCGCCGCCTGAAGCCCGACAAGCTCGTCCGCCGCCGGCGCGAGAAGTTCTTGCGCATGGGGCAGTTCGAGGAATGATCACGCCCGCCCCTCGCTGATGCCGCAGCTGATCGAAGTCGAGTTCAAAGGCAACCGCCGCGATTTCTTCCTCTGGCCGTTCGACGATGCCCCGGCGCTCAAGACGCCGGTGATCGTCGACGTCGAGCGCGGGGAGGACCTCGGTCGCGTCTGTGCGATCGGGGAGACCGCGACCGTGCGCAAGAACGGCACGACGCACGGCAAGGCGGCGCCGGAGAAGTCGCCGGCCGCCCTGCGTGCCGCGAACGCCGCCGAGGTCGCGCGCGCCGCCGACCTGCGCGCCGACGAGGAGACCGTGCGCCGCAAGTCGATCGACATGGTGCGCACCCTCCAGCTCGAGATGAAGATCTCGGACGTCGAGTGGCAGTTCGACCGCAAGCGCCTCACGGTGTATTTCACCGCCGAGAAGCGGGTGGACTTCCGTACCCTGGTGCGGCAGATCGAGTCGGCCTTCTCGACGCGCGTGCACATGTGGCACATCGGTGTCCGTGACGAAGCGCGTCGCCTCGACGGCATCGGCCGCTGCGGACGCCAGTTCTGCAGCGCGAGCTGGCTCCCCGACCTGCGCCCCGTGAAGTCGAGCGTCGCCAAGGACCAGCGCCTCTCGACGCTCAACCCCGCGCAGATCTCCGGGACCTGCGGGCGCCTCATGTGCTGCTTGCGCTACGAGCACGAGTTCTACGTGCAGCAGCGCAAGAAATTCCCGAAGGAAGGGAAGATCGTCACGACCGTCGCCGGCGAGGAGAAGATCGTGTCGAACGACATCTTCCGCGAGACGGTCACGTTGCGCAATCCCGCCGGGGAGTTCCGCGTCGTCCCGCTCGCGCAGTTCCGCCAGGAACTCGCCGACGCGGCGGCAGGGCCGGTCGAGGCCGATCTCGACGCGAGCGCGACGGACGACGAGGACGAGGAGGAGCACGGCAACGCCGCGCGCGCCCCGCGTCCGGCGCGTGCCGAACGCCCCGCGCGTGGCGAACGCCCGGAGCGGTCGGAGCGTCCCGCCCGTGCCGAACGCCCGGCTCGCGAGAATCGTCCCGAGCGCACTGAACGGCCGGAGCGCTCTGATCGCCCGGAGCGTCCCGCGCGATCGGAGCGCCCGCCGCGTCCCGAACGCGGTCCCGCACCGCCGCCGCGCCGTGAACCGCTCCCGACCGCCAGCCTTCCGGCTCCCGCGCCCGACGAACTGAACGACGAGCTCATCGACGGCGACGAGGACGAGCCCGAGACGGGCGCGGACGCCACGACGAGCGGCGCCGAATCCGACGCCGGAGCGGCCGGTGCCGCCGATCCGCAGCGACGTCGCCGTCGTCGTCGTGGCCGCCGCGGAGGACGCCGTGGCGGTCAGTCCGGCGGCCCCAACGCCGCACCCGGTTCCGCTCCCGAAGGGCCCCCGCGCCCCGACGCACCATCCTCTCCCAGCTCAGACTGACGTGACTGCCGATCGGTTCTACATCACCACCGCCATCGATTACGCGAACGGCGATCCGCACTTCGGCCACGCCCTCGAGAAGGTCGGCGCCGACGCGATCGCCCGTGCGCATCGCCAGATGGGACGTGATGTCCACTTCCTGATCGGGATGGACGAGCACGGGCAGAAGGTCGCACAGTCGGCCGCCGCCCGCGGGATCGACCCGCAGCACTACGTCGACGGTGTCGCCGCCACCTTCCGCGCCCTCTGGGACGAGCTCGGCGTCTCCTACGATCAGTTCATCCGCACCACCGACGCCCCGCACAAGTCGGGCGTGCGCGCACTCATCAAGCGCATCCACGAGTCGGCCCCCGATTCGTTCTACCAGCGCGCCTACGAGGGGTGGTATTGCGTCGGCTGCGAGCTGTTCAAGCGCGAGGATGAGATCGTCGACGGCAAGTGCGTGCTGCATCCGACGCGCGAGCTCCAGTGGACGAAGGAGCGGAACTGGTTCTTCCGCCTCTCCAAGTATCAGCCCTTCATCGCGAACCTCCTCGCCACCAAGCCGCACTTCATCCAGCCCGAGTCGCGCCGCAACGAGATCCTCGCCCTCCTCGCACAGGGGCTCGAGGACATCTCCATCACGCGCTCGCGACTCGAGTGGGCGATCCCCTTCCCGCTCCCCACCGACGACGAGCAACCCCAGGGCACCTGGGTCTGGTTCGACGCCCTCCCGAACTACCTCACTGCGACGGGCTACCCGGCCGCCGGCTGGAAGTCCAAGTGGCCGGCGCAGCTCCACGTGGTGGGCAAGGACATCACGCGGCTCCATTGCGTCGTCTGGCCGGCCATGCTGCAGGCCGCCGAACTCCCACTCCCCGAGCGGGTGTGGGCGCACGGCTTCCTCTCCTTCGGCGGCGAACGGTTCTCCAAGTCCGCGGGGGTGAAGGTCGACCTGCACGAGGCCATCGCGCGCTACGGCGCCGACGCCTTCCGCTATTTCCTCCTCCGCGAGATCCCCTTCGACGGCGACGGGTCGTTCTCCTGGGAGCGCTTCGATGCCGTCTACACCTCGGAGCTCGCCAACGGACTCGGCAACCTCGCGAGCCGCACGATCGCGATGCTCGAGAAGTACTGCGACGGGGTGGTGCCTTCGGTCCCCGCGACCGACGAGACGCGCACCCTCGACGGCGCTGAACTCGACGACCTCGTGGCCGCGAGCGGGAGCATCGATGGATCGCGTGGCTACCTCTGCCACGAGTCGCTCGAGGCGGTCGCACGCCTGACCGTGCGCGCCAACGGCTTCATCCAGCAGACCCAGCCGTGGGTGATCGCCAAGGACCCGGCGCGGAAGGCGGAGCTCGACGCGGTCCTCACCGCCCTCATCCGCTCCCTCGCCCGCCAGGCCAGCTGGCTGGCCCCCTTCATGCCCACCAAGGCCCAGGAACTCTGGTCCCAGCTCGGCGGCCCCGGCTCGGTCCACGACACCCGATTCGCCGACCTGGCGACGCTGGACGTAACTGGCTGGAAGGTTACAAAGGGCACCGGCCTCTTCCCCCGCCCCGAGCCGCCCAAGGCGTAGGCCAGCCGGCGCGCTTCGACGGCTGCCGTCGGGGCTCCACCTCCTCTACGCGAAGCTCTCGGACCGCTCCGCGGTCCTGCGGCCGCTTCGCTAGGAGGAGGCGGATCCCCGTCTCCCCATAGCCTGGACACCGCAACACTCGCCGCGCTGCCGCGCCTGCAAGCCCCTGGCCCGGACCGGCGCCCTCGTGAGCGAGGGCCCGGGCGTCCCCGCAGCAAAGCGGCCGCAGGACGGCGCAGCCGTCCGAGAGCTTTGCGAAGGGGACGCCCGGGCCCGAGCGGTTCCGCCGGACGACTCAGCCGAAAACCGGAGACGCCACGGTTGCCACACCGTTCCAGCCCGCGTAGTGTTACAAGGATATGGCCGAAAAGCGCTGGACGATCCTGATCATCCCGCCGGGCACCGGCGGCACCCGCACCCTGCACGTCGGCGAACGCACCCGCCGACTCCTGCTCGGCGGTGCCGCCGCCCTCGCCCTGCTCGTGGTCGCCGCCGTGGGGATCCTCTTCACCCCCTACGCCACCCCCCGCGCCCGCCTCCTCGCCTCCGAGAACGAGCGCCTCCGCGCCGAGCTCCAGGGGATCGACGCGCGCATCGCCGCGCTCACCGACACCCTCGCCACACTCGGCATCCGCGACCAGCAGATCCGTCTCCTCGCCGGCCTCCCGGGCGACTCCACCGCCGACTCGTCCGTTGCCACGGCGGTCGCCGCCGTCGAGAGCGCCGGACGCCCGCTGGCAAGCGCCGGGGGCTCACTCCCCTCCTCGGCCTCTCAGACGCCCTCCAGCGGGCTCCCAAAGCCCTTCCTGGGCCGTCTGGGGTTCGGCAGCCGACAGGACATCGAAGGACTCATCAAGCGGGCCACCGCCCTCTCCGCCAGCTTCCGTGCCGTCAACGACACCCTGACGGTGAACTTCGAACGCCTGGCCAACACCCCCAGCATCATGCCCACCACGGGGTGGCTCTCCAGCCACTTCACGCAGAGCCGTTTCCACCCCGTGCTGCACGCCTCGCGCCCCCACGAGGGGATCGACCTCTCGGCGCCCATGGGCGCCCCGATCATCGCCCCCGCCGCGGGGCGCGTGATCTCCGTCGCCAACGAACCCGGCTACGGCCGCACCTTCGAGATCGACCACGGGGGCGGGATCATCACCCGCTTCGCCCACTGCTCGCGCATCATCGTGCACGTGGGGCAGGTCGTCACCCGCGGCCAGCCGATCGCCACGATCGGCAACTCGGGACTCTCCACCGGCCCGCACCTCCACTACGAAGTGCACGTCAACGGCAAGCCGGTCGATCCCCTCCGCTTCGTCCTCCCCGACAAGGTCACCGACTGATCGGTGGCATCGAACACGAAGGGGCCGCGCGATCGTCGCGCGGCCCCTTCGTCATGCGTCGCCGGATCGCCTTACGGCTTCTTCTCCGGCGTCTTGCTGAAGTCCACCGTCGGCGCCTCGCGCGCCCCCGGGTTGGTCACGTCGAAGTACTCGCGCGGCTTCGCGCCCACGACCTTGGCCGTGAGCACCTGCGGGAACTTCCGGATGTAGGCGTTGTACGTCTCGACCGCGCCGTTGTAGTCCGTGCGCGCCGTCGCGATGCGGTTCTCCGTCCCCACCAGCTCGTCCTGCAGGCGCAGGAAGTTCTGGTCGCTCTTCAGCGTCGGGTAGTTCTCGGAGATCGCGAGCAGCCGCCCGAGCGCGCCCGTCAGGTTCTGGTTGGCATTGGCCATCTCGCCGATGTTGCCGCCGCTCACCGCGCCCGCCAGTCCGGCACGCGCCTGCGCGACCTTCTCGAAGATCTCGGCCTCCTGCGCCGCGTACCCCTTCACCGTGTTCACGAGGTTCGGCACCAGGTCGGCCCGGCGCTGCAGCATCACCGCGATCTGTTGCTTCGCGGCGCCCGCCGATTCGTCCATCTGCTGGATGGAGTTGTAGCCGCACGCGCCCAACAAGAGCGCGAGTCCGGGGATCAGCTTGCGTAAGCGCATCGATTCGACTCCAGCGAAAGTAGAAGGTTCTGCCCTGCCCTGCATTCACCCGGCCGATGGCAGCCGGTCCACCCACGAGACGAACGCCTGCATCCCCGCATGGTACCGCTGCAACGCCCCCGGCGCTTGGGCCACCGCGATCGCACTCCCGCCGCGTCGCTGCGCCACCACCGCCTTGAAGGGCGCCGCATCCACCCCGCAGGCCGCGGCCACCTGATCACATAACGTGTCCGAGTCGCCGGAAGGTTCAGCCCCGGTCAATCGGATCGCCCCGCGGAACAGCGCCAGAACGCTGCCCAGGCTCCCCGTCAGCACCCCGAGCGCCGCCTTCCCGTCCTTGCTGCTCCCGAGCAACGCCGCGCGGAGCCGGAGCAGCAGCGCCATCCCCTCGTATTCGAGCTGACGGCGCATATCCTCCCGCGCCGGCGCCGCACCCGCGAACGGATCGTACCCCGCCGCGCAATGCAACACGCGATGGTGTTGGCGGACGTCCGCGTGCTCGAGGGCGAACACATCGACGCTCCCCGTCCACTCATCCGCGGTGAGCATCAGCAGGGCCGGGTCGCCCCCTTCGGTCCAGGCACGGGTGACCGCTGCCACCTCGCCCAGTCGCTCCGAGCCGAAGGCGCGGGTCACCACGAGCACATTCCGGTCCGAATGGGTGCCATGCGTGTCCCCGCGCGCCGCCGACCCGTACAGCACGACCGCCAAGAGCCGGTCGTCGCCGAAGGCCGCACGCAACTGGGCCGCCAGAGCATCCAGAGTCATCGTCGCCATATCACCAGTCCCCCCCGGAGCCGCCCCCGGAGAATCCACCACCCCCGCCGAATCCCCCG
>CAZAGK010000064.1:0-20669 GCA_964484775.1 uncultured Gemmatimonas sp. | reverse complement strand
CAACGGTCTCTACGCCCGCCCCGACGGATCGAGCGCGATCTTCGCGTACCACGCGCGACTCCTGGTGGCCGACGCGGTCCGCACTCCGGCGCTCGCCAAAAGGAAGGTCTTCGTGATCGGCGACGCCGAACGGCTCGCCGCGCAGGCCGGCGCCGAGGTCGCGGCGAACGCACTGCTGAAACTGCTCGAGGAGCCCCTCCACGACACGACGTTGATCCTCACCTCGAGCGAACCGGGCGCCCTGCTCCCGACGATCCGCTCGCGCGTCGTCACCGTTCGCGTGCCTCCACTGCGCGACGAGGACGTCCGCGCCTTCCTCGCGAACCCGGCGGTCGCGACGGCACTCGGTCCCGGGCGCACCGAGGAGCGGGTGCGGAGCGCCGGTGGCGCGCCGGGCCGACTCATCGGGGCCACCGACTCCGACGCGATCACCGAGCGGGCCCGTGCCCTGCTCGATGCGGCGAGCGCGGGACGCGACGTGGCCCTGCGCACGGCCTTCATCCAGGGCAGCTCAAAGTCACGCGGCGCCTTCACCGACGTCCTCGACGCCGTCACGGTGCTGTTGCACGAACGCACGCAGACCGCCGTGCTCGATCGCGATGCCTCGCGCGCGGCCGCGCACTCGCGCGCGATCCGCGTGGTCGAAGAGGCCAAGCGCAGCGCCGAGGGCAATGCGAACCCGCAACTCGTGTCGGCCCATCTGCTCACCCAGCTCCGGGAGATCCTCGCGTGACCACTCGCAAGCGCGCCACGCTCACGCATGTCTCCACGTCGGGCGAGGCCCACATGGTCGATGTGGGTGCCAAGAAGCCGAGCGCGCGACGCGCCGTCGCCGGAGGGGTGATCCGCATGAGTCGCGCGGCCTTCAACGCGGTGCGCGACGACGGGATCAAGAAGGGCGACGTGCTCGGCGTGGCGCGCATCGCCGGCATCCAGGCGGCCAAGCGCACCCCGGAGCTGATCCCGCTCTGTCACCCGCTCGCGATCACCAAGGTCGTCGTGGACTGCACGCTCGACCCCGAGCTCCCCGGGGTGCGCGTCGTCGCGACGGTGCACACGGTCGGGCAGACCGGGGTCGAGATGGAAGCGATGACGGCGGCCTCGGTGGCGCTGCTCACCGTGTACGACATGGCGAAGAGCGCCGACAAGGGGATGATCATCGAGCAGGTGCGCCTGCTCGAGAAGAGCGGCGGGAAGAGCGGGCCCTTCCGCGCGCGTTAGGGCGTCTTCTTCGCCGCGGGCTTCTTCGCCGCAGGCTGCTTCGTCGCCGGCTTCTTGACAGCTGGCGTCTTCGCGACCGGCTTCTTGGCACTCGGCATGCTCGACGAGACACTCGATTTCTTCGTCGACGCGACCGGCTTCTTGACCGTGGTGGTCACCTTCTTGGTCACCTTCCCCTTGGGCGCCGGCTTCGGCCGACGCGGGAAGCGCTCGATGGACGGGTCGGGCACGTTCATCGCCGCCGCCACCGTGCCCCGCGTCGGGACCAGGATCACCTGCCCGGCCCGCAGATTGCCGCTCTTCAGGCGCTCCACCTTGGGATTGTACCAGGCGAGTTGCTTGCTGGTGATCCCCGCCTTCTTGGCGATCGACACCATCGAGTCGCCCTTCTTGCTCTCGACGCGCTTCACGGCCATCCGCTCGGCGGCCGGGAGTTCGGCGATCTTCTCGGCGAGCCAGCTCGCACCGACGGGCACGCGCACGAGGTACGGGTCCCCCGGCGGGGTGGTGCCCCGCAGGATGTGCGGATTCAGGTCCCGCAGTTCAGCGATGGTCACGCCCGCCGCGGTGGCGATCGCGGCCATCGACGTCAGCGGCGGCACGGTGATCGAATCGTAGGCGAAGGGCGGGAGCGAGTCGTAGGTCAGTCCGTATCGCCCCGGTTCCTTCCCCACCAACGCCGCGGCGATGAGCTTGGGAACGTAGTCTCTGGTTTGCGGACGCAAGTACTTGGTATCGGAAAGCGAGAAGAACCGATCCTCGCCTTCCACGCCCTTGAGGTCGTCGGCATACAGCGCGAGCCCGCGCGACACGCGACCATCGCCGCCGTTGTACGCGGCGGCGGCCAGATAGAGCGATCCGCCGAACTGATCCTTCAACCCGGCGAGATACCGCACCGCCCCCTCGGTCGAGCGGACCGGATCACGACGTTCATCGATCCACCAATCGACGCGCATCCCGGAGCCGCGCGCGGTACGCGTCATGAACTGCCACATCCCCACGGCGGCCGCGCTCGAATACGCGTGCGGATCGTACCAGCTCTCGACCAGCGCCAGGTAGATCATGTCCTCGGGGAGCCCGCCGGCTCGCAGCCGCTGCCGGATCATCGCGCCGTAGCGCGACTGGCGCTTCAGACTGGCGGCGAAATCGTCCTTGGCACGCCCCGAGAAGATCGACACGAAATGCTCCACACGATCGTGCGTCTCGTACGACCGCACATCGATATCCCACACAGGCCCGCCCGTGGCGCTGTCGGCCGGCTGCGCCGCCGGCGGCGGCCCGCCGAACACTTTGCTCACCTCGGCCACGATCTCGGTGGGGCTCACATCGCGCCGCGCCGAATCGGCGGCACGGGTCGCGGCGGTCGGCTTCCCGGTATCCGAGGGCGCGACCACGGGCGCGACCCGCACGCTGCCGTCACTGTTCGCGCGCAGCGTCGTCGCCGCGACATCCGGGAGTCCGGAGGCGGGCGCTGACGACGGCGCGGGCGCGGCGGCCGGCCCCCGACCCATCGGACGGAAGCCGCTGCACGCGACCAAGCTCAGGGCCAGGAGCCCCGGAGCCAATCTCCACATCCGGGCCGGGGCCGACCGCTCCCCCGCTCCCCTGTTCCGTCGCGCCGCTCGCATCCCGTATATTCGACCCATGCGCCCCCTCGTGCCAGCCCTTGTGTTCGTGACGGCCCTCGTGACCGCCTGCGCCGTCACGCCGCCACCGCGCGCGGTAGCACCGACCGGAACGCCGACCGCGCCATTGGACTCGCTCCGCGCGCGGATCGCCGATCGCATCCGTACGCTCCCGGGCGCCGAGGTCGGCGTCTGGTACCGCGATCTGGGCTCCGGCGACTCGCTCGCGCTCGACGCCGACGTGACCTTCCACGCGGCGAGCACGATGAAGGTGCCGGTGATGATCGAGCTGTTCCGGAGCGCCGATGCCGGCCGCCTCCGTCTGGATCAGACACTTCGGATCGCGAATCGGTTCACATCGATCGTCGATGGCTCCCCCTACACGCTGAGTGCCGACGACGATTCCGACTCGACGCTCTACCGCCGCATCGGGGAGGAGGTCACGCTCCGGGAGCTCAACCAGCGCATGATCACGCGGTCGAGCAACTTCGCGACGAATCTGATCATCCAGCTGCTGGACGCTCCGACGATCACCGCCACCGCGCGCACACTGGGCGCGCGCGACATCCAGGTGCGACGCGGCGTCGAGGACAACAAGGCCTTTCAGGCCGGACTCAACAACACGACCACGGCACACGACCTCGGCGCGCTCCTGGCGGCCATCGAACAGGGACGCGCCGCCTCCGCGGCGAGCACCAAGGCGATGAAGGACGTGCTCCTGCTGCAGGAGTTCAACGAGGGGATCCCCGCAGGGATCCCGGCGGGGACGCCGGTCGCGCACAAGACCGGCTCCATCACCGCCACATGGCACGACGCGGCGATCGTGTATCCCCAGGGTGGACGCGCGCCCTACGTGCTCGTCGTGCTCACCCGGAAGATCCCCAAGGAAGGGGACGGCCACGCGCTCATCGCGGCGATCTCCCGCGAGATCTACGCGTTCGCGATGCGTCGAGGCTGACCGAGCACGTCCCAGTAGTCGGCGACGAGCCGGTCGAAGATCGCGTCCCAGGTCCGCGTCGCCGCGACCGCAGCGGCGGCGGCACTGATCCGCTCGCGCAACGCACGATCCGCGATCAGCTGCTCCACGCGGTCGGCGAGCGCGGAGGGATCGTGGGCCGGGAACTGTAGCGCGGTCTCGGTCGTCGCGAGCTCCGTGGTCGCCCCCCAATCGGGGGCGACGAGGGCCAGACGGCTCGCCATCGCCTCGAGCACCACATTCCCGAACGTCTCGGTGATCGACGGGAACACGAACACATCACCGCTCGCGTAGAACTCCGAGAGCGCGCGACCGCCGAGCTTCCCGGCGAAGATCGTGCCCGGCGGTGCGATCTCGCGGCACCGCGCCTCCGCCGGCCCATCACCCGCGAGCGCGAACGCGACCTTCCGCGTCCCGGCATGGCGCGCCATCACCTGTCGCATCCCTTCGAGGGCGACATCGATCCCCTTCTCCGGCGCGATGCGCCCCACGTAGATGACGAGCACCGTGTCGTCGTCCGCGCCGAGCGACGCCCGCAGCGCCCGCGATCGGAACGAGGGATCGAATCGCGTGTGGTCCACGCCGCGCGACCAGACGCGCGTGCCATGGAACCCGTTCTCCTCGAGCTCCTGCCGCACGATCTCCGACGGCGCGAAGGTCCTGAGCCCGGCGTTGTGGTACCAGCGCAGGAACGGCCAGGTCACCCCGCTCATGAACATCAGGTTGTAGTGCTGCAGATACGCCGAGAAGTGCGTGTGATAGCTCGTCACGAACGGCACGCGCGCCTGCCGCGCGGCGAAGAGCCCGCCCATCCCCACCCCGAACTCGGTCGCGCCGTGCACGAGCGTCGGACGCCATCGGTCGATCAGCTCCATGGCTCTCGATGCCGCCGGCGCCGCGATCCGCAACTGCGGATACGCCCAGAAGGGGATGCTCGGCCACCGCTCGACCCGCAGATCCTCGGCCGCTTCGGGGTCGGCGACGGTGACCGCCTGCGCCGCACCGCCGCGCGCCTCGATCGCTCCCACCAGGCGTTCCAGTGTCCGCGACACGCCGTTCACCTGCGGCGGATACGTGTCGCTGAAGATCGCGAGACGCAGCCCCTCGGCGGAGCGCTCGCGCGCCACCTCGGGGACGAACGCGGGGCGCGGCGCGGCGACTACCAGAGACCGAGCACCAGCACACCCGTGGCGATCGCGATCAACTGCCCGATCACGACGTCCCCCGGATAGTGCGCTCCCACACGGACCCGCGAGAAGCCGACGATCGTCGCGATCCCGAGCATCGGCCAAGCGAGCGTGTGGAAGGTGAAGGCGTGGATGAAGGCGACGCTCATGACCGCCGCCGAGTGTCCCGACGGGAAGGAGAACTTGTCCGGCAGTGCCACGTGCGCGATCAGGTTCACACGCTCCGCCGGCCGTACGCGCACGACGTTCCGCTTGATCACCTGCACGATCAGATGCGAGAGTCCCAGCGTCCACGCCGCCTGGACCGCCGCGATCTTGTACGCGTCCTCGGCGAAGCCCAGCGGGATGAACGCGATGATGATGCTCGCCGTGACCCCTCCGAAGTGCGTCAGCACCTTCCAGAAGCTCAGCGTCATCGGCGGCGCCGATTCGTCCAGGACCAAGCGCAGATACCACGCGCGGTCCTGGGCGTCGAGACGTTGGATGAGCGCGTGCTGGAGCATACGCTGCAATTTAGCCGATTTCGGGCGGAAAGAGGGGTTCTCGGCGGCGGGTGTCGGAATGGTCGTCGGCATGTCAGGCGGCGGCGGGGAGGGCGTGGAGGACGGTCGTGAGTGCGCGCCCGGCATAGGATGCGGGCCGTGGAACACCGAGACTCCACAGAATGGTCGCGGGCACGTCGAGCAGGCTCACCGGTCCGCGGATCGGCGCAGGCGCGACCGCGCCGCCGGCGAACACCACGGGGATCAGCTGGTCCAGCGGGTGATCGCTGTCGTGTTCGTTCTGCCGCGCCCCGCCGCCGCCGTGATCCGCGACCACCACCACCAGCTCCGACGGGTCGTTGAGGTCGATGTTGGTGAGCACCGTCTCGAGCGCCCGGTCCATCGACTTGGCCGCGCGCCCGTACTCCTGCGACATCCATCCCGCCGCATGCCCGGCGCGATCCGCGTCCGGCCAATGCATCACGAGCAGCCCGCGACGCTGCGCGTCGAGCTGACGACGGGCCGCCTCCACGATCCCGTGCGCGTCCTCACCGCTGAATCGCGCCTCGCCGATCCCGAGGATGGCCGCCGCCTGCTGCGCGAAGGGACGCATCAGGGGACTCACGTGCGCCATGAACGCCGAGGTCGGGAGCGAGCGCGCCGACAGCAGTCGCGGCATCGGGTGGAGCATCCCGCGCGGACGCGGGACGCGGAACTGATCCGACTGCATGCCGTGCAACTCGGGGGCGGCCCCGGTGAGCAGGCTCGTCATTGCGCACGCGGTGACGCTCGGCCGGACCGTGCGCGCGTGGAAGGTGGCGGCGCCGCGCGCGGCGAGCCGGGCCACCGTCGTCATCTCGAATCGGCGCACCGCGTCGGGGCGGAGTCCGTCCATCACGATCAGCACCACTCGCCGCACCGGCCCGGGCACATCGTGCGCACGCGACATCGTCGTCCTCCTTGAGGATTCGACCCCGCACGCCACGCGCGAGGCTCGCCGATAAACCACGCACTCCCCGGTGACATCCATCGCACGACGGCGTCGCGGTCAGGTCACGCGTCGGCACCCGTTCCGTTCGCGGCGACGCGACTGTGACCGTGTCGTCACCGGAACGTCGCCGCCCCGCGCGAACGTCGTCCCATGCGAATCCTGTACTGCACCGACACCTACCTCCCGCAGATCAACGGCGTCTCGATCGTCACCGCGATCTCGATCGCCGGGCTCCGCGCGCGCGGCTGGGACGTGCGGGTGGTCGGTCCCGAGTACGCCGCCGTGTCGGAGCGTACCGGCATCCGGCCGGATGATTCCGTGGCGTCGCAGTATCGGGCGGTCGGCAGCGTCGCCCTGCCCTTCTACCGGGACATCCGCGTCGCGTCGCCGCTCGCGCGCACCGTCGAGCGTGAGGTCCGTGAGTTCCGCCCGGACATCGTCCACTGCGCCACCGAGTTCGTGATCGGTCGCCTCGGGATGCGCGCGGCCTCTCGGGCCGGGATCCCGGTCGTCACCTCGTACCACACAAACTTCGGACAGTACGCGGACGCCTACGGCCTCAGTCCGGTGCGAGGTGTCGTCGAGCGCTATCTGCGGGCGTTCCACCGCCGCGCCGCGCGGACGCTCACGCCGTCGGAGATCTCGCGCCGTCTGCTGCTCGATGACGGCATCCGCCATGCACAACGCTGGGGCTGCGGGGTCGACATCGACCGCTTCGCGCCGATGCATCGCTCCAGCGGGCTGCGCCTCAAGCTCGGACTCGGCTCCGCCTTCACTCTGCTCTACGTGGGACGACTCGCAGCCGAGAAGCGCGTCGAGTCGGTGATCCGCGGCTACGCGCTGGCGCGTCGCGTGCTCCCGAAGGACACGCTACGGCTCGTCGTCGCCGGATGCGGCCCGCGCGAGCGGGCGCTGCGCCAGCTCGCACCGACCGACACCGTGTTCGTGGGACATCTCGACCGCGAGCGCGAACTGCCCGAGCTCTATGCGAGCGCCGATGCCTTCGCGTTCGCCTCCACCACCGAGACGCTCGGCCTCGTGGTCCTCGAGGCGATGGCGAGCGGTCTGCCGGTGATCGCCACACCGGCCGGTGGCGTCGCCGAGCATCTCGTGTCGGGAGTGAACGGCCTTGCCGTGGTCACGCAGGACGACGTCAGCATGGCGGACGCGATGGTTCGGCTCGTCCGCAACCCCCGCGAGACCGCTCAGCTCCGGACGGGCGCGCGACGCACCGCGATCGGGCTCTCCTGGGATGCCGAACTCGACCGACTCGACGCGACCTATCGCCGAGTGCTCGAGCCCGCCACGATCTGACGACTACGCGAGCCCGCCCGACGGGATCGTGAAGCGGAAGGTCGCCCCCTCACCGGGAACGCTCTCCACCCAGATCTGCCCGCCGTGCGCCTGGACGATGCCGCGCACGATCGCGAGCCCGAGCCCCGAACCGCCGCGCTTGGCCGAAGCACTCGAGCGCCAGTGACGCTCGAAGATGTGCGGGAGATTCTCCGCCGGGATCCCGGAACCGCTGTCCCGTACCTCGAAACTCACCATCGTGCCGTCCTGCACGACCTTCAGCGCCACGGTGCCACCCGCGTCGCTGTGCGCCAACGAGTTCGCGACCAGGTTGCTCAACACCTGCACCAGGCGCGCGGCGTCGCCGTCCACGCGCAACCCGGGCGGGGTCACCTCGGCGACCAGCGCGACCTTCCGCTCGCGCGCGGTGTGCTCGAACATCGCGACCGCTGACTGCACGATCGGCTCCACCTCCTCCCGATGCCGTTCGACCGACAGACGCCCGCGCTCGAGATTCGCCACATCGAGCAGGTCGCGGATGAGTCGGTCCATCCAGTCCACCGCATCGCCGATCGCGTCGACGAGGTCGCGCCGTGCCGCCGCGTCGTCGGGAGGACTCTCGCGCAGCACCCGGACGCACATCCCGATCGCGTTCACGGGATTCCGGAGATCATGCGAGACCACGCCGAGGATGTCGTCGCGCGCATCGGTCGCACGCCGCGCGATCTGGAAGAGTCGCGCATTCTCGATCGCGAACCCGGCACGCGTCGCCAACTGCTCGGCGAGTGCGAGCTCGGCCGCGCCGAAGAGCGGGCCCATCCCGAGGCGCATGATGCTCATCACCCCGAACGCGTCGCCGCGCGCCAGGAGCGGGACGAGCATCAGCGAGCGCGCGCCGAGCCGCTGGGCGCGCTCGAGGATCTCGTTGGTCTCGGCATGCGCCTCGAGCCAACTGGCGTCCACGTCCGTCACGAGGATCGGACGCGCGGTGCGCATGACGTCGAGGATGGCCGACGCCGAGTCCGGTCCCGGCGGCTCGGGCGCGATCCCCGTGGCCCGACGCTGGATCTCCGCGTCACCGCTCACGCTGACGATGCGCCGCGACGAGTCCGCCCCGATGATGTCGAGCACGCACACGTCGCCGAGGCGCGGGACGGGCAACTGGGCCACCGCCGTGAGGACCGCGTCGTAGTCGAGGGTGCGCGTCAGCACGCCGCCCGCGTCGGCGAGGAAGCGCTGACCTTCCTCCACCTGTCGGCGTGCCGTCACGTCGCGCAGCACCACGGTGAAGGCCATCTCACCGGCGACTTCGAGCTTGAGGATCGATGCCTCGGCCGGGAACTCCTCGCCGTTGCGCCGGAGTCCGAGGATCTCGCGGCGCTCCCCCATGCGGCGTGCCGGGTCGGCAGCGGCGCCGAAGGCCGCGAAGTGATGTCCGTGCACCGCGCGCAGCCGCGCCGGCAGCAGCTCCTCGAGCGAGTGCCCCAACATCTCATCCGCCGTGTAGCCGAAGATCCCCTCGGCGCCGTGGTTGAACAGCGTGATGCGCTGCTCCGCGTCCACGGTGATGATGGCATCGGCGGCGATCGAGACGAGTCCGGCCACGCGCGCTTCCGACTGCCGCAGCGCACGTTCGAGCGCGGTGCTCGCGTCGAGATCGTGCTGGATGCTGCTGGCGCCGGCCACGAGGATCGACGCGGCGGCGACGATGACCACCAGCACGATCGCGGTCGCGAGACCGCCACCGTGTTCACGGACGCCGGCCAGCGCGGCGAGCCCGAGCGTCACCAGCGCGAGGAGCGCGACGGTGAGGGTGACCGAGATCTTCCGACGGGTGCTTGAGAGCGGCATACCGCGAAGCTAAGGGGTCGCCATCGGGTATCGGAGGCGGAAATAACTACCTAACCGGTCACGCTGTGTAAGGTACTTCCCGACAGCCGGATGCAACATTCCCGACTGATGGGCTCCCGAACAAGCGTTACCGTGACGAGGAGCCAGAATCCCACGCCGGAGCGCCATGGAGTCGACCCGTCTCGCCCAACAGGAAGCCGAAGCTGCGCCGGGGATCTCCCGGGCGCGGTTCGCGTCGCGCGTCCTGCTGGCCACGGACGGCGGGGCGGACGCCATGGGAGCGGTCGCCGTCGCGGCGGCCCTGGCCCGCTACCAGGCGGAAGTCCGGGCGCTGACGGTGATCCCCTTCCCTAGCAGCGGGTTGACGGGTCCGGAGGCGCTCGCGCTGAGCGAGGTGGAGCTGCGCACCGAGCAGTTCGCCGAACTCCGCACCCGCGAGGCGGTGCAGCTGCAGCTCGCGGGAGGGCATCTGGGGGTCCATCCCCAATTCGTGCAGGGGCGGGTGGTCCCCACCATCGTGCGCTCCGCCCGCGACTGGGAGGCCGCCATGATCCTGGTTGGCCTGAATCGGCATGACCTGATCGATCGTCTCACCGGTGAGGAAACGGCGCTCCGGGTGGCACGGTCGGCCGCCATCCCAGTCCTGGCCGCCACGCCCGACGCCGCCGAGATGCCCCGCCGGATCGTGGTCGCGGTGGACTTCAGCGCCGCCAGCCTCCGGGCCGCGCGCGCGGCCCTGGCGCTCGCGCAGGATGGGGGCCACGTGACGCTGGCGCACGTCCGGCCGCCCGCCGTCCCGGCGCGCCCGTCGCCCGGGGACCCGCGGCACTACACGGCCGGGATCGCCGGGGGGCTCGCGCAACTCCAGCAGCGGCTGGTGCCGCCCCTCAATGGCACCCTCGACACGGTGACGCTGATCGGGAACCCCTCGACGGAGTTGCTCGCCTACGCGACGGCGGAGCACGCCGACCTGATCGCGGCCGGAAGCCACCGGCACTCGTTCGTCGGGCGCCTCGTGCTGGGGAGCGTCACGACCGACCTGCTGCGGGCGGCCACGCACAGCGTCCTGGTCATCCCGCCGGAGCAGTCGCAGGCCGCCTGAGTCGCGCTACTCCTGCAGGAGCCCGAGTCGCAGGGCGAACTGCACGTAGTCGTGACGGTGCCCCAGACCGAGCTTGTCCTCGATCCGCTGCTTGTACGTGTCGACCGTCTTGGGGCTGATGTTCAGCTGCTCGCCGATCTCGGGAGCCGAGTAGCCCTGCGCCACGAGCCGGAGCACGTCCCGCTCGCGGGCGGTGAGCTTCTCGAAGCGAGCACGGTCCTCGCGCAGCGGATCCTTGCGCTGATACCCACGGGCGAGCGCGCGGGCCGCCTCGGGGCGCACATACAGATCACCGCGGGCCACGGCACGGACGGCGTCGACCACTTCGCGGTCCGGCGCCGTCTTGAGCACATACCCGGAGGCGCCGGCCTCCATCAAGGGCACGACGTAGTCCTCCTCGGCGTGCATCGTCATGATGATCACGCGCGACGAGAGCTTCTTCGCGGTGATCTGCTTCATCGCCTCTTGCCCGTCGAGCGTGGGCATCGAGAGATCCATGATGATCACGTCGGGATGCAGGCGTTCGGCCAGCGCGATCCCTTCGGCGCCGTTCGAGGCTTCACCGACCACATCGAAGTCGCGCTCGCGGCCGAGGACGGCCTTGAGCCCCGCGCGGACGACCGCGTGGTCGTCCACCAGAATGATTCGGATCAGGTCACCGGACATTCACGGAATGTAGCACCCTGAAGGGCAAACGTCGAACGACCGCCCCCCCCCCACCCGCACCGCGACGCTTGCCCCGGCACCTTCCCCGGCGCACGTTTTATGCGCTGGCCCTCGCACCCGCCACTCCCCAGGGATCCCATGACCGACACCGTGAATCACGAGCCCGCCCCGAAGTCCAATCTGATCGAGGACCTGATCGACATCTTCGGCTCGCCCGCGGCGGTGTTCGCGCGCCGGGCCAAGATGAGTCCGCTCGCCCCGTTCCTCACCACCACGTTGCTGATCGTCGCGCTGATGTTCGTGAATCAGGGGGTGATGTCGAACATCATGGAATCCCAGCGGGCCAAGCAGACGGCGGCCGCGCTGAAGGGCAAGAACATCCCGCCCGACCAGCTCGAGCAGATCGAGGCGCAGCAGAAGTCCATGGCCAAGTTCGCGATCGTCGGCATCGCCGTCGCGATCCCCATCACGCTGCTCTGCTTCGCGCTCGTCACCTGGCTCGTGGCGAAGCCGTTCGGCAGCGCCCTCACCTACGGGAGCGCACTGATGGTCGTGTCGTTCGCGTGGATCCCGAAGGTGGTGGAGCAGATCCTCGTCTCGGTGCAGGGGATGATGCTCGACACCTCGACGATGACCGAGCCCACCCAGATCAGTCTGGGGCTCGCGCGCTTTCTGGACCACACGACCACCTCCGCGAAGGTGCTCGCCATCGCCGCGCGCGTGGATCCGATCATCCTCTGGTGCACCTTCCTGCTCGCCATCGGCCTGATGGCTGCCGGGAAGATGGAGAAGGGGAAGGCCTGGACGGTCGCGGCGATCATCTGGGTGCTCGGCGTGCTCCCAGCACTCGGCGGGGCGATGATGGCGGGGTGATCCCGCGAGCCTGACGCAGTGCCTGACGCGCGCGCCCCGACGGCGCGCGCGTTTCGCGTTCACGGGGTCGGACCGCGCGGGAGCTCCACCTGTACCACGTTCGCGCCATCGATGTGCGCGATCGCGAAGCTCCCCCCGTGCGCCTGCGCGATCCACCGCACGATCGGAAGGCCGAGTCCGTGGATGCGCGCATCGGTGCGCGCTTCAGGCGGAAGGACGAAGGGTTCGCCGGGACTCACCACGGTCAGCCGCGCTCCGGTGGCGGTGGCCCGCGACGACACGGTCACCGTCGCTCCGGCCGTGCTGTGGCGGCATCCGTTCTCGATCAACTCCAGCATCGCCTCGCGCAGCAGTGCCGCATTGCCGCGCACCGTCACGTGCTCGGCCTCGCCGATCGCGAGCTGTCGTCCGAGCGACGAGGCGCGGCCGCGCATCAGATCGGTGACCTCGAGCAGAAGGCCGTCGAGCTCCACCGCGTCCTCCAGGCGGACAGGCTCGCCGCTCTGCGCCTCCGCGAGCAGGAAGAGTTCGTCCACGCGACGGCGCATCTGTTCGGCAGCGCTTCCCACGCGCTGCAGCGCGAGCCGAAGACTCGCGGCATCGGTAGGATCCTTGCCGAGTGCGTTGGCCGCTTCGCCGAGGACGAGCGTCAGTGGCGTGCGGATCTGATGCGCCGCCTCGAGGACGAAGCCACGATTCCGTCGCTGCGCATCGTCCAAGCGCGCCATCATGCCGTTGAACTCGAGCGCGAGCCGGTCGACTTCATCGTTCGACCCGCTCACGGGGACGCGCCTGGAGAGATCGTTGGGGGCGATCCCACCGATGTCGCGACCAAGCGCCGCCACCGGCGAGAGCGCCCGCCCGGCCAGGAAGTAGCCCGCGATGAGCGAGAGCAGCAGGATCAGCGGCGCAGCGACGGCAAGAGCGCCGCCGAGCACACGGACATCCTCCTCGATCGGCATCGTCGACCCGAACGCCACGACGGTGAAGTGGCGCTCCGGTTGCCCGCGCCTCGGCGGCGCATCCACGGCACGCACGACCGCTCGGAGGTCGGTGTCGCCGCTGCGGACATCGAGGACGGCGATGCCGGGCGCGCGCGGGAGCGCGGCGACCCTCGGCACGATGGCGCGCGCGGCGGAGTCGCGGTCGAGCGCGGTCAGGAGCGTCCCGGCACGGTCGAGCACCGCGAAGGCGTCACCGTTCGCCGGCCACTCGTACACCACCTCGTGCGCCGCGTAGGTGATGGTCGAATCGGGGAACTCGTCGAGTTCGCGCAGCACGCCGTCGCCCACTCCCGTCGCGACGCGCTCGAGCCGATGATCCAGGCGCCGCTCCGACTCGCGCCAGAGATAGGTCACCGAGATCACCGCCAGCGCGCTCAGCGAGAGCGCGAACACCGCCGCGAAGCCCCACGCGATCCGCAGTCGAAGGCGACTAGCCAACGTCGCCCTGCCCCGACGCACGGTCGGTGAGCATGTACCCCACGCCGCGCACCGTCTGCAGGAGCGGCGTGGTCCGAGCGCCATCGATCTTCCGCCGCACACGGCCGACGAGCACGTCGACGGCATTGGCGACCGGATCGAAGTTGTCGTCCCAGACATGCTCGAGGATCTGCGCGCGGCTCACCACCCGACGCGGATTGCGCATCAGGTACTCCAGCAGGGCGAACTCCCGCGCGGTGAGCACGATCGACGTCCCACCTCGCTCCGCGAGATGGGTCGCCGGGTCGAGCGTCAGGTCCGCGATCTGAAGCGTCGGCTCGGCCGCGGTCGCGGGTCGGCGCGCGAGCGCGCGGAGTCTGGCCCGCAGCTCGCTGACCGCGAAAGGCTTGGCGAGATAGTCGTCGGCGCCCGCGTCGAGACCGTGCACACGATCGTTGACCGCGTTGCGCGCCGTCAACATCAGGACCGGGGTCCGGCTCCCGCGTGTGCGCATCGCGCGGCAGACCTCGAAGCCGTCGATCCCCGGGAGCCCGAGATCGAGGACCACGAGGTCGTAGGCCGTCGAGTCGAGGGCGTCCAATGCGGCTTCGCCGGAGTTCACCGCATCGGGCGCCCACGCCGATTCGCGCAGGACGCGCACCAGGAACTCGGCGACCTCCGGCTCGTCCTCGACGACCAGGATGCGCATCAGGGGGTCTTGGCGGCCGGCTTCCCCTTCGACTTGGCCTTCTCGTCCTTCGCTTCCTTCGCCTCGTCGGCGGGCGACTCGTGCTCGCTCTTGATGACCTTGCCACTCATGGCATCGACCAGCACTTCATCGATCCCCTTCTTCCCCGCGGTCTTGAGGTCGAAGGAGTACACGAGCTTCCCGTCCTCTTCCTCGAGTTCGGCCGAGCTGACGGTGGCCTTGGGGAAGAGCGCGAGCGCGGTGGCCGTCGCCGCCTCGGGAGTGACCTTGGCCTTCTTGAGGAGCCCCGGCTTGTCCTCCTTAACCGTCACGGCCTTCGCCGTCGCAGCCGGAGCCTTCGCGGGTGCGGCCGGCTTCTTCGCACCCTGGGCCTGCATCATCGTCGCGGACGCGACGAGCCACACGGCGACCACTCCTTCGCGGGGGTAACGCATGCTCGTTCTCCTGAGGTCGATGGGGAATACTACTCGTGCCACTCCGGAAATACGATGCGACGGGATGTCAGCGCGATGACGAGGGGAGCCGATACCCCGCCCCGCGGATCGCCACCAGCAGGACCGGAACCACGAACAGGGTCACGGGGGTCGAGAGGGCGAGTCCACCGATCACCGCGAGCGCCAGCGGCTTGTGCAGCTCGCTGCCGGCCCCGATCCCCATGGCGAGCGGGAGCAGACCGAACAGGGTGCACAACGTGGTCATGAGGATCGGACGCAGCCGGACGGCCGCCGCCTCGCGGATCCCCGTCTCCAGATCCACGCCCGCCTCCTGCATGCGATGGCGCGTGAAGTCGAGCAGGATGATCCCGTTCTTCACGACCAATCCGACGAGCAGGATCAGTCCCATGAAGCTCGCGACGTTCAGCGCCGTCCTCGTGGCGATCAGGATCGCGAGTGCCCCGACGAACGAGAGCGGCGCCGCGAGCAGCACGACGAGCGGCTCCACGAAGCTGCGGAACTGCACGACCATCACCGCCATCACGCTCACGATCGCCAACCCGAGCACGATCAGGAGCGCGCGGAACGCCGCCTGCTGGCTCGCATGGCGCCCGCCGAGTTCCACGCGGATCCCGGCGGGCGCGGGTGCGGCCGTGAGGATGCCCTGCACATCGGACATCGCCTCGCTCAACGCCCTGCCCTCCACGCCCGCCGTGATACCTATCAGTTGCTGCTGGTTCTCGCGGAGATGCTCGCTCCGCACGTCCGCGGTCGTGAAGTCCGCGAGCGACGCGAGCGGTGCGGACTGCCGGCTCGTCGGCGAGAGGATCGGGAGCGCACCGAGCCGGGTCGCGTTGAGGCGGACAGCGTCGCTCGCACGCACGCGGATGCCGATCGACCGATCGTCCAGTCGGACCTCCCCCGCGCTCACGCCCATCAACGCCCCGCTCACCGCCGCGCTCACCTGCTGCGCCGACAGTCCGAGGCGCGAAGCCTCCGCCGTCCGGATGCGCATCTCCATCTCGGCGGCCGGCGGTGCGACACCGGCGAAGAAGTCCTCGAGTCCGGAGACCTGCTCGATCTTCGGCGCGATGACCGCGGCGTACCGCTCGAGTGCCGCCAGATCCGCGCCGAAGAGCTTGACCTCAACCGGGCGCGCCGAGCCGGAGAGATCGTCGAGCACATCGCTCAGGATCTGCACGAACTCCACCCGCAGTCGCGGGGTCTCCCGCTCGATCCTCCCGCGGACCTCGTCCATCACCTGCTCGATCGACCGGGTGCGCGCCCCGTGCGCCACGAGCCGCACCGAGATGTCGCCCCGGTTCTGCTCGGTGGCGAACAGGCCCAGCTCAGCACCGGTGCGCCGCGACGTGCCGGCGACCTCCGGCGTCTCGGCCAGGATCCGTTCCACGATCCGCAGTTGCCGATCCGTCTCGGCGAGCGCGGTCCCGCCCGGGCTCCAGTAGTCCAGGATGAACGATCCCTCGTCCATCTCCGGGAGGAAGCCGGTACCCACCACGCGATACGCACCGACGCCGGCCCCGACCAGCAGGAGCGCGACCACGAGGATCGCCCCTGGGCGGTGCAGGATGCGCCCGAGCGCGCGCGCGTAACGCTCCGCCAGCGAGTCGAGGGTCCGGGAGAGCCGCTGCAGCGGTCCGGCGCTGGCCGTTGCGCTCGTCTCCTCGGTGTCCTCGGCGCGGAGGAACCGCTCGCTCATCAGCGGGATGATCGTGAGCGCGAGCACGAGCGACACCAGTACGGCGATCGTGAGCGTGAGCGACAGCGCCGAGAAGAACTGCCCCGCCACCCCCTGCAGCAGTCCGAGCGGCAGGAAGACCACGACCGTCGTGATGGTCGACGAGGTCACCGGCCAGATGAGCTCCTGCACGGCGGCGCGGATCGCGGCGGTGCGGTCGCCGGTCATCCGCAGGTGACGCACGATGTTCTCGGTGATCACCACCGCATCATCGATGACCAGCCCGATCGCGATCGCCATCGCACCGAGCGTCATGAGATTGAAGGTCTGCCCGGCGAGCCGCATGATGAACAGCGTGACCGCCAGCGTCAGCGGGATCACGGCGGCGCTGATCGCGGTGATGCGCGCATGGCGGAGGAAGAGGAGCAGGATGATCACCGCCAGGAGCGCGCCGATCAGCATCGCGTCGCGCACGGCCCCCACCGCGTCGCTCACCAGCGCCGCCTGATCGTAGACGGGCTTCAGGCGAACACCGGGCGGCAACGAGGAGGCGATGGCGGTCGCCACGGCGGCCACACTGTCGCGGATCTGGATCGTGTTCCCGCCGACCTGGCGCGTCACGTTGATCAACGCGGCCGGCTTGCCGTCGCCGGCCACGATCCGCACGTGATCCTCCGTCCCCGGCACCACTGACGCCAGGTCCCGCACCCGGAGTGTGCCGCGGACGATGACCGCCGACACATCGTCCACCGAGCGCGCCTCCTGGGCCGCGACCACCAGATACTGCTTGTAGTCGCGCGCCACCCTGCCGACCGCATCCACCGCGATCCCGCTCCGGATCGCCGCCGCGAGATCGTCGTAGGTCAGTCCCGCAGCCGCGAGTCGCGCCGGGTCGGCGATCACCTCGATCTCTCGAACGTCCGTCCCCTGGACGTCCACGCGCCCGACACCCGGCACGCGCGACAACACGGGCTTGATCTGATAGCGCGCGATATCGTAGAGCGTCGCGGGGTCGCCCCCCTCAAGATTGTAGGAGAGGATCGGGAAGAGCGATGGGGCGAGCCGCTCGACCTGGATATCGAGACCGCTCGGCAGCTCGCCCCGGATCTCCTCCACGCGCGTGCGGACCAACTGCAGCGCGTAGGGCATGTCGGTGTTCTCGGAGAAGGTGATCGACACCTCGCTCGCACCGCGGATCGACCGCGACTGCACCCGTTCCACGCCCGGAACGATGCTCACCGCCTCCTCGATCGGCCGCGTCATCGCGAACACCACCTGACGCGCGCTCAGCGATGACCCCTCGGCGACGATCGTGATCCGCGGGAAGGTCAGCTCGGGGTAGATGGCGGACGGCATCTGCCGTGCCGACCAGATCCCCGCCGCACTGAGCAACGCGACCGCCAGGAAGATGAACCGCCGTTGTCCGGAGAGCAGATCGAAGAGCGATCCACTGCGGCGTCCGCTCACGGCGACTTGGCTCCCTTGGAGACCACCGTCGCGCTGTCGTCCATCCCGTACGCCCCCACGGTGACCACGCGTTCTTCTGCCGCGAGTCCTTCACGGACCCAGATCCCGCGGTCGCTGCGCGCTCCGACCTTCACATCGCGCGCGTGCGCCATCCCCTGCGCGTCGACCACGAAGACGCGGAACCCCTCACCGGTGGGCACCAGCGCCGTCGTCGGCACGACCACCGCTGCAGGATGCGACGCGACCGCGACCCGCGCGAAGACCGTCTCGCCGAATCGTAGCGGTCGCGTCGTCCGATTCACGGTGACGCGGACCGCGACACCGCGACTCGCGCTGTCCACCGTCATCGCGACATCGGCCACCATGCCTGCCCCCACCGGATCCCCATCCGCCGCCGCTCCTCCGAACAGCCGCACGGACTGTCCCCGACGCACCGCGCCGGCGGACGCAGGATCGAGCGCGATCGCGACATCGAGCGCACCGGGATCCGACACTTCCACCACGGACTGCCCGGCGTCCGCACTGGCGCCGAGCACCGCCGAGAGTCGCGTCACCACACCCGCGATCGGCGCGCGAAGCGTGGCGAGTTCGCGCGCACGTCGCGCCGACACCGCCGTCGACGTGGCGGCCGCGAGCTCCGTCGCGGCGGCCTCGGCTTCCCTCCGCGTGCCGACGCCGGCATCGGCGAGGCGCTTGGCCCGCTCCGCCGCACGCTCCGCGCCCTGCAGGGCCGCCTCCGCGCCCGCTGCCGCCGCTTCGAACGGTGCCCGCTCGAACTCGACCAGTGGATCACCCGCGCGCACCGCGCTCCCCATCGCCACGAACACCCTCGCGATGCGCGTCGGAGCGGGCGCCGCCAACGAGGCCACCCGTCCGACCCGCGCCGTCACCGTCCCGACCGCGTCGACGGACTCCTCGAATCGCTCGACCGTGACCGTCGCCACCTCTGCCGCGACGGCCGCCTTGGGCTTCTCCCCCTCCGGTTCCTTCGACGCGCAGGCGACCGTCAGCGAGAGCATCGCGATGACCAACGGATGTCTCATGGGATCGAATCCTTCACGGTGAGCGCCGAGAACGCGGCGAGCGATGCCGCCGTACGGGCCGCGGCGAGATCGGTCACGAACTGGGACATCGCGGTGCGCGCGCTGCGTTGCGCCTCGAGGACCGACGGCAGGGTCGCGGCCCCTTCGCGGAAGGCGATCAGCGACAGCGACGCGACCCGCTCGGCGGCCCCCAGGAGCCGCTGACTGCGCTCAAGCCGGCTTCGGGCGGCCTGCGCGTCGCGGAGGGCTCTGGCGGCCTGCTGGGCGGCCTCGAGGCGTGCCGCCCGGGCGGTCGCCGCGGCACGGTCACGCAACGCGAGCGCCTGCGCCACGGCCCCACCGTTCCGATTGAACAACGGTAGCGGGAAGGCGAGCCCCACCGTCGGAAGGGGCTGTCGCTCGGTCCCGCCCGGATCCCGACTCTCGAAGCCGACGGCGAGCGCCGGGGCCGGCCACACGAGCCCGCGCGCGAGGGCCAGCGACCGTTCGGCCGCCGCGAGCTCCTCCTCGGCGATCGCGACGCTCAGCAGCGTCTCGGCGTCGGAGCGGTCCCCGATCTTCCCCGCCTCCAGGGTGTCCGTGAGGGCGATCCGCACGGAATCTCCCGCCATCCCCATCGCCTGTTGCACGGCGACGACCGCGTTGATCGCGTCGACCCGGTCGCGATCGGCGTCGTTCGCCAACTGTCCGGCATTCACGAAGGCGAGCTGCACGTCGAGCTCGGACCCGTCACCCGCGTCACGCCGGAGCCGGGCGAGGGTGAGGACGCTGTCGGCGTCGAGCGCGGTCGCGCGGGAGAGCGCAGAGCGGCGCGCGGTGGCCAGGGCTTCCGTGTACGCCGCATCGACCTCGAAGGCGGCGCCGGCGCGCTCCAGCTTCGCCCTCCATTGCGCGGCCGCCATGCTCGCGGTGGCCGCCGCGACCCGCTCGCGGCGCAGCCATGGGTAGTCGAGCGGGAGATCCAGGGCGTAGTGCTCCTGAGGGGCGGATCGGGAGACGCTCACGCCGAGGGTCGGGTTCTCGAACTGCGTCGCGCTTCGGAGCACGCCTCGAGCGAACGCGGAGTCCGCTCGCGAGAGCAGGACCCGCGCCCCCTGTAGCGATGCGGCACGCCACGCGTCGGCCCGCGAGACCGGTTCCTGCGTGATAGCGGTGCGAGCCGTGACGGCGAGCAGGAGCGCGGCGCGGCGTGCCCAGGCGAGGGTGCGATCGGTCGGCGGCATGACCGTGCACATTCCCGCTCGGGGATGTCGGGACAATGACAAAGGGCGCCTCCGAGGAGGCGCCCTTCGTCCCTGCGTGGTCCGTCCTCAGCGACGGACGGCCATCCTAGTGCCGATCGCGATTGCGCTCGCGGAACGTGCCGTACGAGTGCTTGTCGTGCCACTTGTCGTACGCGTCATCGTCGTCGCGGTGATCGTGGTTCTTGTTGCACGGCGCCGTGAACTTGAAGAACAGGTCGTAGGTGTCGCCGTTCGTGAGCGTCACCGTCACCTTGCGGCAGGTGCCCGCCCAGCTCGTGCTGGTCGCCATCACCGCGTTGAAGCCGCGGCTGTTGCGCTGCGCCTGGTCCTCGGCACGGTCATACGCCTCGTCGTTGCCCGTCGGCATACTCGGGCAGCTGATCGC
>CAZAGK010000063.1:9022-20916 GCA_964484775.1 uncultured Gemmatimonas sp. | reverse complement strand
CAACCCCCGCTCTGGACCTCCGACGGGCCGCCGCCGGGGGGGGCGATGCGCAGCGCCACGTCGATGAGCGGCGTGCACTACGTGCTGCATGCGCCGCAGGGGGACACCTACGCCGATCTGCTCTTCACGATGATCGAGCGTCGGGATCGCCGTCCTCCCGTGACGTACACCACCTTCCAGGCGCGCGACCTGGGCGGCGACACGGCTGGGCTCGTGATCAGCGCCATCAAGGACGCGTACGAGCGCTTCAAACCGGAGGCGATGCTCGTCGGCGAGTCGTGCACGGCCGAACTGATCCAGGATCAGCCCGGCTCGCTCGCGATGGGGCTGAAGCTCCCGGTGCCAGTGGTGCCGCTGGAGCTCCCCTCGTACTCCAAGAAGGAGAACTGGGGGGCGTCGGAGACGTTCTACCATCTCGTGCGCACGATGGTCGGCACGCGCAGCGCGCCGGCGGTGCGAGCGCCGCGTGAGGGGCGTCGCGCCAAGGCGAACATCCTGGGACCGACGGCGCTGGGGTTCCGCTGCCGCGACGACGTGCGCGAGGTGAAGGCGCTGCTCGAGTCCGTCGGCGTGGATGTGCACGTGGTGGCCCCGTGGGGCGCATCGCCGGCGGATCTCACGCGGCTCACCGAAGCGGACTTCAATGTGTCGCTGTATCCCGAGATCTCGCAGACGACGGCGGGATGGCTGCAGCGCACGCACGGCATGCCTTTCGTGAAGACGGTGCCGATCGGCGTGGGCGCGACGCGCGACTTCCTGCGTGAGGTGGGGGAGCTCGCCGGCGTGGATGTCTCGGAGGCGATCGCCGCTGGTGCCTCGCGGCTCCCGTGGTACTCGCGGAGCGTGGACTCGACGTATCTCACGGGCAAGCGCGTGTACATCTTCGGCGACGGCACGCACGTGATCAGTGCGGCGCGCATCGCCAAGGAAGAGCTCGGCTTCCACGTGGTCGGGATCGGCACCTATGCCCGCGAGATGGCGCGCGATGTCCGCGCCTGCGCCACCGCGATGGGGCTCGAGGCGCTGATCAGCGACGACTATCTGGAAGTCGAGAAGGCGATCGGCGATGCCGCCCCGGAACTCGTGCTCGGCACGCAGATGGAGCGCCACATCGCCAAGCGGCTCGGCGTTCCGTGCGCGGTGATCTCCGGTCCGTTCCATGTGCAGGACGTGCCGGCGCGGCACTCCCCGCAGATGGGGTGGGAAGGGTCGAACGTGGTGTTCGACACCTGGGTGCATCCGCTCATGATGGGACTCGAGGAGCATCTGCTGCACATGTTCCGTGAGGACTTCGAGTTCCACGGGGATGCGGCGCCGAGTCATCTGCATGCGAAGGCGCCGGCGGGAGTGGAGAGTGTGGAGGAGGCGGCGCCGGCGGTCGCGGCGCCGGTGGTCGCGGCGCCGGTAGTTGCGCCGGTCGCGGCGCCGGTCGCGGCCGAAGTCGCAGCACCGATCGCGGCAGCAGTCGCGGCACCAGTGGCGCCGACCGAGCCCACGTGGACCCCCGACGGCGAGAAGGAGCTCGGCAAGATCCCCTTCTTCGTGCGCGGGAAGGCGCGGCGCAACACCGAGAAGTTCGCCGCCGCCAAGGGGATCGCGCTGATCACCGTCGACACGCTGTACGAAGCGAAGGCGCACTATGGCAAGTAAGCGCCCCGCGACCGTCCCCGTGCGAGTGGTGTTGCTGACCCTCGACGCGCACCTCTCGGGGGCGTTCGAGGCGGCGCGCGCGCGGTTGCGGCAGCAGATCCCGGGGCTCGAGCTCACGATGCATCTCGCTGCCGACTGGATGCGCGATCCTGCCGCCGGCGAACGGGCCTGCGCGGACATCGCCAAGGCGGACATCGTCTGCAACATGATGCTCTTCACCGAGGAGCATGCCGCGGCCGTCCTTCCGGCGCTGCGCGCCCGGCGCGATCAGTGCGACGCGATGGTCTCCTGCCTCTGCACGCCGGAGGTGATGCACCTCACCCGCCTCGGGCGCTTCTCGATGGGCGGCGGCGAGGAGCGGAGTCCGTGGTCGCCGATCTCACTGCTGAAGAAGTTGCGCGGCAAGCGCGAGGATGGCGGCACCGCCGGCGAGCGGCAGATGACGATGCTGCGGCAGCTGCCGAAGCTGTTGCGATTCGTCCCCGGGCCGGCGCAGGACGTGCGCGCCTGGTTGCTGTGCATCTCGTACTGGCTCGGCGCCACCGACGCGAACCTCGCGTCGATGATCGCCATGCTCATCAACCGCTACGCGAGCGGGCCGCGCGCGGCGCTCAAGGGCGCGCTCGATGTGAGCGCGGTCGAGGAGCATCCGGAGACCGGGGTGTATCACCCCTCGCTCCCGAACCGCGGGATGTCGTCGTCGCTGCGCGACCTTCCGGCGAAGGGGAAGAAGGGGCGGGTCGGGGTGCTCGTGGGGCGTTCGTATCTGCTGGCCGGGAACACGGCGCACTACGACGCGGTGATCGCCGCGCTCGAGGCGCAGGGGCTCACGGTGGTGGCGGCGTATGCCTCGGGGCTCGACGCTCGCGCGGCCATCGAACTCGCCTTCCGCGACAAGCAGGGGCGCACGACGATCGACGCCATGCTCTCCCTGACGGGCTTCTCGCTCGTGGGCGGGCCCGCGTACAACGACGCGCAGGCGGCCCAGGCCATCCTGCAGACGCTCGACGTGCCCTATCTCTCGCTGCAAACGCTGGAGTTCCAGGCCATCGAGGACTGGAACGCCGATGCGCGCGGTCTGAACCCGCTGCAGGCCACGCTTCAGGTGGCCATCCCCGAACTCGACGGCGCCACCGGCCCACTCGTGTACGGCGGCACCAGCAAGGACGCGGCGGGACAGTCGGGAGCCTCACTGCCGATCGCCGACCGGGTGGACATGCTCGCGCGCCGCGTCGCGCGGCTGATCGTGCTGCGGCGCACCCCGCGCAGCGAACGGAAGGTCGCGATCACGGTGTTCAACTTCCCGCCCAACGCGGGGAACACGGGCTCCGCCGCGTATCTCGACGTGTTCGGATCGCTCTACAACGTGCTCGCCGCGCTCCAGCGCGAGGGCTACACGGTGGAACTCCCCGAGAGCGTGGACGCGCTGCGGCAGCATGTGGTGTACGGCAACGCCCAGCAGTTCGGCGCGCCGGCCAATGTGTACACGCGCATCCCGGCGTCGGACCATGTGGCGCGCGAGCGGTACCTGCATGACATCGAGCGCACCTGGGGCGCCGCGCCGGGACGTCAGCTCAGCGATGGCTCGTCGATCTTCGTGCTCGGCGAGCGCTATGGCAATGTGTTCGTCGGCGTGCAGCCGGCGTTCGGGTGGGAAGGGGACCCGATGCGGCTCCTCTTCGAGGGGAACTTCTCCCCGACGCACGCCTTCAGCGCCTACTACCGCTGGCTGCGCGAGGACTTCGGCGCCAACGCGGTGCTGCACTTCGGCACCCACGGCGCGCTCGAGTTCATGCCCGGCAAGCAGGTGGGGCTCAGCGAGACCTGCTGGCCCGAGCGCCTGATCGGCGATCTGCCGAACGTCTATCTGTACGCCTCGAACAACTCGAGCGAAGGGACACTGGCCAAGCGGCGCGGCGGGGCGACCCTCGTGTCGTATCTCACACCACCGATCGCCAACGCCGGGCTCTACAAGAACCTCTCCACGCTCAAGGGCTCGCTCGACAGCTATCGCAAGCGCGAAGGGGATACCGACTCGAGCAAGGATCTCCTGGAGATCATCCAGCAGCAGGCGTCGGCGCTCGACCTCTGCCCGAGCGCGCCGGTCTGGAACGGCGACGCACCGCAGCAGGTGGAGCGCGTGCGCGAGAAGCTGCTCGAGATGGAGTACGCGCTGATCCCCATGGGACTGCACGTGGTGGGGGAAGGGATGCCGGAGCAGCCGCGGCGCGAGACGATCGAAGCGATCGCCAAGGCGTCGCCGGAGCCGCTCCCGGCCGCCGAACTCGAACGGCTCGATCACGCCCTCGCCAAGGACCATGAGGTCGACGGCCTGCTGCGTGCGCTCGATGCCCGCTACGTGCCCCCCGCGCCCGGCGGCGATCTGGTGCGCACCCCGGCGGTCGTCCCGACGGGGCGCAACCTCTACGGCTTCGATCCCTACAAGGTCCCCAGCGCCTTCGCGACGCTCGAGGGGCGGAAGCGCGCGCAGACGCTGCTCGACCGCGTCACCGCCGACGGCGCCCCCTTCCCGGAGACGGTCGCCTTCGTCCTCTGGGGCACCGACAACATGAAGAGCGAAGGGACGCCCATCGCGCAGGTGCTCGCGCTGATGGGAGCGGCCCCGCGCTTCGACGCGGTCGGGCGTCTCTGTGGCGCACGGCTCGTCCCGCTCGAACAGCTCGGGCGCCCGCGCGTGGATGTCGTCGTCACCCTCTCGGGGATCTTCCGCGACCTGCTCCCGCTGCAGGTGAAGCTGCTCGCGGAGGCCGCGTCGCTCGCCTCCGCCGCCGACGAACCCCTCGAACAGAACTTCATCCGCAAGCACTCGCTCGCGCACGCCGCACAGCTGGGCTGCTCGCTGGAAGAAGCCTCGCTCCGCGTCTTCAGCAATCAGGACGGCGCCTACGGCTCGAACGTCAACCTGCTCGTCGAGAGCGGGAAGTGGGAGGACGAGGACGAGCTCGCCGAACAGTTCGTGCGCCGCAAGTGCTACGCCTACGGGGCCAAGGAGGGCGCCACCGCGCGTCCCGAGCTCATGAAGCTCGCCCTCGGCGGGGCTGCGCTCTCGTTCCAGAACATCGACTCGGTCGAACTCGGCGCCACCGACATCGACCAGTACGTGGAGTCGCTCGGCGGCATGAACCGCGCGATCGTCCGCGAGAAGGGTGGGGCGGCGGTCCCCGTGTACATGGGAGACAACACCGGGAGCGGCGAGGGGAAGGTGCGCACCCTGCAGGAGCAGGTCGCGCTCGAGACCCGTACCCGCATGCTCAACCCCAAGTGGTACGAAGCGCAGCTGGCGAGCGGATACGAGGGCGTGCGCAACCTGGCCGGACACGTGAGCACCACGCTCGGCTGGAGTGCGACCGCCGGTGCCGTGCCGCAGTGGGTCTACACCGAGGTCAGCCAGACCTTCGTGCTCGACCCCGCGATGCGGGAACGGCTCGCGCAACTGAATCCGAACGCGACGCAGGGGATGACGCAGCGCCTGCTCGAGGCGAACGACCGGGGCTACTGGAGCCCGGACGCCGCCACGCTGGAAGCGCTGCGGCAGGCGAACGAGGAGTTGGAAGACCGGCTCGAAGGCGTGTACGCGACCGCGTAATCCGCATCTGAACCGGGGCTTTTGGAGGGAGAAGGACGCATGTCGATGTCACTGCCGGTGTTGCCGAGCCGCGAAGATGGAGAAGGGTCGCTGCAGGTGCACCTCGACCCGAACGAGAAGATCACGGGCGCTCAGGTCTTTGCCGTGTACGGCAAGGGGGGCATCGGGAAATCGACCACGTCGTCGAACCTCTCGGCCGCCTTCTCCAAACTCGGCAAGCGGGTCCTGCAGATCGGGTGCGACCCGAAGCACGACTCGACCTTCACCCTCACCAAGAAGATGGTCCCGACCGTCATCGACATCCTCGAGACGGTGGACTTCCACAGTGAGGAGCTGCGCCCAGAGGACTTCGTCTTCACCGGCTACAACGGCGTGCAGTGCGTGGAGGCCGGCGGACCGCCGGCCGGCACGGGTTGCGGCGGCTACGTCGTCGGACAGACCGTGAAGCTCCTCAAGGAGCACCATCTGCTCGAGGACACCGACGTCGTGATCTTCGACGTACTCGGCGACGTGGTGTGCGGCGGCTTCGCCGCCCCGCTGCAGCACGCCCAGCGCGCATTGATCGTGACCGCCAACGACTTCGACTCGATCTTCGCCATGAACCGCATCATGGCGGCGATCCTCGCCAAGTCCAAGAACTACGCGGTGCGGCTCGGTGGCGTGATCGCCAACCGCAGCGCCGAGACCGACCAGATCGACAAGTTCAACAACGTGACGGGGCTCAAGCTGGCCGGTCGCTTCCCCGATCTCGACGCGATCCGCCGCAGCCGTCTCAAGAAGTGCACGATCTTCGAGATGGAGGAGTCGGCGGAGGTGGTCGCGGTGCAGAACGAATACCTGCGCATCGCGCAGATGCTGGCGAACGGGGTGGATCCCATCCTCGCGTCGCCGATGCGCGATCGCGAGATCTTCGACCTTCTGGGCTTCGACTGAGCGTGAGCCGTTCGAGCAACGCGGCGCGAGCCGTCAACGAGTCGTCCACGAGCTACGCCGAGCGGCGCTCGTGGCTGACGGAGTATTTCGACCGGACCGCCTCGCAGGGGTGGACGGCGCTCACCTCCGACGCGCCGGTGAGCCGGATCCGTCAGACGGTGCGCGCGGGGCGCGCGAACATGCGCGCCACCCTCCTCGGCTGGTTGCCGCAGGACCTCACCGGGATGCGGGTGCTCGACGCCGGCTGCGGCACGGGGATGGCGACCATCGAGCTGGCCCGGCGCGGCGCCGAGGTGGTGGCGATCGACCTGGCGCAGAGTGCGGTGCAGGTGGGCGAGGCGCGCGCGGGCGAGGAGCAGCTGTCGGGGCGCATCACCTGGTGCTCGGGCGACATGCTCTCGCCGGACCTCGGGGAGTTCGACCATGTGTTCGCGATGGACTCGTTGATCCACTACCAGCTGCAGGATGTGATGCTGGCGGTCAGCGCGCTCGCGGCGCGGACGCGGCGGTCGATCGTCGCGACGTACGCGCCGAGCACGCCGCTGTTGGAACTGATGCACGCGGTGGGGCGGCTCGTGCCGCACACCGAGCACACGAACCGCGCTCCGGCCATCGAGCCGTTGCGCCAGCGATCGCTGTACGAGGCGATCGCGTCGTCGCCGGCGCTCGGCGACTGGAATCCCGCTCGCACGACCCGCGTGCAGAGCGTCTTCTACATCTCACAGGCGCTCGAGCTCGTGAGGTCCACGACGTCGGATGACGACGACATGGTCCTCGGGGTCGGCGCATGAGGTCGTCACGATGAACGCGTCCCTCTTCGCAGGATTGGGAGCCGTGGTGGTGCTCGGGGCATGGATGCTCGCCCGTCGGCGCTCCGACGTTCCCTGCACGATCGATCTGGAAGCGACCAACGATCACTTCCACGCGCACGTGGAGCTGCAGGGGATCGAGGTCAACGAAGGGGACGAGGTGCTCGTGCACTCGGCGCCCTCGTACATCCCGATCGGCACGAAGTCCACGATGACCTCGCGGGCGACGGTGACCCAGGTGAGTTGGCCACGGCGGCTGCTGGTGCGCGTGCTCGGGACGAGCGGCGTGACCGATCTCTACGAAGTCGGATTCGAGGGCTGAGCGATGTACGAAGCCACGACGCAGGCCCCGATCAACGAGACCACCAAGGCAGCGCGCGAGGACGCCGCGCTGAACCCGCGGTTCTACACGACCGACTTCGACGAGATGGACCGGTTGAACGTCGACTCCATGCGCGAGATGTGGGACGCGATGGTCGACGAGTTCCGGCGCGATCCCAACAAGGACCACTTCAAGCGCACCGAGGAGTTCAACCTCGACTGGACCGGGTGGTCGCCCGAGCTGCAGCGGTCGTTCATCGAGTTCCTGGTGAGCTCGGTGACGGCGGAGTTCTCGGGGTGCATCCTGTACGCCGAGATCAAGAAGCGGGTCAAGAACAAGGACATCCGCGACCTCTTCGGCTTCATGAGCCGCGACGAGGGGCGTCATGCCGGGTTCATCAACCACACGCTGAACGACTTCAACGTGGCGGTGGACCTGAGCTTCCTGACCAAGGCCAAGAAGTACACCTACTTCAAGCCGAAGTACATCTATTACGCCACGTATCTGTCGGAGAAGATCGGGTACGCGCGGTACATCACGATCTTCCGGCAGCTCGAGAAACACCCGGAATACCGGTTTCATCCGATCTTCAAGTGGTTCGAGAACTGGTGCCACGACGAGTTCCGGCACGGGGAGGCGTTCGCCATCCTGATGCGGGCCAATCCGCAGTTCCTGCGCGGGGGGAACAAGCTCTGGATCCGCTTCTTCCTGCTGGCAGTGTTCTCGACGATGTACGTCCGTGACCACCTCCGTCAGAACTTCTTCAAGGAACTCGGATTCGACGTCAACGACTTCGATCGGCGGGTGATCGCCCTGACCAACGAGATCAGCCGTCAGGTTTTCCCTGTCACGATCGACGTCGAGAATCCCAAACTTTGGGAGTTGATGGAACGGATGTATCAGAACACGCTGGCGATCACCGCGGCCGAGCAGGCCGGGGGGCTCGGGGGCAGTCTGCGTGCGACGGCTGCGAAGGCGTCGAACGCCCTGATCTTCCTGCGTCTGTTCATGCTGCCCGCGAAGCACGCCGAGCTGCCGGCGAACTTCCGTCTTGAACCTGTCTGGTGATCTGATGGCCGCTGGAGGACTCCCGGTGCTTGCCCGCGTGTACCAGAAGCTTGGTCCACGCTGGCTGCCGTTCGCGGACATCGCCACGGCGGACATGCCGCTCTCGCGGCTGCTGCGCCTGAGCCTGTTCCAGCTCACCTGCGGGATGGTGCAGACGCTGTTCTTCGGCACGCTCAACCGCGTGATGATCGTGGAGCTCCATGTGAGCGCGTCGATCGTGTCGATCATGATCGCCATCCCGCTGCTCGTCGCGCCGTTCCGGGCCCTGATCGGGTTCCGGTCGGATACGCACCGCTCGGTGCTGGGGTGGAAGCGTGTGCCCTTCGTGTGGGCCGGCTCGATGATGCAGTTCGCGGGGCTGGCCCTGATGCCCTTCGCGCTGATCATCCTGAGCGGGGATCAGGCGTGGGGGCCGCGCGCGATCGCGTACATCGGGAGCGCGGTGGCGTTCTTCCTGGTGGGCGCGGGCGCGCACACGGTGCAGACGGCCGGGCTCGCGCTCGCCAACGACATCGCCCCCGAGGGGCGGCGTCCGCGGGTGATCGCCCTGATGTACCTGATGCTGCTCGTCGGCACGGTGGTCAGTGCCCTCGCCCTCGGCGGGCTGCTGCGCAACTTCACCCCGATCAAGCTGGTGCAGGTGATCCAGGGTGCGGCGGTGTTCACGATCGTGGTGAACGCGATCGCGATGTGGCAGCAGGAAGCGCGCGAGCCGGGGATCACGCCGTACAAGCGGGATGAGCGCCGCCCGATGTTCCGCGAGGCGTGGCGCACCTTCGCCGCCGGTGGCGAGGCGGTGCGTCTGCTGACCGCGGTCGGGCTCGGGTTCTTCGCCTTCAACATGCAGGATGTGCTGCTCGAGCCGTACGGCGGGGAGATCTTCGGCTTCACCGTGTCGCAGACGACCTGGCTGACGGGGATCATGGCGCTCGGCGCGATCGGGGCGTTCATGCTCGCGGCGCGGTTGCTGGAGAAGGGGATCGACCCGATCCGCCTGGCGGCGCTCGGCGCCGTGGTGGGGATCCTCGCCTTCGCGCTGGTGGTCTGCGCGGGGCCGTTGGAATCGACGCTCGTCTTCCGCACCGGGACGTTCCTGATCGGCACCGGGGAAGGGTTGTTCGGCGTCGGGACGCTGTCGGCGGCGATGGGGCTGCGCGACAAGGAGCAGCACGGCATCGCGCTGGGCGCCTGGGGCGCGGTGTTCGCGACGAGCGAAGGGATCGCGCTCGCGAGTGCCGGGGCCATCAAGGACGGCGTGGCGCACATGATCCAGCAGGGACGTCTCAGCGAAGGGCTGTCGGTGCCGTCGGTGCCGTACAGCGTCGTGTACCACATAGAGATCCTGGTGTTGTTCGCGACATTGGTGGCCCTCGGGCCCCTGGTGTCCATGGTTCGCGCCGGCGCGATTCGCCGGCAACAGGAGTTCGGTCTGGCGGACCTTCCGGCCTGACCTGGCTCCGGCGCATTCCCTGGAGGGGGCATGACGCATTATTTCGATGGCGCGCAGATCGCACTCTACTGTTTCTGGTTGTTCTTCTTCGGCCTCGTGTACTATCTGCGCCGCGAGGACAAGCGCGAAGGCTATCCGCTCGACTCGCCGCAGGGCCCGCGTGAAGGCTGGCCGACCGTTCCCGAGAAGAAGACCTACATCCACCCCGATCACACGCAGGGAGGCGGACACTAGTGGCTGACGAGCTCAAGATGGCGGCGGTGGACGGATTCAATGGTTCGCCGTTCGTTCCGACCGGTGACCCGATGGTCGACGGTATCGGTCCCGCAGCCTGGGCCGATCGTGCCGACGTCCCCGATCTCACCGCGCATGGCAAGGCCAAGATCGTCCCGCTGCGCGTGGCGACCGACTACACCATCGCCGAAGGGGATCCCGATCCGCGCGGGTTGCCGGTGAAGGGGTGCGACGGCGTCGTGGCCGGCACCATCACCGAGATCTGGGTGGACCGCTCGGAGCCGCAGGTGCGCTACTACGAGGTGACGCTGGCCGCCGGTGGGAAGGTGGTGCTGCTCCCCGTGCCGTTCGTGGCCTGGCCGAACTTCGGGCTCTACGGGCTCGATCACGTGCGCGTGAAGGCGATCACCGCCGCGCAGTTCGCGAACGTGCCGGCGATCAAGAGCAACGAGCAGATCACCCTGCTCGAGGAGGACAAGGTCATGGCCTATTACGGCGGTGGCCATCTGTACGCCACACCCGATCGGTCGCAGCCGCTCATCTGATGACCAGTCCCGTGCGGCAGCGCATCGAAGGCGCGCCGGAGGCCCTTCCCGCAGGAGAGCGTATCCTCTGGGAAGGGAAGCCGGATCGCGCAGCGTTGGCGCGACACGCGTTCCACACGCGTGGTCTGACCCTGTACTTCGCGGTGGTGATCGGCATCTGGGCGATCAACACGCGGTCGGTGATCGACGGTGAGGCCTTCCGGACCATGTTCCTGCTGCAGGTCGGGTTGGCGGTACTGGCGGTGCTGATCGCGCACGTGCTGGCCTACGCCTGCGCGCGCACGACGACGTACGCGATCACCGACCATCGGGTGGTGATGCGGATCGGGATCGTCCTCCCGATGACGTTGAATCTCCCCTACAAGTTCGTGGAGGGAGCGTCGACCCGGGTCTTCGCGGACGGGACGGCGCAGATCGCCCTGCAGCTCTCACCGAGCGAGCGGTTGGCCTGGCTGGTGCTCTGGCCGCATGCGCGGCCGTGGAAGGTGAGCCAGCCCGAGCCGTTGTTGCGCGGCCTGAAGGATCACCAGAAGGTGGGGGAGATCCTCCGCGAGGCGGCGTTGCAGGCGATGCCGGCAACTGAAGAGGGGAATGGGGCTTCGAGTGCCTCGGCGGGCTCCAATGAGCCGGCAGGGGCCTTGGCACAGCCAGGACGCGTGACCAGCACCACCGGAACGGCGGCAGGATCGCAGGCGGTGCTCACGTGACCCAGATCCATTTCGAGGCCGAACCCGGGCAGAAGACGGCGATGCACAACCTGGCGCCTCCACGCCAGTTCCTTGTGTTCGCCCTGATCATGGCGGCGGCGGCCATCTGGCTCGCCGTGTCGGCCACCCGGTTCGGGAAGGGGCGGTTCGACGAGCCCGATGGCAAGATCCTCGCCTCGCGGTCGCTCGTCTTCTCCGACGCGCCTGACGGCGGGATCATCGTCATCGACGGCAACACCAGCGCCAAGGTGACCGAGGTGGCGCCGAACACGAATCAGTTCCTGCGCGGGGCCATCCGTGGTCTCGCGCGGAGCCGCCGGGCGATCAACGCCTCGGCGACCGCACCGTTCGTGCTGACGCAGTTCGAGGACGGCAAGCTGATGCTCGACGACCCGATCACGGGCGAGCGGGTGGCGGTGAGTTCGTTCGGTCCCACGCAGGTGGAGTCGTTCCGGGCGCTGCTCCTGGCTGGCAAGTAAGCGCCTCAGTTCCTCTCGTACGTCGAAGCGGCCCCCGGGCACTGCCCCGGGGCCCGGGGCTAATTAAGGCGAGGGGCGCAAAAAGGGGGC
>CAZAGK010000063.1:0-9012 GCA_964484775.1 uncultured Gemmatimonas sp. | reverse complement strand
CCGGGCATCTGCCCGGGGCCGCTTCTCTTGTAGTGGAGAGGGCGGCAAATGGGGCGACGACCATGCGGTGCGCGTCCCGCACGCGCTTCCGGCATGCGCGCGTGCCGACGGCCCCCGATGTCCCCGGCACCCCCAAAGCAGAGCGGGGCCCCCGTTTCCGGGGGCCCCGCTGCTTGCCGACTCAAGGCAATGTGCTGTGCTGCCGATCTAGTGCTGCGAGCTCCCGTTGGGCTTGCTGGCCGCGGGCGCCGCCGGCTTGCTCGGGACCGAGGCAGGGATCGCTGCCGGAGCGGCCGTGGCCGCCGGGGCAGGAGCTGCCGCCATCTTCTTGGTGCTGTCAGGCTTCGCCGGGCCGTGGACGCCCGGGAACGGCTCGCCGTTCCAGTTGTCCCGTCCCCACATGGCCGGATAGTGCTTGGTCATCTGCGCCGCATACAGGGGCTTGTAGACCCCGTTGTGGCAGGTCAGGCACTGCGCCTTGGGCGCGTCGCCCTTGGGGCCGAGCCGGACCGCAGGGAAGGTGCCCGCGAGCGGCGTCATGTAGTTGCGATTGACGTCGCGGAGCATCTGGATACCGTCGTAGGCCTTCACGCGCTGCGCCGGCGCCATCTGCCAGCTCGCGAACTGCTGCGAGTTGTGGCAGTAGTTGCAGTTCACGCCGAGCGACTTGGACTGCGAGATCATCAACGCGTAGGTCCACTCCGCCTGCTTGATGCTGGTGCGGTTCCCCGGACCCGGGGCCACCTGATGCGACATGACGCGAGCGCCGGTCGAGTCGAGGTAGTGGCGGAGGTACTGGTTCTCGTCGGAATAGAACCAGAGTCCGTTCGGGAGCGGCTTGCCGCGGTGGCAGGTGTAGCAGGTGACGCCGGTGTTGACCACGTGCGACTGCCACTGGCCGTTGATCTGGCGCGTCATCTGGAGCATGCGACGCGCGACGACCTTGGTGTACAGCGGCTTGCCGTTGTTCGCCGTATCGGCGGCGAAGTCGGCGATGTTGTGGCAATACTGGCAGTTGCCCGGTCCCGCCACCCACTCGGACATCGCGAGCATCGTCCGGTTGAACTCGGCGACGCTGATGTCGTTGAGGACCTGGACGTTCTTCCAGGGGAGGGGGCCTGGCGGGGACTCGCCGGCCGGCGCGTGAATGGCCGGCAGCTTGGTCTCGTTGAAGGCGGCGACCGTCTTGTTGTGCGGATAGATCACCACCATCCCGGTCCCGCGTTCGCCGCGCTGCACGGAATCGCGCGGCGAGAAGAACTTGCAGGCGCCGAGCGCGAGGGTCGCGCTGAGGACCACCCCGGTGCGGAGGATATGCATGGAGCGCATCACGGCTTCCTCCCAGCCGGCGCGGCCGGCGTCACAGGGGTCGTTGCGGGCTTCGTCGCCGGTGCAACCGCCGGAGCCGCCGCCGGAGCAGCGGTCGGCGCGGCGGTCGCCGGAGCGGCGACGGCTGCCGGAGCACCCGCCGCGGCGGCCTTGGCGGCCGTCGTGTCAGGGGCGACGGCCGGAGCCGCCGGCGCCGGCGCGACGAAGGTCATCGGGAAGCCGTTCTTGAGGCGTCCCGGATAGGCACCACGGAGCCGCTCGAGTTCCTTCGCATCCAGCGCGTTCTGCACCGGATAGTTCGGCGCCACGTGATGCTTGACCGCCCACAGATACCAGTTGTCGACCACGGTGCCCGTCAGCAGGATGCCGATGCCACCGGTGAAGGTCGTCAACACGGCGAACCACCACGCCCAGCGATGGATCGACTCCATCGTGGCGTTCCACCCCATGCACCAGCGCCAGAAGAGCTGGGCACGTTCCGCGGCGGTGCCGCGATCCGTGATCTGCTCGATCTCGCGCTCGCCGCCGTAGCGGCTCACGGCGAGGATCGTCGCGCCGTGCATGGCCCAGAGGAGCGCCGAGCCGTACAGGAAGGCGATCGAGAGGGCGTGGAACGGGTTGTAGTAGAGGTTGCCGTAGCGGATCGAGAAGGCCGAGGTCCAGTCGAGGTGCGGGAAGATGCCGAAGGGCACCATCTCGCTCCACGAGCCCACGAGGAGCGGCTGGAAGAAGAAGGCCAGGTAGAGGAAGATCGCCGAGCCGAAGGCCCACGAGAGATGCGTCCCCATCTTGAGGGCCCGCGCACGCTTGTACGTGCGGACCCACCAGAGGAGGATGCTCGCCGTGAGGAAGAAGCCGGCGATCAGATACCATCCGCCCTTGTCGAGCGGGGGGATGTGCAGCCCGTACTCCGGCGAAGGCGGCTCGAGGGCGAGCCACGGGAGCTGGCGCACGAACTGGACGGGGCTCCAACCGACGGAGCGCCACATGTTCAGCCCGATGATCTCGAAGGCGATGAAGCCGAAGAGCAGCGACGCGGCACCTTCGAGGCCGAGGTAGATCGGACCGATCTGGGCGTCACCGAGCTTGCCCATCCAGTAGCCGATCGTCCCGAACCCGCCCTTGCCGAGGCGCATGCCCAGCCCTTCGTCGATCGGCAGGCCGGGATCGGCCGCCGTTCGGACCTGAACGCGCGTGAAGAGGTTCTGGTATTCAAGCATGAGTCAGTCCCCTTAGCGCCAGATAGGAAGGTTGAGCCACCACGACCACCACTCGGGCCAGCCCTTGGTCCAGAACGGCCCGGAGATCACGATGCAGATCGCGCTCCAGATGCCGGCCGAGAGGGCCAGGAACAGACCGAGACGATGGATGCCGATGGCGCCGATCGAATATCCGACCAGGTCGCGGAAGAAGACGTTCTCATGCTCGCTCGTCTTCACCGGCTCTCCCTTCGGCGGATTCGTCACCGAGAGGATCAGCGAGCCGTGCATCGCCAGGGCGAGGCAGGTCGTGAAGAAGAACGTGATGGCGATCATGTGCGCCGGATTGTAATGGAAATGGAGGTACTGGTACCCGACGTTCGACACCCAGTCGAGATGACTGAAGATGCCGTACGGGAACCCGTGCCCCCAGGCGCCCAGCAGGATGGGGCGGATGATCACCAGGGTGACATAGCAGAGCACCGCGACGCCGTAGGCCCACGGGATGTGCATCCCCATGCCCAGCTTGCGCGCGATCTCCGCCTGACGGAGCGCCCAGCTGAAGAAGGCGCCGGTCGCGCAGATCGTGATGAGCTGCCAGAGCCCACCCTCTCTGAGCGGCGCGAAGCCCAACCCGTACTTCAGGTCGGGTGGCGCGATGTTGATCATCCAGATGTTGAAGGTCGGGCCGATCGCCGCGCCGTAGATGCAGAGCAGCGTGCCCAGCGTGATGAAGAACACGGCAGTGACGCCGAAGAACCCGACGTAGAACGGCCCGAACCAGAAGTCGAACAGGTCGCCGCCGAGCAGCGTCCCTCCGCGTACTCGATACTTCTTTTCGAAACTCAGCATTGCCATGAGTCAGTCTCCGAAAGTCGGATCCCCGCCTGAAACGCACGGTGGAAGGTGGAGCGGGACCGACGGAGGGAAGGCGAACGGCGGCACCACCACGTGCGCCGTCCCTCCGTCAGTCACATACGACCACTTACCGCCCGGGCGGAAGCGGGGCCATCTCGGCCGTCGCTGCCGGAGCGCTGGCCGGCGGCTTCAACTGCTCCGTCGTCAGCGTCCCGTTCTCAACCCACCCATACCGGCTCGAGCTCAGCAGGATGAAGTGGATGAGAAACGCCAGCACTCCGAGGAACCCGAACAGCGCGATGAGAACTCTGCGCGGGTCGTAGGCCAGCCAAATACGATGCATTCTGGTCTCCTGTGATTGTGAGGCGTGGGAGCGGTTCATTGCCGGGTGGCCCGTCTCGGACCACCCGAGACCTGAGCCGCTCCCCTCGCGTCCACGGTACGCTTACTTCGTAGCGGCCGGGTGATACTTGACGATCGTCGATCCCGGATAATTCACCACCTTGAACGCAAACAGGTGGATGACGAGCACCATGATCGTGATGGCCGAACCAACGGCCGACAACACGACGCGGGCGTCGAGCCCTACCCAAATTCGATGCATTGTGTGACCTCAGGTCAAAGTGACAGGGAGTGGGATTGGCTGCTTACAGCCAGGGGCGCCAGCTCCAAGCCAGCAGGTGCGCGCCGACGGCAACGGCGAAGAACACACCAGCCATCATGATGAAGTAACCGTGGAACGCCTTCGCGTCCTCTTCCGTCATGGAACCGTTGTTCTGTGACATAGCTCCTCCGAGCAAGGTTTTTTCCGCGAACACACCCTCGCGGACAGGGGGGAGTCAGAGACTCCCGGGGTGCCGACCTGTCGCCGTCGCTTGCACCCGGAAGTGCGACGGCGTTGTACTATTCCTCGTCCTGCACGAGACGCTGCTGCCACGGACCATCATGCGCCCCGCTTCACTACCAGCCGATCTTCCCAACGTCGACTGCAGCCGCATCGTCCGCGCGGCCGGCATCGACTTCCATGTCCAAGTCGCCGGTGCCGTCACCGACGGGCCGGTCGTGCTGCTGCTGCACGGGACCGCGTCCGCGACGCACACCTGGCGCAACATCCTCCCGGCGCTGGCACCCTTCGCCACCGTCATCGCCCCCGACCTGCCGGGGCACGGCTTCACCGTCGCCGGCGACGATGCCCTCACGCTGCCGGGGATGGCCCACGCCGTGCGTGCGTTGCTCGACACGCTGCAGCTGGAACCGGTGCTGGTCGCCGGCCATTCCGCCGGCGCGGCCGTCATGCTCCGCATTGCGCTCGACGGGATGCTCCCCGCGGCGCGCGCGCTCGTCGGCTTCGGCGCATCGATCGTCCCGCCGCACGCCACATACATGACCGTCGCGGCACCGCTCGTGAACCCGTTCGTCACGTCGCCGCTCGTCGTGCGCGCCGCCACCGCCATGGCGCGCATCCCCGGGGTCCCGCGCACGATGCTCGCGGCCACCGGCTCGACCATCGACGACACCGCGCTCCTCTGGTACGAGCGCTTCATGCGCTCCGAACCGCACGTGCGCGCCGCGCTCGCCATGATGGCCGGATGGGAACTCCCGACGTTGCTGCGCGACCTGCCGCGGCTCGCACTCCCGCTGACGCTGCTGCATGGATCGAAGGACGGGTACATCCCGCTCGCCGCGCTGACGCGTGAAGCGTCGCGCATCCCCGGCGCCTCGCTGATCGTGGTCGAAGGCGCGGGGCATCTCCTGCACGAGGAGTTGCCGGCACGCGCGGTCGCCACGATCCGCGAAGCGTTGGGGAGGAGCGAGATATCAGACATTGGCCCCCGTCAGCACACGACGTGACGCGAGGACGTGATCGCGAGTGACGATGACGTCATTCAGATCACGCGCATCGCGTTCCGCCGCATCACGCAGCCGCTTGGCCGCCGAGATCCGGATCAACACAGGCTGGGCTTCCACCAACTCGTCCAACAGCGCCTTCGCCTCTTCCTCCCACGGCATCTCCTTGTGGAGACGGCTCGGGGTGGCCTCGACCTTGTCCATCTCCGTCCCGAGCGGGAGGATGTGGAAGAGCGCGTCGAACAACGCATTGCACACTTCCTGCACCAGATACGTCGCGCCGGAGTAGCCCATGAAGGGCGTCCCGGTGTGCCGGCGGATGATCGCGCCGGGGAACGAGGCCGGGATGTACATCCCGCGCCCGCCCGCCTCGGCCAGATACATCCGCTCGTTGTACGACCCGAACAGGATGAGCGGCGGCTTCTCCTTCACCAGCGTGCGCACCGCGTCGTTGTCGGTCTTCTGCCCCGGCTTCCGCGACACGCTGAAGGTGCAGGGGAGGCCGAGTTCGGTCTCGAGGAAGTTCCGCACGCCGCGCGCATACGTGTCGTTCGCGACGATCGCGAAGCTCGCCGTCCCGAAGAAGTCCTGCGTCACGGAGCGCCAGAGATCCCACACCGGCTTGATCGTGGTGTGCTTCTCCTTCTCGATGAACGGCTCGGGGTCCAGTCCCAGCAGTTCGCCGAGCGAGCGCAGGAACTTGGTCGTGCTGTGCAGGCCGATCGGCGCCTGGAGATACGGACGATCGAGCGCCTCGCACAGCATGCGGCCGAACTCGCGGTACATGCAGATGTTCACATCCGCGTTCACGAGCTTCGGCACATCGGCCAGATGGCTCGTGAGCGGGAAGACCAGATTGATCTCGGCGCCGATCCCTTCCACCAGGCGGCGGATCTCGGCGAGATCGCTCGGCATGTTGAAGGTGCCGTAGGCGGGGCCGATGATGTTCACGCGCGGCTTGGCCCCGGGGAGCTTGGCCTCACGCTCGGGCGCCTGCCCGCGCTTGAGTCCGTACTCCGTCCAGAGCCAGTACATCGCGCGGTTGGCGCACTGCCACTGGTCCTCGTCGATCGTGCGCGGGAGGAAGCGCTGGATGTTGGTGCCCTCGGGGGTCACGCCGCCGCCGATCATCTCGGCGATCGACCCGGTGACCACCACCGCCGGCAGCTCGGGATCGAGCACCGCGTGGGCGCGCTTCATCGAACCTTCCGTCCCTTCGCGACCGAGTTGCTCCTCGCCGAGGCCGGTGACGACGATCGGCAGCTCATGCGGGGGGAGCCCGTCGGTGTAGTGCAGCACGGACGTCACCGGGAGGTTCTCGCAGCCCACGGGGCCGTCGATCACCACCTGGAGACCCTTGATCGCGGTGAACACGTACACGGCGCCCCAGTATCCACCAGCGCGATCGTGATCCAGTACTAGCATCCGAGACCTCCGCTGATGGGGTGGGGGGTGGGGCATCCGTGGACGTGTGACATCAGATCATCTCCTCGGCCTTCCGCTTCTTGGCGGCCTTGCTGAGATGACGCTTGTAGTGCTCGCGGAAGTCGGGATGATCCTTCGGCACATCCTCCCAGACTCCGGCGTTGATCCCTTCGCCGACATCACCGAAGAAGGCCTTCATCTCGTCGAAGCGCGCCTTGTTGCCGATGGCGGCGTTGATGACCGTCGCGAGCGAACCGGCGCCGGCGGGGCCCATGAGCGGACGGGCCGAGATGAGGTTGGTGAAGTACAGCGCGGAGATCGTGAGTTCCTTGGCGGCCTGCACGACCGGCGTGGTGCCGATGGCGAGGTCGGGCTTGAACTCATGCATCGCGGCGAGGTCCTGCTCGAGCGAGGCGCGGAACTGCACATGCACGCCCTTGGCCTCGAGCCACTCGCGATCGGCGTCGCTCCACTGCGTGCGCGGACAGGCGCTGCCGACGTAGCGCAGGTCGGCGCCGCTCTCGATCAGCAGCCGCGCCACGAGCAACTCCGAGCCTTCGTAGCCGCTCATCGTGATGCGCCCCTTGATGGGCATGTTCGTGAGCGCGCCCTTGATGGCGGGGAGGAACTTGTTCTTGGCGGCGTCGATCTTGTCCTGCGCGACGTTCGCGGCGGTCCCGACGGCCTGGAGCCACCCTTCGGTGCCGTCATGCCCGACCGGCGCCGAGCCGACGATGCTGCGACCGGCGGCGGCGAACTCGCGGATGCTCGCCGTATAGAACGGGTGGATCGCGGCGACGGTGACGCAGTCGAGCGCGGCATACAGTTCGCGCCACTCACGCGTCGGCACCACGGGACCTGCGGCGAGCCCCATCGGCTCGAGCATCATCCCGATCTGCATCGGATCGACCGGGAACATCTCGCCGAGCAGCGTGACGGTCGGCTTCTCCGACTTGCCACCGCGCGGGGCGGCGACGGGGCCGAGCTCGGCCTCCGTGCGGGCGTAGCGGAGCATCGCACCGGCCAGGACGTCCTTCGCCTCCGCGTGCGTCGGCACCCCGAAGCCCGGGACGTCGATCCCGATGATGCGCACGCCGTTGATCTCCTTGGGGAGCAACTGGAGCGGCACCCCGCTGGCGGTCGGCACGCAGAGGTTCGTGATCACGATCGCGTCGTAGTTCGCGGGATCGGCGAGCTTGTAGACGGCCTCGCGGATGTCCTCGAACAACTTCCCCGTGACGAGCGTCTCGGAGTTGAACGGCACGTAGCCCACCGTGCGACGCGCCCCGTAGAAGTGCGAGGTGAACGTCAGGCCGTACACGCAACAGGCCGAGCCGCTGAGCACCGTCGCGGTGCGACGCATGCGGAGGCCGACGCGCAGCGAGCCGAAGGCGGGGCACATGGACTGCGGCTGATCGTGCGGGCCCTTCGGATAGTCCTGCGCGTACTGGTCGAGGGTCTCGCTCTTTCCCGCGGCCTTGGCGGCCGCGTGCATCTCGGCGGCGCCGGCATGACAGCCGACGCCGTCGGTCCCGACGCTGGGCGTCGGGTCCTGACCGAGGATGGGGAGGGAGGAGGAGGTCACGGTCAGACGGCGGTGTCGTAGATGACTTCGAGGGTCGGCTTCGAGACGTCGTTGCGGCCGACCATGTCGAAGGTGGTCGCGGGTTCGAGCACGACATCGCGGCCGGTCACGTCGCTGGCGAAGAGACCGAGCAGCTGATCCTGCGTGAGCGGGGTCGGGCGCACCGGCGGCGCCTCGCCGACGTTCGTCGCGAGCGTCTCGAACAGCGAGGCCCACTGCGTGCCCGGCTTGCCGATGATCTCGTAGTTGGCGCTCTTGCGACGGATGTCCTCGTGCGCGGGGATGGCGCTCAGCACCGGGATCCCGGCCTTCTCGGCGAAGGCCGCGGCCTCACCGGTGCCGTCGTCCTTGTTGATCACCATGCCGGCGACGCCGACGTTGCCGCCGAGCTTCCGGAAGTACTCGACCGCGGAGCAGACGTTGTTCGCGACGTAGAGCGACTGCAGGTCGTTGGAGCCGACGACGATGACCTTCTGGCACATGTCGCGGGCGATCGGCAGACCGAAGCCGCCGCACACCACGTCGCCCAGGAAGTCGAGGAGCACGTAGTCGAAGCCCCACTCGTGGAAGCCGAGCTTCTCGAGGAGTTCGAAACCGTGGATGATGCCGCGTCCACCGCAGCCGCGTCCGACCTCCGGACCGCCCAGCTCCATGGCGAAGACGCCGTCGCGCTTGAAGCAGACGTCGCCGATGCCGACCTGCTCGCCCGCGAGCTTCTTCTTCGACGAGGTCTCGATGATGGTCGGGCAGGCGCGGCCGCCGAACAGG